>JAZNTT010000077.1:0-22153 GCA_045591885.1 Eubacteriales bacterium | reverse complement strand
GATGCAGATCTTGCCGTGGGGGAGATTATTTTCAAGCAGAATTTCCGCCATCGTTATTATCTCGGCAATTCCTGCCTTATCGTCACCGCCGAGCAGCGTTGTGCCGTCCGTGGTGATAAGTGTCTGACCTTTAAGAGATTTAAGGTGCGGGAAGTCGCTGACCTTGAGTACGCGTCCGCTTTCGCCCAGAACGACGTCGCTTCCGTCGTAATTTTCGATAAGCTGTGCCTTTACGCCCTCGCCGCTGAATTCGGGCGAGGTATCCATATGCGCGATGAAGCCGATCGCGGGGACGTTTTCGCAGTCCTTTGTTGCAGGAATAACGGCGTAAACGTAGCCGAGATCGTTATAGGTCGATTCGATCCCCATTGAAAGAAGCTCGTCGTTAAGCGCCTTTGCGAGCACGAGCTGACCGCCGGTGCTGGGGGTAACGCCTGATGTTTCTGATGATGCGGTGGAATAGGTAATGTATTTTAAGAAGCGCTCGTAAGATCTCATTTTAATTATACCTTTCTAATTGTAGGGCGGGGGCTTGCTCCCGCCGTTTTGAAACGGTGTTATTTCTTTTATAATACCATATTTTCCCCCTCTAATCAAGTATATATACGTATTTTGTATTGCAAGGGGGCGGTTTTGGTGGTATAATGATCTCAATGATATGAAACGGAGATAGGTTATGAAGCTTTGCTGTATTGTCGGCGCGGGACCGTCTGAGCTTTATACTGTAAAGGACGCTTTTATTATTGCCGCTGACGCGGGGGTCGAAAAGCTTAACAAGGCAGGGATCGTGCCAAATCTGATCATCGGCGATTTCGATTCGTACGGCGAACGTCCGAACGGCGAAAACGTGCGCGTTTTTCCTATTGAGAAGGACGATACCGACACGCTTCTTGCCCTTAAAGAGGCAATTTCGCTCGGATACGATACCGTTATAATTTCGGGTGGCTTAGGCGGTGAGCTTGACCATACGTTAGCTAATCTTCAAACGCTTCTTTACGCTTGCGATAACGGTATAAATGCCTTTTTGACTGACGGAATCACGACTGCTACCGTCGTTTGCGACTCAATGACGCTTGGTGCAGAAAACTCAGGCAGATGCTCGGTATTTGCATTCGGCGGCGAAGCAAACGGGGTCAGCATTTCGGGGCTTAAATACGAGGCGTCGGGCATAACGCTTTCGCCCTCCTTCCCTCTCGGTGTGAGCAATTCCTTTGTTGGGAAGGAAGCAGAAATATCTGTCGAAAGCGGACGGTTGCTGATAATTTATAACGGAAAACCGAACATAAAAAACGGCTGAAAATTCAGCCGTTTTTCTTTATATGATCCCTTGGATCGCTTCCTTTTCGTACTGACGGGTATAGAGGGAGTTATAGTAACCTTTCAGCTTCATAAGCTCCTTATGAGTTCCCTGCTCGACTATCTTTCCGTCCTTTACTACTATTATGACATCGGCGTCGCGGACTGTTGAAAGGCGGTGTGCGATGATGAATGAGGTTCTTCCCTTTGTCACCTTTGTAAGTGCCTTCTGGATTATCTGCTCGGTCATGGTATCGACCGATGACGTTGCCTCGTCGAGTATCAGAACTCTCGGCTCGCCGATTATTGCGCGTGCAAAGGATATGAGCTGTTTTTCGCCCGTCGAGAGCAGGTCTCCTCCCTCTCCGACCTCGCTGTCGAGTCCGTTATCCATTTTCTCGACGACCTTATCGGCGGAAACCGTGCGAAGTGCTTCCCACATTTCCTCGTCCGTTGCGTCGGGCTTACCGTAGCGGAGATTTTCGCGCACGCTTCCCGAGAAGAGATGCGGCGCCTGGAGAACGTAGCCGATATTCGAGTGCATCCAAAGCTGCGATCTTTCGCGCAGATCGCGTCCGTCGACAAGTACTCTTCCCTCCGTCGGCTCATACAGACGGCAGACGAGATTTACGAGCGTCGATTTGCCTGCACCCGTTTCACCGACTATTGCGACTCGCGTTCCCATCGGGATACTCAGTGAGAAGTTTTCAAGCACCTGCTCCTCGCCGTCGGGATAGGTGAAGGATACGTTTTCAAATGCGATATCGCCGTGTATCGGCTCCCAATTTTCCTTTTTCGGATAGAAGGTATCTCCGTACTTCTCAATCACCTGGGGGGTGTCGATAACGTCTGATTTCGTTTCGAGGAGCTTCGTTACGCGCTCTATGTTTACTCTCGTATTAATGAGCGTACTGATCGCGTCGATTACCCAAAGAAGCGGGTTGAGCAGACCCTGCGCATACGACATGAACGCCGAAAGCTTACCAACCTTGAATGCCTGCTCCTGAGTGAGTATTCCTCCGCGCCAAAGCACGAGCGCAAGCGCGATGAAGGAGAAGAACGAAACGCTCGACCAAAGCAGCACTCTGAAACGGGTTACAGAGACCGTTGTGCGCTTCATTTTGAGAGTATCCTGCTTAAATTCGGAGGATATCTTATCCTCGACGACAAGCGTCTTTATCGTCTTTGCGCCGACTATTGCCTCGTTATAGTCGCCCGATATCTTCGAGTTAAGCTCACGAACGCTTCTGTTAAGCACCGTCAGTTTGTTAAGGCACAGTGCGATGAGAAGCGCCGCTATCGGCAGTACCGCAAGCACGCAAAGCGCGAGCTTCGCGTCGATAGAGAACATTACAGCTATCGCACCGACCATATAAGCGAGGTTCCAGATGCTGTCCATCAGCACCCACGAAACAAGCTCACCTATACGCGCGGTATCGGACATTACTCTTGAATGAATATATCCTACGCTGTTCTGGTTGAAATAGGAGAACGAAAGCGTCTGCAAATGGTTAAAGCAGACCTCTTTTATATCGTGTCCGATATTCATTTCAACGTAGCTTGCAAGATACATCGTTCGCGTGTTTGACGCGACCTGTATTCCGAGGGCAAGTATATAAAGCCCTATGAATACCGGTATGCCCTTTAAGGTATTTGCGATAACGAAATTGTCTATCGCGTACTGCTGGAAAAGTGGTATCGAAATGTCGATTATACTGCCGACGATACCGAGAACAAGCATCGTAATAAGCTTACCTCGATAGGGCTTGAGGTAGGTAATTAGCTTCGGTATGCCGAAATACGGAAGATGCGTATACTGCTGATCCTTCTTTTTCTCTTTACTCATGCCGTCACCTCCTCATCGTCGGGGTCGGACATTTGGATCGTATATATCTTTTTATATATACCGTCCTCTTTTTGCATAAGTGTGTTATGGTCGCCCATTTCGGCTATTCTTCCATGGTCGAGAACGATTATAAGATCCGCATTCATTATCGTTGCGGTTCTGTGAGAGATAATGAACACCGTGCTGTCACCGAGGTTCGTTGACAGTGCGTTTCTTATCTTCGCATCGGTCTCGGCATCAACTGCCGAAAGCGAGTCGTCAAAGATCATTATCGGCGCGTTTTGCGTCAGCATTCTTGCTATTGCCGCCCTCTGCTTCTGTCCGCCCGAAAGCGTTACGCCCTTTTCGCCGACGAAGGTATCGTAGCCGTCGGTAAATGACATTACGGTCTCGTCAAGGCAGGCTATCGCCGCCGCCTCGCGGACCTCCTCCATATTCACCGCATCCTTCGTTATCGCGATGTTTTCGGCAAGCGTGCGCGAGAAGAGGTACGGCTCCTGAAGGACTGTTCCGACGTTCTTTCTTATATGCTTTGCCTTTATATCCTTTATGTCGGTTCCGTTTATCGTAATTCTGCCGCCGCTTCCGTCATCGGGCAGGTCGTAAAGACGCCCGAGCAGGTGCATAAGCGTCGATTTTCCCGTTCCGGTTCCGCCGATGATTCCGACGGTGCTTCCAGCCTTTGCGGTAAAGGATATATTGTGGAGCAGCTCGGGACAGTTATCGTATCCGAAGCTTACGTTATCGAATACGATATCGCCGCGAAGGTCCGGCTCCGATGCTCCCTCCCGGTCGCTTTCCGACTCGGAATCAAGGATATATGATAGGCGTTCCATTGATATTCCCGCCTTGCTCATTTCCGATATCATTCTGCCGAGACGGCGGATAGGCCACGAAAGCATTGCGTTATAGGAGATAAATGCGATAAGCTCGCCCGACGTCATTCCGTCGTTTACACAGAAATTAACGCCGAGAATCACTATCAGCATTACCTGTATTCCCGAGAATAGGTCGCCGAGACCCCAGAACATTGACGTGAGGCGCGATAGGTTTAGCCAGCTTGTAAGATAGCTCTTGTTAAGCTTTGCAAACTTGTCAATTTCGTGCTTTTCGCGTCCAAAGGAACGGACGACGCGAACACCCGTCAGGTTTTCCTGCGTTGCGGCGGAAAGCGCACTCTCCGCTTCGTCGCACTTCTTGAAGCCCTGACCGATCTTCTTACCGAGAAGCGCCGAGTAGATCAGTATCACGGGCAGAGTGAGCGTCGAAGCTACGGCGAGCTTTATATTCATGCTGTACATCATGGTAAGCGATAGGCCCACTTGAAGTACTATCTGCATTATTCCTATAAGCTGCTCGGAAAGGAAGTTCTTTACCGTTTCGACGTCCGACGTACAACGCTGAATCACGTCACCCGTCTGATTTTTCATGTGCCACGAGAAAGGCAAGGTCTGAATGTGGTCGAAGAGAAGATTTCTCATTCTCTCGACGAGCGTCTGCGACGCCTTTGCGTTCGACATTCTCTGAATATAGCGGAATATTGCCGCCGCGGTCGCAACGACCATTACGGCTACGGCAAGCGTCCAGAGATTTTTGCGCAGAAAATCGACACCGCCGATGCCGCTGACAAGATCGTTCGCAAATTTCGGCAGTCCCGACTTTTTGTCACCGAGGACTGTATCAACCGCGTAACGGATTATCTGCGGATTGACCGTGTCAGTAAATGCAACGATTATCGATGCGATTATGCTCACAATAAAAAACCGCTTGCTTCCGTAAAGGAAATTTACAAGCAGCTTGCCTTTACCGCTTTTCTTTTCTTTCTTGATTTCTTTCTTCATTTTACCTTGGTTCTTGATTCAAAAATTGATGGACAGACCGTCTTCGGAACGCTCTGTTGCGAAATTCCGTTCCATTTTTGAGATTCCGAGTTATATTTTAGCATATATAATATAATATTTCAATAGAGGTTTGAAAGAATTTTCCGTGGGAGCAAAACGGGCGACCGATGATCGCCCCTACAAGAAAATTCCAAACGTCCTCGTAGGGGCGACTATCAGTCGCCCGCAAAATGTTATTCTTCTGTTTTATCGTCGTTGACGGGGATTGGAATAAAGCCCTCCGTCATACGGCTTCTCTTGCCTCTTGTTTTGAGGTAGAAGAATCCGCCTATTGAGAAAATTACTGCGCCGATGAAGTTTACGAAGAGGTCCTTCATCGTATCGACAAGACCTATATCGAGATAGCCGTTTATCGGCAACAGCTCACCGTTTACCGCCGTCATTTTTATGCCGTCTATAACTATGACCTTATTGCTGTTCGTAGGATCGAGCGCGACCGATTTTATCGAGGTTATGACCGTGTCCTTCTGCATATCGGTGCCGAAGAACATATCCATACCGAACTCGAAAAATTCCCACATAACGCCGACGGTCATCGAGAAGCAGAAAGCCGCGACGACAACGTATATCGGCGAAAGCTCGAATCGGAATTTTTTGTTCCTGTTGAGCAGGTCAACAAGCGATATGCCGACGCCGACACATATAAAGCCGTTGAGCGTATGGAGCATCGTGTCCCAACCCGGAACACGGACGTAAAAGCTCGCAAGCTCGCCGAGGATCGTATGCGCGAATATGAAGCACATCACAACGACCTCAAGCGTTGTCGGCAGATCGACCTTGAAGGTCTTTTCGACAAAGGGCGGCGCAAGGAGCATCACCATAGTAAGCGCGCACATTGCCGCGCTTTCGTAGTTTCCGAACAGTATTGAAAGAATAAGGAGTATTAATGCGATCACGCGAAGCGTGACGTAGACGGTAAAGCTAACCTTATTCTTCTTTATTTCGGCAACGAGTATGTCCTTTTTTCTTGTTTTTTTCTTTTTCATTTTCAATCTTCAAGCGAAAACGGAGTGAAGATTCCGCTTTCGTATATCAGTCCGCCGCGGCTTGTACCGCCCTTCGGTATCGAGACAGAGCCGGGGTTTATATAGGTGAAGTATCCCATATCGCGTCTTTCGGCAACGTGAGTATGTCCTCCGAGGAGAAACGCGCCGTTCTTTATTTTCGGCGGATTTTCGGGGGAATATTTATGACCGTGAGTTGCAAAGATTTCGGTTTTGCCGTCATATATGACAGCGCTGTCGCTCAAAACGTCGAAATCCAGCACCATCTGGTCGACCTCCGTATCGCAGTTTCCGCGCACGCAAATGAGCTTGTCCGCAATTGGATTGAGCATTGAGATGACCTCTTTGGGTGCGTAATCTCTCGGCAGGTCATTTCGCGGACCGTGGTAGAGTATATCTCCGAGCAGGAGTATTCTGTCGGGGTTTTCTTTATTTATTACCTCGACGAGCTTTTTACAGTAGTACGCCGAGCCGTGTATATCGGATGCGATTATCAGTTTCATTTTAGCTCCTTAATTCCTTGAAGACTGCCGAAAGGCAGGTTATAACGTCGCTCGGAAGCACGCTTTCCGCCGCCATAATATTTGACGCGGCAAGTCCTGCTTCGCTATGAATTATGGCTCCGCAAAGTGCGGCGTCGTATGGGGCAAGTCCCTGAGCCGAGAGCGCTGCGATAATGCCCGAAAGGACGTCGCCCGAGCCGCCCTTACTTAGCGCCGAGTTTTCGCGGTCAAGGGTCATACATTTTCCTTCGGGGGAAGCGATGACGGTTATCGAGTCCTTTAGGACCGTTACGCAGTTATACTTTTTTGAAAAGTCGAGGGCGACCCTCTCGCGGCTTTCCTTTATCTCCGAAGTTGACAGCTTCGTCAGGCGCGACATTTCGCCGACGTGCGGCGTGACTATCGGTATCTTCTTCGCGCTGACGAGCTTTTCGGGGCAGGTTTTGATGCTGTTAAGCCCGTCCGCGTCGATTATCAGCGTGTTTTCGTAATTCGAAAGCAAGGCACTGACTACCGCTTCCGTATCAAAGCAATCCGTCATTCCGATTCCGACGAGAACTGCACTGCTTTTCGCGATATTTTTTATTTGTGAAATGAAGCTGTCCGCGCTTATTGCGCCGTTAATGCTCTCATCTATCGGCCGGAAGATTATTTCGGGACGGCGCGAAGCGGCTGACTGTATTACCTTTTCTATCGAAGCAAGACGGCAGATGCCGACACCGCTTCGGAGTGCGGCTTCGCAGGACAGGATCGGCGCACCTCGGTATTTTTCCGAGCCGCCGACAACTGTGAGCGTACCGAAATCACCCTTGTTTGCGTTCTTTTCGCGCTTCGGAAGAAGTGTTTTTACGAGATTTTTTATCATAGATTCTTTATGATTTCCTTAAACGTATTTCCTCTGACCTCAAAATTCGGGAATGCGTCGAAGCTTGCGCATGCGGGGGAAAGAAGGACGGTATCTCCGTCCTTTGCCTCGTTATGCGCCGCCATTACCGCATCTCTGAAGTCGGGCTTTTCGATTATCTTTATAGCATCCTCCGTATAGTCCTTATGGTTTATCAGCGCGTCCTTTATCTTCTGCGCGGTCGCACCCGTGAGGACTACCGTTTTCGCTTTGCGTAGAAGCACCTCCGCAAGCGGCTCGAACGGTATCTTCTTATCGTAACCGCCGCAAATGACTATGACCTTTTCCTTAAAGGAATTCAGCGCCGCGGCGCTTCTTGTAGGTGAACTGTCTATCGAGCTGTTATAGTAGCTTACGCCGTTATGACGGCGGACAAGCTCTATACGGTGCTCAACTCCGCCGAAGGTCTTTGCGACCTTTTCAAATACCGCGTCGTCGACGATACCGTCGAGGGCGCAGATTATGCCGCAGTAGTTTTCGACATTGTGTTTACCGGGGATAAGTATATCGTCGGTTTTCAGCACTTCCCTGCCGTTGACGGTTATTTTGCCGTTCTCTACCTTTGCATAACCGTTTAAGAAATAACGAACTTCAACTCCCTCGGGTGCGTCGCTTCCGAGATTTTTTGTTACACCGTTTTCGCCGTTTAGGACAAGGACAGAGCCGGGCTTTGCGTTAAGATAAATGTTCTTTTTCGCCTCGACGTACTCCTCCATTCCCTTGTGGTAATCGAGGTGGTTCGGCGAAAGGTTGGTAATGAGCGATATCTCGGGGGAATGCTTCATCGTATGAAGCTGGAAGGACGATAGCTCAACGACCGCAAAGCAGCTTTCGTCCATTTTACCGACCTCGGGAAGAAGCGGCTTTCCTATGTTTCCGCCGACGAATACCTTGCTTTCGCCATACTGCTCGCAGAGGCATTTATAAATAAGCGTCGTTGATGTCGTTTTACCGTCAGAGCCGGTTACGCCTATTATTTTGCAGGGGCAATCCTCAAAAAACTGCTCCATCTCGCTCGTTAATACAGCGCCATTTTCAACTGCTTCCGAAATTTCGGGCAGGTCGTAGCGAAGTCCGGGCGCTTTGAAGATAACGTCGGCGTCGATGCCCTTAAGATATCCCTCTCCGCAGACGAAGTTTACGCCCTGTTTCTTATATGCCCTCACGTTTTCGGGAAGATTTTCAAAATCCTTTTTGTCTCTCGCGGTAACGACTGCTCCGCGCGAAAGAAGCCACGGGATAAGGGGGGTATTCGAGATTCCGAGTCCTATTACAGTAACCTTTTTGCCGTTAAAACTTTTCATATTATCTCTTTCTTACAAGCTTACTCAGCGTTTCGTTCAAGCTCTTTGCGAAAATTTCGATCTCTTCTTCGGTGTTATGAGGTGAAAGACTTACTCTGACCGTCGAGTCGGCTTTGTCGGGTGTGTGACCGAAAGCCGTAAGCACAGAGCTTGTTTTCAGCTTTTTAGACGAGCAGGCAGACCCTGCCGAAATATATATTCCCTCGCTTGAGAGCGCGCGGACAAGCACCTCGCTCTTAACGCCGTCTGCCGTCAAGCTGATTATATGCGGCAGGTATTCGCCATTCGGCACGTTGACCCTCACTCCGTCGGGAAGAAGCGACACAAGCTTTTCGCGCAGAGAAGATACGTATTCGTAATTTTCGTTTATACTATTCTTATGCTCCGATATTGCCGTAGAGAACGCCGCAATTCCGGGAAGATTCTCGGTTCCCGAACGGAGTCCCTGCTCCTGACCGCCTCCGAATATTACGGGGCTTATCTGCTTTTTCGTCAGAAGCGTATTTTCGCATATAAGCGCTCCAACGCCCTTCGGCGCGCCGATCTTGTGTGCGCTCACCGTCATAAGATCACAGCCGAGCTTTGAAATATTTATCGGGAGCTTCATATACGCCTGAAT
The DNA here is from genome assembly GCA_045591885.1 of Eubacteriales bacterium. Lineage (GTDB taxonomy): Bacteria > Bacillota > Clostridia > Oscillospirales > CAG-272 > Colimorpha_A. The sequence continues at coordinate 12,776 of JAZNTT010000077.1, read as the reverse complement.
CGCGTCACAGTGCGTAAGCGCGTTCGGACAGCGTTTTTTCACTTCGGAAAATATATTTTTAACGTCGTAGATTGCGCCGGTTTCGTTATTGACAAGCATAATGGAGACAAGCACCGTTTCGGGTGTCAGAGCCGATATCAGCTCGTTCATATCAATAACTCCGCCCTTAGTCGAAAGGCGGACGACGTCGGCACCGTTTTTCTCGGCTTCAGCTATCGGTGAAAGGACTGCCGGATGCTCGCTGTCGGTCGTTATTATTCTCGGCTTGAAGCGGTAATTCTTCGAGCCAAGCACACCGGTTATCGCCATATTGTCTGCCTCTGTACCGCTTCCCGTGAAGAAAACGGTATAATTTCCGCGAGTACGCACTCCGAGTGACGAGAGGACTGCGTTTCTTGCTTCGGTCAGGATCGCTCCCGCCGAAACGCCCCTGCCGTGTACCGACGAGGGGTTGCCGTATTCCTCGGTCATCACCATATACGCAATATCCGCCGCACTTTTCAGCACTCTTGTAGTTGCGCTGTTGTCAAAATAAATGTCGTTCATTATTTGATATCAAGATAACCTGCGATCTTCTTTGCGGTACCGTAATGTTCATCGAAAAGATCTGCCTTTGCAGTATAGGTAAGAAGGTAAACGGTCTCGCCCTTAATAACGACTATCTGCATGAATTTGTACTCGGCGCCCGTTACAGTTGCGGTATATATATATTCCTTTGCCTTGTACTTTTTCGAAATGACCATTTCCTTACCGTTTGCGTTCTCGTCATATTTCATATCGGGGAAGGTCTTAAGAAATTCTGCGCTGTAATAGTCCCAGAATTTATCGAGCATGCTCTTTTCCTCGGTATCGCCCTCGGAGGTTTCGGAATTGATAAGGGATTTATCAAGCTCGAAGCCCATAAAAGAAATATTCGAGGAATCGCTCTTCGACGCTCTTGCGGTGGTTACACCCGTCGACATATCGACTATCCAGCCCTCGGGTACATAGAGGGTATAATCAGCGTTCTTGTTCGACGCCTTCTTATAGCCGGCAGGAACAAAGTCGTCCTTGCTTCCGCAGGATACTGCGCCGAGGCAGAGGATAACGGCAAAAAGAGTGATAATTACCTTTTTAAGTGTCTTTTTCATTATACGTTGTCTCCGTAATATATTATAATTCATCTTACATTATACTACTGCTTTCAACCATTGTCAATCAAAGCACAAAAATGTAACAAATTTTCTTTATCGCTTGAAGTTGTATTCAAAAGGTGATATAATAGTTTATTGGAAATACTTTTTCGGAGGCAAATATGACAAAGGTAGATATATATTCGGGCTTCCTCGGCGCAGGAAAGACTACGCTTATCAAGAAGCTCATTAAAGAAGCTTATGCAGGTGAGAAGATCGTTCTTATCGAAAACGAGTTCGGTCAGATCGGTATTGACGGCGGATTTTTAAGAGAAGCAGGCATTGAGATAACCGAGATGAACTCGGGCTGCATCTGCTGCTCGCTCGTCGGTGATTTCAGCCAGGCTCTTGCAAAGGTGCAGAAGGAATTTTCTCCCGACAGAATAGTTATCGAGCCGTCGGGCGTAGGTAAGCTTTCCGACGTTATCAAGGCGGTTGAAAACGCGGGCTGTGAGGATCTAACTGTTTCTGCTCTTTGCGCGGTAATTGACGCAGGCAAGTGCAAGATGTATATGAAGAACTTTGCGGAATTTTACCGCAATCAGATAGAGTATGCGACCGCTATCGTGCTTTCGCGCACCGACGGTATCCGCGATGACAAGCTCAAGGAATGCGTTGAGATAATCAGACAGGTAAACAAGCACGCGCCGATAGTTACTACTCCATGGGATCAGGTCGACGGCAAGGCGATACTTTCCGCTGCGGAGAGCAAGGACACCCTTGAAGAGCGCTTGCACGAGCTTATGCACGAGCATCACGAACACGGTCATCATCACCATCACGATCACGAATGTGACGATCCCGAATGTGAGTGTCATCATCACGAGCATGAGCATCATCACGAGCATGATTGCGACTGCCACGAGCACGAGCATCACCATCATCATGACCACGATCACGAATGTGACGATCCCGAATGTGAATGCCATCACCACGATCATGACCATCACGGTCATCACCATGCTGACGACGTATTCACAAGCTGGGGCGTTGAGACTGCCGATAAGTTCACCCTCTCCGATATTGAGGAGTGTCTTGACGAGCTTATGACGGGCAGATTCGGTATGGTTCTCCGTGCGAAGGGCATCGTGGCTTCTAATGACGGACAGTGGATACACTTCGACTACGTTCCCGGCGAAAAGAGCGTTCGCTACGGCGTGTCCGACATCACGGGCAAGCTTTGCGTTATCGGTACGGGGCTTGACAAGCACGGTTTACATCATCTATTTGAAAGAGGTTAATTATGTTTAACCGAGAAGAATATCCCGTATATCTTTTTACCGGCTTTCTTGAATCGGGAAAGACCTCGTTTATAAACGAGACGCTTTCCGACCCAAAGTTTTTTAAGGACGGCGACAGAACTCTTGTCCTGCTCTGTGAAGAAGGCGAGGTAGAACTTGATCCTTCGGTTTTTGCTTCTCCCGAGGTTTTCGTTGAGATAATTGACGACAAGAGCCGCTTTAATCCCGACAAGCTTGAGGCGCTCCGCCGTAAGCACAAAGCGAACCGTATTCTCCTTGAATACAACGGAATGTGGCTCATTTCCGACCTTTTTGCGTCGGTTCCCCGAAAGTGGATAATTTATCAGATAATGAATTTCGCTGACGCGAACACTATCGAGGTCTACAACGCGAATATGCGAAACCTCGTCGTTGACAAGCTTTCCTTCTGCGAGCTTACCGTTTTTAACCGTTGCTCGCCCGAAACCGATACCGACGCGCTGCACAAGCTCGTTCGCGGCGTTTCTCGCCGCACCGACATTATTTATGAAAGCTCCGACGGCTCGTTCGTTTTCGACGATACCGAAGATCCCCTGCCCTTTGACGTAAATGCCGACGTTATCGAGATAGCCGACCGCGATTACGCGCTCTGGTACAGAGACCTCGCTGACAGTATGGAAAATTACGACACGAAAAAGGTCACGTTCATCGGTCAGGCAACGAAGAACGACAAGCTTAAGCCCGACGAGTTCGTTATCGGCAGACAGATAATGACCTGCTGTGCAGACGATATAACCTATTCTGGACTGCTGTGTGAAAACGGCGGAAAGAATATCAAAAAGGGCGGCTGGTACAGGATCAGCGCTCATATTTCAGTCAAGCACTGTCCGCTTTACGGAAAGGTCGGTCCCGTTCTTGTCGGCGTAAAAGCCGAAAAGTGCGATGCGCCCGAGGAAGTCGTAACAACATTTTATTAAAGGAAAAACCGCTACTGAAACGGAAAATATATTATATAATATAAAAGAGCAAACACGGTCGTGTTTGCTCTTTCGTTATTTTTATGCTTCGGCATTGCCGCCATTGGAAACGGCGCTGTTGATAACTTCCTGTGGGATAGTTACTGAGGAAATACCGATGTTATAGTAGATGAAGGAATATCCATTACGATCATGGTCCTTTTCGTAGTATTTCGACTCGATATAGGATATCTTTCCGTCCGTTATCTTTACTACGCTATCGTAGCAGATAAGCGTTCCTTCTACGTTGCCGTCGAAATCGTAATAGGTACACTCGATTTCCTCCGCGCAAACGTAGCTTGCGGTTTCGAGATCGTACGTAAACTTTTCGAAGTTTTCTTCAAAGGATACCTGAATTACAGTTTCGGTCTGTGCGCCGACGAGGTATTCGTCGCTCGTATTATCGAGCTTTTTGAAGCCGCCGTCGTATTTGTAATATGTCGTGCAGGTATTGTCCGCGTTTCTTACGGTGTAGAACTCCGTTGAGCCCTCGATATGGTAGTACGCCGAGTTTTCGGTGACGATGCAGTGATTGGTTGTCGACGACAGAAATACCTTCATAGAGAAGTTCGTAAGCTTGAAGTTCTTGAACATTTCGTTCCAAGAAACTGCGTTATCGACGACTGTATCGACCTTTTCCTCGTTGACCTTTTCGTATCCGCAGTCAACGCAGGTGTGTTTAGTGATTATCTTGCCGTCGGCATAGGTAACGTCGGGGTTGCCGTAGGCGTGCTCCGCCTTGCCGCTTGTTTCGTAGCAGCCCTCCTGAGTACAGGGATACCAATGGAAGTTTTCGCTATATTGATACTTATCGGCAAAAGCACATTCGTGCTCGGGTGCGGTGCTGACCTTGTCATTGGTTGCGCCGCAGACAGTACATTTATTTACGGGTTTTCCTTCCTTGTCGACAGAGGGCGCGAAGGTGTGCTCTGTCTTGCTTCCCTTTTCCTTACAGCCGTCTTTTGCCTCGCAGGGATGCCAATGGTAATCACTGTCGGATGCCCATTTTTCGGACGCGAATTTGTGTTCGTGGTCGTTACAGGATGCGAACATAGTAAGCGTCATTGCCAGAAGGCAAATAATGGATATAAGCTTTTTCATAAGTTCACCTCATACTTATTGTTTGTATTTTCATTATAGCACTTCGCTCCGAAATGTCAACCCGTTGTGATAACGCCGAGTGTCTGATGGAATTTCTTGCCGTTTTCTAATGCCTTTTGAACGGATTTTGCCAAGCTCGAGCGCGGGAGCGGTGTTTTTGTAGTGCATGTGCATATCGAAGATTTTTGTTATTCACCTTTTGTATTCTAAGCAAAGCACAAGCCAAATACAGCGTTTAATCATATATCATATATTGACTACGCAAATGACGGTCTACGAACTTTTCCCAAGCTTCCTCCAAGCTGCCAACATACTGAATATCACATTTTTTCATCCATTTCATTCCAGATTTTTCTATTATATACTGAACTGCATCAATATAACCTTGATATTTTTGAAGCGCATAGTCGTCTGCATAGAACTCTCGATGATTGACATAGTCAAGAATTTCCAAACTAGTATCGGGATATAAATAATCGATATTTTCATAGTGAATTTCATCTGACGCTATTTTGCCAAGCTCCTTAAACAAACTTTCTACTTCGTTGGAATCGAGTGTAATTTCGTTTGAATCAACATCGTTTAAGGCACATTTCCTATATTCCTTTGTCCTGCGTCCCATTGCAATTTCAGATATGTACCAAATATTGTTTATTGTCTTTTTTCCTATTTTGATAGCGATATTTTCCAAAGATTTTATATCGTAATACCTCAAAAAGTAGTTCGAGCCATTTTTGAGAATGTAAAAATTGTAAGAGATGCACCCATAAGCACCGTCCCTCAATTCTCCGCTCGTTGTATAGTACAACGAAAGCATAATATCATAACTATCGTCAATAGCAAAATCGGTATAATCAAAATAGTGAAATCTTCCGCCTCCCTTCGGGTGCAGCTTATACTTAGTATAAAAGAGTTCCGCTGCTTTTTTGCCTGAATTTTTCGCCTTTTCTTCCTCGTATAGTTCATAACAAGATATTTGCATAACACTTTCTCCGTATTACAAATTTTTTGATATCATCATTTTATCGCAGCGAATGTGTTTTTCAATAGCTTAATAACTTGAGATGAATTTATATCAGCGTAGTTTCTTCAGAATCTGTCGACCAAGCCAATACATACCCATCTGCATAAGCGTCATCGCCACAAATCACAAACGTATTGCCATTGCTCATTATAAATTTGATTTCGTCAAACGTTTCGTCAGTAGGCAAAACACTCTCTATATTGCCGTTAATCCATTGGGAATATTCCCATGTCACCTGACGAAGTTCTACCGATTCAAGGTTGCCATATTCCAATGCTATTGTTTCCGTACAATCTATATCAGCAATTTCACCTTCAACGCAGTTGTAGATCTCGTCCGAACTATTAAAGTAGTCTATCAACGACAGGTCCTGAAATTCAGCAATTTCTTCAACTGTCATTTGACGAAACTCAGCACGGAGTTTGTCAATGAAATAATATTCAAGGATTAAGCATTGCCCATTTTCAAAAAGAATATATAGAGGAGTACAATCAGAATACAGACGATGACCTTTGTACATATGCCAAGATGGGCATATCGAAAATATTCGTTTTATCTTTATACCCCTAACTTCGTTTATAACATTTCCAAAAAAAGATCTTGTCTCAGTTGCCTTTGATAATTGTAACATCATTATCACCTCTAACTTAAATTGTATCACAATACTTTAAGAATTACAATCTATTACAAATGAATTAATTAAAAAATGATCTAAGCGTGCATAGCTCCGCAAAAATGACCGCACAGGCGGTCATTTTTGGAGAAGGAGATGATTCAAGCAGGAAATATCTGCTTTATTTAGGTATGGAAATTTCAATTCGCGTTCAAACGCAGAAATTTCCTGCCGGCGAGCGAAGCTCGCTCGAATCTCTCTGTCGTTCTGCCAAAATAAAAATGCACCCTTCAGGGTGCATTTTTATTTTGGCGGAGAAGGAGAGATTCGAACTCTCGAACCCATCTCTGGGTTACACGATTTCCAGTCGTGCGCGCTAGACCAACTACGCGACTTCTCCATTGCTCACAACGTTTGATATTATACCACGCTTATTTCCTTTTGTCAATATCCAAAATAAAAAAATAAAAGTTTTTTCAAAAAACTGTTGACAAGCCCGATTCGTTGTGTTATAATCACTAAGTCAGCCAAAGACAGCAGGTCAATTATGTAATCGCTTCACGCTCCCTGCCGAGGTTACACAAACAATATACTTGTTTTTTGTGTGCCTGCAGAAAGTGAAGCTTCCTGCAGGCATTTTTATCAGGAGGTGAAAACGATGCCCAGCGCAAAAATTCTTGAAAAGAAGATTGCAGAAACTACTGCCCTTACAGAGAAAATAAAGGCAGCTCAGTCCGGCGTTCTCGTTTCCTATACCGGTATCACCGTTGATCAGGATACTGCCCTTCGTAAGGCACTCCGTGAAGCAGGTGTTGACTACAAGGTATATAAGAACACTATGACCGAGCGCGCTTGCAACGAAGCCGGCTACCCCGGAATGAAGGAATACCTTACCGGAATGACCGCTCTCGCAGTAAGCGGTGAGGACGCAATCGCTCCCGCTAAGATCCTCAAGGAGTACGCTGAAAAGATCCCGTCATTCGAAATCAAGGCAGGATTTATCGACGGCGAGCTTCTCGATCAGAACGGTGTTATGGCTCTTGCAGATATCCCCAACAAGGAGACTCTCGTTTGCAAGATCATGCTCGGAATCCAGAACCCGCTTTACAAGCTCGCATATGCCCTTCAGGCAATAATCGACAAGAGCGGCGAAGAGGTTCCCGCAGAGGAAGCTCCTGCAGAAGCAGCAGCTCCCGCTGAAGAAGCTCCCGCAGCAGAGTAATCTGCTACCGACACCCGAAAAAGGAACGCTCGGTGTTGTCGCAATTTTCGTTCCACAAAAAATATTAAAACAAATACTTAAAAGTGAGGTATATTAAAATGGCTAGCGAAAAGACTTTAGCTCTCCTTGAAGAAATCAAGGGACTTACCATTCTCGAAATGAACGATCTCGTAAAGGCACTTGAAGAAGAATTCGGCGTTACCGCTGCTCCCGTTGCTGTTGCAGGCGCAGTTGCTGGTGGTGCTGCTCCCGCTGCTGCTGCAGAGGAGAAGACCGAGTTTGACGTAGAGCTCACCAACTTCGGTGCTAAGAAGCTCGACGTTATCAAGGCAATCCGTGAGATCACCGGCCTTGGCCTTAAGGACGCAAAGGACCTCGTTGAGGCTGCTCCTAAGATGGTTAAGGAAGGCGTTTCCAAGGACGAGGCTGAATCCTTCAAGAAGGCTCTTGAAGAGGCAGGCGCAACCGTTACCATTAAGTAATCGGTTATCGGCCAAAAATGCAAATGAAAAACAGTGTTTCCATTCGGAAACACTGTTTTTGTTTTATACCAATGCAATTACTGTCACAAGGTGTAGCTCAACGCATATCATAAGAAGCTTCATTTTAAGCGGAACGTTAAGCTCACTTAATTTGAGCTTTATTTTTTTCGTGAAAGGATCTTTTACAATGTTCAGACAATGACGGCGTTTTTCCTTGAAGGAAGTAAGCTTATCTCGCTCGCTTATGCAGTTGAGGACAATATACCATCGAAGGATCGCAAGCTGCTTATCATAAAAGCCGTTATCCTTTTCTGCGAAAAGCTTTTCGCAGGCGTATGATAGGTTTTTCAGTTTTTCGAAGCGGTCGGGCTTAAAGCCCTTTGATATTGACGCTTCGTTATAGAAGTAGCAGTATATCCCTGCTTCCTCAATATAGTAGAATGAAGCCGCGCAGTATGCGACCTGTGCCGAGAAGATGACGTCCTCGCTGTTTTTCACTTCCTCGTCGAAGCTCAGTTCATTGTCGCGCAAAAACTGCGACTTATAGAGCGCCATACACGCGCTGACAGTCGGTCCGAGCGTCATACTGTTTGTCGTAAGAACGCGACCAAGCACTTCCCTTTCGATGTCTGCACGGCTATAATATCCCGGGCGTAGCTCACACGGAGCGCCGTCCGTATAGGGAGATAGCTCAGGAAGATTCGGCCAGAACGCCTTATATGGGCGGAAGCGGACGAAGTCAACTCCCGTTTCGGTTGCCTTTTCGTAAAGCTTGCGTAGGCCGTCCTCCTCAAGCCAATCGTCGGAGTCAAGGAAGAATATATATTCCCCCTTTGCGATATCAAGCCCTGCGTTTCGTGCAGAAGAAAGACCGCCGTTTTTCTTATGGACGACCTTTATTCGGCTGTCCTTTTCCTTATATTCGTCGCAGATCCTTCCGCATCCGTCGGGCGAGCCGTCGTCGACGAGAATTATCTCTATATCGGTAAGCGTTTGGTTAAGCACGCTGTCAACACAGCGCTTAAGGTACTTTTCGACGTTATATATCGGAATTATTACCGAGATCTTTGCCTTACTCACGGTGCTCTCCTTTCTGCGATTATTTATTTCTTATCAGACGTTAAATCTGAAGAGGACGACGTCTCCGTCCTTCATTACGTATTCCTTACCCTCGGAGCGTACGAGTCCCTTTTCCTTTGCGACAGCCATCGTTCCGCAAGCAACGAGGTCGTCAAACGCGATGACCTCTGCGCGAATGAAGCCGCGCTCAAAGTCGGAATGTATCTTTCCTGCCGCCTGGGGTGCTTTCGTGCCGCGCTTGATAGTCCATGCGCGTACCTCCTGCGGTCCGCCCGTCAGGTAGCTTATGAGTCCGAGAAGCGTATAGCCCGCTTTGATGAGGCGGTCAAGACCGCTTTCGGATAAGCCGAGGTCGGATAGGAACATTGCCTTATCCTCGCCCTCAAGCTCTGCGATCTCGGCTTCGATTCCCGCACATACGGGAATGATACCCGATCCCTCTTTTTCGGCAAAATCTTTGAGAGCAAGGTAATTCGGGTTGCTTTCGTATTCGCCCGAGACCTCGCTTTCACCTATGTTTGCTACATAGATTATCGGCTTGCGCGAAAGAAGCGGACTCTGGTCGAGAAGAGTCGCCTCGTCCTCGGTAAGCTCCATTGAGCGCGCCGAATGTCCCTCGTCGAGCCACGCCTTTGCGCGGTTGAGAAGCTCAAGCTCAGATGCGAGCGTCTTATCGCCCTTCATCGCCTTGCTTACTCTGTCGATACGCTTTTCGATAAGCTCGATATCCGAGAGGATAAGCTCCATATTTATGATGTCCACGTCACGGAGCGCGTCTACGCTTCCGCTAACGTGAATTATGTTTCCGTTTTCGAAGCAACGGACGACGTGTGCTATCGCATCGACCTCGCGTATATGCGAAAGGAACTTATTTCCAAGACCCTCTCCGCGCGATGCGCCCTCAACGAGACCCGCTATATCGACGAACTCTATAACCGCGGGGGTATATTTTTCGGGGTTATACATTTCAGCAAGCACGTCGAGACGGCTGTCCGGTACTGAAACGACGCCGACGTTCGGCTCTATCGTACAGAACGGGTAGTTTGCCGTTTCTGCTCCTGCGTTCGTTATTGCGTTAAAAAGTGTGCTCTTTCCGACATTCGGAAGACCTACTATTCCTATTTTCATTTTTATTGTTCTCCTATTAAAGTTACATTATATTATAGCACAGCCCGACTTTTTTCTCAATACAAAAACGAAAACTTTTAATATGTTTTTGAAAAAACCGACGTATTAGCGTTTTTTTAGCGTGAAACTGCGCACAAAAGTATGAAAATCGGTTGACATTCGATATTCATTGTGATATACTTATTCCGATAAAACCTAAATACGGAAGGTGAAATTATGGAACACATCAAGACTATCGAAACTCGTAACCTTTGCGACAGCGCTAAGAACGGCGGCTGCGGCGAGTGCCAGACCTCTTGTCAGTCTGCTTGCAAGACCAGCTGCGGTATTGCAAATCAGCAGTGCGAGAGCGCTAAGGAAAGCAAGTAATTGCATACCCGAAACGCCGCCGGCATGGCGGCGTTTTTTCGTAAAGGAGAACTATTATGATACATCAATATAAGCTCGGCGGATACAATATCGTGCTCGATATTTGCTCCGGCTCGGTGCATGCCGTAGACGAGGTCGCTTACGATATTATATCGATTTTTGAAGAAAAGAGCCGCGATGAGGTCTTAGCGGAAATTGAAGCGAAGTATTCTTCTCGCGAGGATATTACAAAAGATGATATTGCCGAGTGCTATGCTCAGGTACAAGCTCTCAAGGATGCGGGCAAGCTTTTCACACCCGACAATTTTGAGCCGATGGCGGGCAAGCTGAAGCAAAAGACTGCAGGAGTAATCAAGGCGCTATGTCTGCACATCGCTCACACCTGCAATCTCAACTGCTCATACTGCTTTGCAAGTCAGGGAAAGTACCACGGCGAGCGTGCCGTTATGTCTTACGAGGTCGGAAAGCAGGCGCTTGATTTTCTTATTGCAAATTCCGGTACTCGCCGCAATCTTGAGGTTGACTTCTTCGGCGGCGAGCCGCTTATGAATTTCCAGGTCGTAAAGGACCTTGTTTCCTACGCGCGCAGTATTGAGAAGGAAAAGGGCAAGAATTTCAGGTTTACCCTAACCACGAACGGCGTTCTCGTTGATGACGACGTTATCGAATGGGCTAACCGCGAGTGTCACAACGTCGTACTGAGCTTGGACGGACGCAAGGAGATCCACGACCGCTTCAGAGTTGACTATGCGGGCAACGGAAGCTGGGACAAGATCGTTCCGAAATTTCAAAAATTTGTTGAGGCACGCGGCGGCAAGGATTACTACATGCGCGGAACCTTTACTCACGCAAATCCCGATTTCCTTAATGATATTCAGACTATGCTTGATCTCGGCTTTAACGAGCTGAGCATGGAGCCTGTTGTTTGTGCTTCAGACGATCCCTCGGCTCTGACTGAAACGGATATGGCTATCGTTATGGATCAGTACGAGAAGCTCGCCTCCCTTATGCTCAAAAAGGACAAGGAGGGCAAGCCCTTTACCTTCTATCACTATATGATAGACCTTTCGGGCGGTCCCTGCATTTACAAGAGAATTTCGGGCTGCGGAAGCGGTACCGAATATATGGCTGTCACCCCTTGGGGAGACCTTTATCCCTGCCATCAGTTCGTCGGTGAAGAGCGCTTCAAGCTCGGCGATATCTGGAGCGGTGTTACCAACACTGAAATTCAGAATGAATTTGCTTCCTGTAACGTCTACGCGCACAAGGAGTGCCGCGACTGTTGGGCACGTCTTTACTGCTCGGGCGGTTGTGCCGCAAACGCTTACCATGCGACCGGCTCGGTCACTGGCGTGTACGAGGACGGCTGCAAGCTCTTCCGCAAGCGTATGGAATGCGCTATAATGGTTGCGGTTGCAAGAGCTTTGGGTGAATAATGAATACGCCTATTTGTGATTTCGTTAAGAAATATTCCGACAGCAAGCCGACACGCATGCACATGCCCGGTCACAAGGGTCAGCCGCTTTTAGGTGTTGAACGTCTCGATATTACCGAGATAAGCGGTGCTGACAGCTTGTACGAGGCAAACGGCATTATTGCAGAAAGCGAGCACAATGCAAGCACGCTTTTCGGTTGCCGCACGCTTTACTCTACCGAGGGATCTTCGCAGTGCATTCGCGCGATGCTTTATCTTATTCTGCTTTACGCGAAAAGAAACGGCAAGAAGCCCCTTATCGCCTGCGGAAGAAACGCTCACAAGACGTTCATCACCGCCGCGGGACTTCTTGACATTGATATTGACTGGCTTTATTCCGAGAAAAACGTCGGTTATTTATCGTGTGAGCTGACGCCCGATGGAATTGACCGTTACTTGAACGGTGCTTCCGAAAAACCCGTTGCCGTGTATCTGACAAGCCCCGATTATCTCGGAAGCATTGCAGATATTCGCGGTATATCAGAGGTCTGTCACCGTCACGGCGTTCTTTTGGCGGTCGACAATGCGCACGGTGCTTACCTGCGTTTTCTATCTGAGTCTTTGTTCCCTATTGATCTCGGTGCTGATATTTGCTGCGATTCTGCGCACAAGACGTTGCCTGTTCTCACGGGCGGTGCTTACTTACATCTTTCGGCGGAATTTGATCTTGCGGTTGGCGGGCAGGTCAAAAATGCGCTTGCGATCTTCGGCTCGACGAGTCCATCGTATCTTATACTTCAATCTCTTGACGCGGCAAACTGCGTTTTAGAGGGTCTTCCCTCTCGATTCTCGGATCAGATTCCCGAAATTGAGGCGTTCAAGGAGCGTATTTCCGCACTTGGATTTTCGCTATACGGAAACGAGCCGTTGAAGAT
>JAZNTT010000076.1:0-22992 GCA_045591885.1 Eubacteriales bacterium | reverse complement strand
AGGCAAGCAACAAGGCAAAGTGCAACAATTTTCTTTTTCATTGTGTTTTATTCCTTTCTGGTGAATTATTCAGCCCAAGGGTTGTAGGTTCCGGGAGCACCGAAGGAAGCGTCCAGTGCGGTGTAAGCATCAGCAAAACCTGCAGCCTGAGTTCCTTCTGCAACAACCTTGATTTCCCAGTTTTCGCCCAAGACAGTATTGATTCCGGTAATCATTTCGTTAGTTACAGAGGGATCAAGATATACCTGGTACATTGCGTTATCAGCAATCTCACCCTTCGCAAGAGCAGTTTCATAGGTTACTACATATACGTTGTAGGTAACACCATCAATTGCCTGCTGATAGCAGTTCCAAGTGCTGCCGTTGCCGGGATAGTTAGAACCGTCTTTGTCAGCATTCCAGTTCCACTTGCCTTCTTCAACAGATGCAGCGGACATATTGAAATGCAGAGTGTTGTTATAAGCAGCATACTGAGGCTCATCCTCAGAACCGCTATCGAGCATAGCAGGGATAGCAATATGTACGCGAACATATGCATCTTCGGAACCATCATTTACAACGTCAATTTCCTTGGTGATAGCGTTGTTATAAGTGGTCTTACCGGTAGTTTCGTCCTTTACAGGAACAGCCGGCATCAGTTTAGAATTCTGCTCGAAGTTTTCATCAAGCGAAATGGCTACATTGCCCACAGTGAATACATTGTCTGCCTCGTCGGTATCGGTCAGATACGCAAGAGAAGCGCCGGTGATTGCCATTACTGCAATTACAGCTACCAGGCAGATCGACAAAATCTTCTTTTTCATCGGTCAACAGTCCTTTCTAAATGATTGTAAAATTATTTGCCCATAGCAATGTTCCATGCCTGAGCTGCAGTAGTGATGTTAGCATCACGCTGCACTGCGTAAGCAGTAAAGCTAAGAGTAGGTGCTTCGAATACGCCGTCTTTAAGCATATCCTTTGTAACGGTGCCTTTAACCGAAACGGAATCATTTTCCAATACAGCAAAATCCGTATCAGCAGTAGTTGCAGCAACTTCACGGTAGTAAATGAGATCAGTGATCGCATTGCCTTCGGCATCTACTGTCAACTGTGTCCAACCACTTGCAACACCATAGGTCATAAAATCATCGAAATTATTGGATTCTACAATCTTTACAAACAACCAGCTTGCTTCACTGTCCGCCTTAACAGTAACAGTAGGATCCTTCTCGATCTTGTTTCCAGGGATCATCTTGAAACCGGTTTGCTCTTCGCCGGTGAATACATCGGCGCTAAGAGTAAGACCATCTTCGTTCAGTTCATGCTCCCATAAGCTTATGTTAATGTCTCCATAGGTAAAGGTATTCTTGACCTCGGTTGTAGAGTCAACCAACCAAGCAAGTGTACCCCCCATAGCACAACAGAGTACAAGTACAAGTGCAACAACTGCAACAATCGCTTTCTTTTTCATAGCCAGTGCCTCCTTTCTTCAAGAGTTTTTTGATAAATAAAGGCTTTTATGCCGTTATTCCATAATTAGTTGGACTTTGCCTGAGACTCTGCCCCGGCAGCAGTCCATGCCTCAGCAGCTGAATCAAAGCCATCTGCCTGGATTGCATAAGCGGTAACAACGATTTCAGCTTCTTCATACAGAGAAACATCGGTCGTTCCAGCAATCTTAAAGTTGTCGAATACAACAACATCTGCACCTGCAACCTGCTTAGTTGCATACGCATAAACGTCAGTGCCGTCTACTTTGGTCCAACCATTTACTGCCATCTGGCTTGCAATAGAAGTTGCGCCCTCGGCCTCGGCTCCTGCAAGACCGTTTTCGACCTTGACGAACAGCCAGCATTCCTCGCTGCCGTCTGCAACGTGAATGGTGGGATCCTTAGTATAGGTGTGGCCGGGTATGAGTTTATATTTATTCTCTTTTACACGGTCTTTACTATCAGCCGCCTTGCCGTACTCGTCGACCTTTGCTTCGTCAAGCGTTATGGTTACCTTTCCGACAGTAAACGTGTTTGTGACCGAGTCCTTAGAGGTGAGAAACGCCATCGTTACAAATACTGTAGTAACGACGAGTAACACCGCACATAAGGCCAAGGCCAACGCTTTCGTTTTTGTTCTCATGACAAAAACCTCCTTATTATATTTGGGAGCCTTTCGGCGTTACCCCTGATTAATGTCCCCATCATCTGTGGGGATGCGCTTGGTTTCCTTCTTCTCCTTTTTGAAAAGATCTGGAAGGAACACAAGTATTAGAAGAATCGCGCCTGCTGCAATCGCAATGTACATGCCGGGCGGATGTTGAATGTAATAGGCAACGTAGCCTAACATAGGGATCTTGAACACAGGTTTTCCAAGCAACTGATCAAAACGGACGGGAGGATCTTCTGTATACTCCTTTTCGCCGGTTTCCTCATTAATTTGGAAGTTTGCGTCGCCACGGGTGTAAAACAGTTGAGCTTCCTTATCAATTGCAATAACACGATGCGTTGCCGGTGTATTGTCTGAGAGAACGAACGTAATTACATCTCCAACCTCTACTTCATATGGTTTGACCTCTTTCACATAGATCAGTGAGCCAACGTGATACTCCGGCTCCATTGAGCCCGAAATTACAGAGTAAACCTGAATGCCGAACAAACGCACGCCTATTAATAGAACTGCAAATATTACCACCAACGCAACGGTGATCGTTGTGATAACATTCCATACTTTTTTTAATGTATTTGTAACTTGCATATTTGTTTATCCCTCCTTGCTTTTTAAATGGCGGGGTTCAATATAAGGCTTAACTGAAGAGTAAACAACCAAAAAAACGTGTTTGGCAGTATCGTTATTATCCTTTATATCTCCGTTAAACACCTTTACAGCAAAGTCAAGCATTGTGTTCAGGATGTGGTTAAGCAACATCCAAACATTACTTTTTTCACGAAAGGCAGGTGTCATTTTTTCAAGAACGCTACGGTATCGCTCATTATGTTCGTCATACGAATACTTTTTAAAGTAGGGCGAATAATAATAGCGAATGAAACTGAGGCATTTTTCCTTGTTGCTAAGAATGAATTTCCAACAAGCAAAAAACAAAGCACGACATCTCGTTTCAAAGTCCAATTCCTTGGCCGACATGATTGGTAAATGCAACAGTATTTTTGATACCAATTCATTGTCAAGCAAAGTAAAAGCTTCTTTGAACAAATCTTCCTTGTCGCTGAATAAGCGATAAATGTAAGCTTCGTTTAGTTGGGCTGCCTGCGCAATACTTCGTGTTGTTGCTTTGTCAAGACCATCTTTTGCAATGATCTTGATTGTGCTGTTAAGTAACGCAAGCCGCATTTCATCTTGCGTCATAGTTTTCTTCTCCTTTCATAGCAGCATAATCATTTACTACAAAAATGTAGAAAAAATAGGCAAACTCCACCCCTTAAGGTGCAGTTTGCAGTTCAAGACAAGAATAGCGGAGTGATGTTGCTGTTCTTCTGATCTGCTAAAAAGGGACACTCTTGAGAGTACGATACCTAGTTTTATACCTTCATAGAGTTCCACACTCCACGGGATTGATTTTAGCATAAAATCCGCAAAAAAACAAGTGGTTTTGGCCTCTAAAAATAAAAAGTTCAAATTTTTTTCTATATTGATGAGGTCAAAAAGCAGTTTCACAACGGATTTTGTGCGTTTTGCAATCGCATATCGCCGTCAGAACCTCCGTCAAAGCAAGGAAAGGATAAAGACTTTTAAGTCGTACATAATTTCAAGGAGGTTTTATTATGTCAAAAAAAGGTGAAAACATTTACAAAAGAAAAGACAAGCGTTGGGAGGCCCGATATATTAAGGGTTATGATCCTGACGGTTCCGCACGATATGGGTATTGCTATGGCAAAACATATCGGGAAGCAAAGGAGAAAGTTGAAAGAGCAAAGGCAGCTCTCCTTATGAATGTACCTGCACCGGATAATAGCAGGCGCAGAAGATTTAACTACTATTGCGACGAATGGTTACGCTTAAACAAAATTAAAGTCAAAGAAGCCACATATGTAAAATATTCAACAATAGTCGAGAAGCATATAAAAGCAAAATTAGGAGGGTGTTTTATTCAAGCATTATCAACACCTTTAATAGAACAATTCACCCAAGATCTTTTATTTGAAGATGAATTAGCTCCAAAAACAACCAAGGATATTCTTGTTGTTTTGAATTCAATACTAAAATACGTTGCTCGCCAATACACCGGTGTCTTCCCAAATATCGAATTATTTTATCCTAAAGATCCTAAAAAAGAAATGCGGGTATTAACTAAGGAGGAGCATCTTCGCTTTGTCCAATACTTATATAAGGATATGGACGAGTGTAAATTCGGTACGTTGTTGGCTCTGCTTACCGGAATGCGGATCGGCGAGATCTGTGCATTAAAGTGGGAAGCTATTTCATTGGAAGAACAGATTATTAAGATTAGTTCGACTATGCAGCGTCTACATGATTACGAGAGTCTGGATACTGGTAAAACAAAAATAGTGATCAGTTCCCCGAAAAGTGATACTTCTGTAAGGATAATACCTTTGACAGATCATATAACCAAACTGTGCAGGAAGTTTGCGGCTGCACCTTCTGCTTATGTCCTCACGGGTAAAGGCAATAAGTTTATAGAACCCCGGACACTACAATACAAGATGGAAAAATATGTAAAAGAATGTCACTTAGATGGCGTCCACTTTCACACCCTTCGTCATACATTTGCTACCAGGTGTGTAGAGGTAGGATTTGAAATCAAATCCCTAAGCGAGATACTCGGTCATTCCAGCCCCAAAATCACTTTAGAGAGGTACGTCCATTCCTCGATAGAATTAAAACGAGATAATATGAACAAACTAGCCGTTGTAGAAGGATTATAACGCCGTCAAATATCTCCGTCAAATTAATAATTAAAACCCTTGACTTTGCTGCTTTTAGCGCCCAGTTAGTGGAGTGTGGAACTCCACGAAGGTAGCATAAAATCAGGGTTTTTTTGTTTTTTATATTTTTTCAAAAAAACCATCAGAACCTAAAAAATGTTTTCTCATATTGGAGTGTGGAACTCTGTGAAAAAAAGCGCCGTAGAAATCATTCACGGCGCTTTTAAACATGCTTGCTAACCGTTGAAAAGATCACACTTTTTAACGGTTGTTTTTTGTATATTCGATTTTATTAATAATAACACTATATAATGTTAAGTCGTTGTTGCTAGGATACATAAATTAAAAACAAATTAAGAGTCGCGATGGCATATGGGACATATTATAACATAACTTTAGCCCTACTAAAATACTAAATACATAAAAAGGTTATCGACTAATATTGATTGGGCAATTATAAGATTTAAGTTGTCAGATTAATCACTGTCTTACCCATCATCAAGGCATGCTGCACAGTTTTATAGGCACCGCCCTCATTATGCTTTATATAGCAAATAACTAAATCCGCTCTATCCACCATTTCACGATTACGGATCTGTATGGCAGATTTGGGATGTGCCTTTGATGCCTCGTAAGATATTTCTACATCAGTATAGTAATTGTGAAAGTATTCCTCGTTATTCAAATATTCAGCCGTTGGATATGGCAATACTAGTACAAGTGCACTATTAGCATCCCTTACACTTTTCCGTACACGAAGCACTGTGGACGAAACACACTGGTAAAACACTCCGTTACGACCAACAATAAAATCTACATATTCTTTTTCGTTAATAAGTTTCCGTATCTGTTCCTCAAGCAACTCTTCCACCTTCAACGGATTATCTATATATCTGTGACCGAAAAAAGCAACCGTAAAAATATCAAGCACTATACCGCTCCTAAAAAATACCCATCGAACCTATGTCCGATGGGTTATCCTGCGATGACTCGACTATCTCTTTAAATAAGTTCCAACGGAACCAACGACCTTACCACGCAAAGAATGGATATACCAAAACACAAGGCGGATGCCGATATAAATATGTGTATAGCGGTCATTTGGGGAACGATTATAGGTTTATTCCCGCTATTTTATGTATTATATCATATATAAACCAATATTGCAACGACTTTACCGCCTTACAACCAATAATATTGCTACCTATATGGGTTAAAATATAACAAAGGGTAGTGGAATTATGGACGAAAAAGATTTTGCTTTGCGATTAGCACAACTGCGTGAAAAGAAAAATGTATCCGCACGAGAAATGAGTCTAGCAATCGGACAAAACGCAGGATATATTAACAATATCGAATTCGGGAAATCGTTGCCGTCTTTACCTGGTATTTTTTATATATGTGATTATTTAGGTATTTCTGTAGGCGAGTTCTTTGATCTCGAAACCAAGAACCCCACTAAACTGAATGCAATCATCAAAGATTTGAAAAAACTTGATGACCAACAGTTAGATACCATTGCAAATTTGATAAAAGGTTTAATTAAGAAATAAACTATAAGCAAAGCCGCCCGAGTGGGCGGCTTTACTACACACTTAATATATTTTCGTTATTAAATATTCTTCATCTTGCGAGCAGATATTTTCTATGTTGCGAAAACCGTAAAGTTCTCCTTGATTTTTGGTTTGAAGAGTATCAAAAGTTATATCCATATTCCACCAAGAACCATCAAAGTAAGCTCGGTCCCAAGTGTGACAATCCTTTGCAGGATTGTATGGTGTGCCATCAACTACATAACAAGGTATATTCTGACTCCGGCATAGTGCATCAAAAAGATGCGCAAAATCGTAACAGATACCTTTTCGGGTTTCAATCGTTTGATGCACATCAAAATACTGTACTAAAAGAGTACAACCGTAGTCATATTCAAAATTTTTATTTATTGGATACTTTTTGAATGGTTCATTTTTGTTATGACGGGCATTGGCAATATCTGATTGTTGCTGACGCACTTATTTAACTACCTTTCCTTGGGGTATAATTTAATTCCCATTAATTGCGTAACGCTTCCCCAGGCATCTGACGCTATATGGTTTGTAGTTCTCACTAGGGTGCCATTTATTGCTTTCTCTCTTTTAACGTTTTCAAAATATCGTTGATATTGGATTCCTTTGCGACCTTGGGGTACTCTTTTTCGAAATCGATCAAAATGTCCTTGGATTCGATCTCGTCATTCTTAACAGAGCGATATACGTTTTCGAAATCGCCGTGTTTCAAAGCGTCTTCAATAAACGGTTTTGAGTCTTCGGGGAAATCCCTCCAGCCTCCATACAGGTCTATCACCGCTTTTTCGATTTTTGCAAAGGTGATCGGTGTCCCGCGTTTTTCGTGCTCGGCTAAGATTCCAATAATATCGGAAAGATCGTTTTTATATTTTCGTCCCGAGCGGAGCTTCATGGCGATCAAATACTCTGCCGCAACGGTACGTACTTTAAGAACTCCGTAAAAGGTCTTATAATACACCGAAAATTCATCGAGCTTTGGCGAATAAGAGCCGGTACGCATAAAGTCGGCATTCAGCCAACCGTTTGGCAGATCAAATTTGTCGCCAACATGATTGATGGCATCTTTTATGGACGAGGATGCATGGATCACGGCATCAATATCGGTCGTCATATCGCGGAAGCCGTAATTCGTCAGGATCGCCGCGCCACCGACCAATACGATCTCCGCGGGCATAGATTTGCCGTTCAAACGTCGGAACTCCTTTGCCAGCTCCTTAAGATAGGTATCAAGATTTTCTTTTGTAAAGCTGTTAGATGACATTTCGCACCTCGCTTTCTACGATGTTGAACCGCATAAATTCAGGAATCGCTTCCGCTATGGAGCGATTTTTAATTTCGTCGCTTTGGGAAACCTTGGCAGCCATGATGACGCTTGCAGGGAAAAGAACGTTTTTCAATTTCGTACTGCGCATATCGTCATACTGCGTGCAAAGCGGGATGTCATTTTCTCTGCTTACATAATCGAGCATGGCAAGAAGATATAAGCTTTCGGGATACCATTTTTTCTTGTGGTACTTTCGTATGGTATCCTCTTCCAAAACCTCAATGACAAATTCGATATCGCCAAGCTCCTTCAAACGATGGCAGGTATTGCTCTTGAAAAGCTCAAAATCCTCTCGCTTGTCAAAGCAGGGCTCGATCAGACTTTCCATCGAAACACCGAGAACCTTAGCCATGCGGTAGATCGTTTCGGCGGAGCATTTTTCGAGCTGGGCCTTGCCCGAGCATATATCGTTGACCGTTGTATACGGAATCCCGCTGTCCTTAGCTAGACGGTACATTGTGATATTTTTGTCTTCCATATATTCCATTACTGTCACGGTGTTTCACCTCCTGTTACCATCATTATAACGGTTGACCGTGATAATGTCAATAGTTTTGTGAATTTTTGAAGTAAAAGTTTATGTATCGATGCGCATAACACGCATCGAAGAGGTCAGGTGAGAGCATTCTCCGCGGAGAGCTCACTCTTTGCCGAAACCTCTATATTATGCTTCATCAGCATATACAAGCATTCCTCGGGGCTTTGCTCCCCCGATTCGTAGACCACGGGCAGATACCCGCGCTCCTTCCAATGCTTGAACTGCGGCTTCAGGGTCCCCATAAACGCCTTGTCGCAAGCTTCCGCTTTACTGACCCAGAACGCCGCAACTTTAGGGGATTCTTTTACTTCAAATTTCATTAAGCGGTTATCACCTCATTTCTATTTTTCCATATTTTTCTTTTGCTTATACGATATATTTATTTTCGTCACGGGAAATTCCCGGCGCTCGGGAGTGGGCATTATTCCCCGTGGCGAAAATTTTGTTATTCTTCATCGTCGGCTTGACTCGGTTCCGCGTTGATTCTCTTGACCAAAACCGTGGCATTCACGCTTGAAAGCGCGATACGTCCGTCGTCAAGATAAAGAATCGATCGTGTTTCCTTTTTACTTGTGAAGTTCTGCACTTGTTCGGAATCCTTGTCGATGTTGTGTTTATTCAGGATCCTGCGAACCTTGTCGGCATCGGCGGCGACAACATAAGTCACCTTGCTGACGTTGACGAACGCCTTGTTTCCCATATTGATAAAGCGGTCACGCATTTTCGTTTCCCTCCTTTCTCGTTGCTCGGAAGCAGCAAATGGGCTCGTCGTAGAGCATATCGAAAACATAGGTCCACTTGCCTGCCTGCAGATCGGATATGCTTGTCAGAAATAGCCGATAGCCGTCTCGAAGCAGATTCTCGCGCCCTCTTCTGCGGATCCAATATTCCGCCTGCGGCTTTAAGGTCTGTGTTGCGATCTTTCGGCTTTGCGTTACGATGATGATGTTTTTGGTGATCCTCATTAGCTTGTTGCACTTTTCATCAAAGTCGGGCTGATGATGGGTGCCGCACTCCACCTCATAATAATCGTAGTCTGTACCGCGTATACCGACCACGTCGGGAATGCACTCCTTGCCATCGGAAAATTTGATGCGGTTTTTAACGCGCTCGGTGATGATACGATCGTACCACCCTTTTTCGTTCAGAACCGCCGCCACGTCCTCCACCGTGCATCCGTGCTGAAGACTCGCATGGTCGCGTAGGATACGCTCGTGCTCAAACTCCGGCGGGTTCTTTTTGAACATCATCATGTACACCATACTGCCAAGCTCGGTCAGCTTCAGAACGTTGAAGGTGCGTATTCCGGTATTGATGCGAATGACCTTGAACATATTGATGTCAACAAGGAACTTGATGGCGCGCCATATCGAGTCCTTGCAGATTACCTTGTGCATCGCGTGGATGAGCGTCTCAACGAGAAGTGCTTTGGCGTCCTTTTCTTTTGAGATGCCGTTTGATACGATGCCGTGGAATACGAGGCGCTCCAGGGTGCTGAACTTTTTCATATACTCGCCGATGTCGATAAGCGCTGTCTTGCTGTCGTAGTCGAGCAACTGAAATTTTGAATCATTGTTTTCTGAGTAGATCATAGTTGTTTCTCCTTTGTTTTAATTACTAAGCCCTCTCGGTGGCCCAAGCCGACGGGGCTTACACTTATAATTTGCTGTGCATTTACCCCTCGGAACAAGAAAACTACACGGAAATTTAGAATGATTTTGCTCTCTCGTTCCTTTTTATAAAATAATCGAAAAACAGAAATCTTCAAGAAAAGTAACTCGGTCTGCACCTTACGGCGCAGACCGAGTTCTTTACGGGAATATTTTTATCATTGTCGTTTCGGAAGGATAAATCATCTGTCATTCCGAAATGACCCATTTGGATTTATTTTTGAGGAATCATAGATTCATGGTAGGCAAAACTGTCGTTTTGAAATGATGGCGACGGTCATGTTGATATGACGATAACTCTCGTATCGATATGACGATGACCGTCTATTTGAGATGATGAGACCTCTCTTTTTGAAATGAGAGAACAAGGGATTTTTCGTCCTCTGTTGATTTCAATATGACAGTCATCTTTCTTGTCATATGGAAAAGATTTTGCTGTAAAAACGATAGACACTTCAAAACGAAAGCCACCGCAAAACACTCTCGAACCTTTATCATATCGATAGGACAGTCATTTTTATAGAAGAGTATTGATTTTCCTTTTTGATACGAATTTAATCGAAATGAAGGATTCTTGAACGAGAATAAATGAATCTGACAGAAAAATGAGTGTTTTCTGTCGGATGTGTAACGGGAAAAGACAATAAATCAATAATTGCCCTATAAGGGGGCGGTATATTCTGCGAAACCGAAATCGTGTTTTGGAGCGACAAGGAGGTATCCCAACCTTGTCCCATTTTTAATATTAAAAATGGGACACCGATGATATAGGCTGTCATTTGCTGTTTGTCAATATTTTTAGCGCTCGCTAAATTTCTTGGCAAAAAACACCCACAAGCGCTCCTCTGTAAAAAAACGCTTGTGGGTCAATTTCTAAAACCGCCTCTGCGAATACGCACGGTCGGGCGGTTATTCTTCAGCAATATGTACTATTTTATGCCGAGTCTTTTGGACAGGTTGATCATACCAAGGATAAAAATCGCCTCTTTTGTCAATGTCATCTGTAACGGGTCGCCCTCTCTGATTCTCATTGTGCGGCGGATCTCCTTCGGGATCACCACGCGCCCGAGATCGTCAATTCGCCGCACGATTCCTGTTGCTTTCATATATAAATAAGTCTCCTTGTTTTAGTAATAGTGATACTATTATCTGTAAAACAAGGAGATTTATACTTTTATGAAATGATATAATGATGGTAGACACTAAAAAACAGTAACTATCATCATTTTCATATTAAAATGAGAAAAACCGACAAATCAAAAAAAGCTTTCGCTTTAATTATATTCATCCGAGAATTGCCCGAATATTGCTCTTGTATTTTGTCGGAATTTGTGATATGATTTTAGAGTAATATAAGATTTGGAGATGCAATATGCCGATAGACAATACAAGAAAACACGCCTATCTCATAATGGCACATAATAATTTCGATCAGCTTTCCGTGCTTATCGGCTTGCTTGACGACGAAAGAAACGACATTTATCTTCATATTGACAAAAAAGCAAAGAACTTTGACCGCACCTCGATAAAAACCAAGCATTCCGAGCTTATTTTCGTCAAGCCCCTGTCGGTAAAATGGGGCGGACACAGCCAGATCAAGTGCGAGATGCGCCTGTTCAAGACAGCAGGAAAGAAGCATTACACCTATTATCACCTGCTCTCCGGCGTTGATCTTCCGATCAAAACGCAGGATTATATTCATTCGTTTTTTGCCGAGCACGCAGGGCAGAACTTCATAGATATAGATGAAAAAGCAAAGGACAGCAAAAACGTCACCGACCGCGTTGAGCGGTATCATTTCTTTCAGAACGTCATCGGAAGAAGCGAGCATATCGTAATGTGCCGTCTGCGCGGACTTGAAGAGCGGCTTCTGACGCTTCAAAGAAAAATGGGTGTAAAGCGCAAGCAGATAATTCCCCTCAGCAAGGGTGCAAATTGGATAAGCGTGACAGACAGCTTGATACAGTACGTCATAAGCCAAGAGAAAATTATTAAAAAGCAGTTTTCATACTCACACTGCGCCGACGAGGTCTTTTTGCAAAGCGTCGTTATGTCGTCCCCATACCGCGAAACTGTAACGGGCAAATGCCTGCGCGAGATCGACTGGGTGCGCGGCGGTCCGTACACGTTCCGTAAGGAAGACGTGCCAATGCTTTTAAGCTCGGAAAACCTCTTTGCCCGAAAGTTCGATGAGAAAGTCGACCGCGAGGCAATAAAGTTGATAGCCGATCAGATCAAAAAATAGGATAACAAAAATCCCCCTGTGGGGGATTTTTTTGATTATTTAAGCTTTTGAAGCTTCGAGGTATTTGCGATAACTATAAGCTGGTTTCCCTTTTCAAGCGGAAGCGTAGGATCTACCGCCGTGCTTATCTTTTCGCCGCTACGCACCGCAACTACGTTTATCGAATACTTTTTACGCAGATTAAGCTCGATAAGAGTTTTGCCGACCCATTCGTCTTTAACGTCAAGCTCAACCATGGATACGTCGTCCGAAAGCTCTATCAGATCAGCAAAGCCCGACGTGAGCAGATTTTTAGCCAAACGCGTTCCCGATTCCTTTTCGGGGAAAATGACCTTATCCGCGCCGACGCGGGAGAATATCATACGGTGCATCTCGTTTCCGCATTTGACTATAACGTTCTTGACACCCGCCTCCTTGCAAAGCGTTATTGCCATAACGCTCGCCTCAAGATTGCTTGCCATTGCAATGATAACGACGTCGATATTCGATATTCCGAGGCGTTCTATCACATCGGGACGGGTTATGTCTGCGCACTTGCAGACGGGGATAGTCTTGGCGGCGTTATCGACGTTCTCCTGAACGATATCGACGGCAAGCACCTCCGCCCCGTTTTTCATAAGCTCCTCGGCGACCGCCATTCCGTATCTGCCGAGTCCGAATACTGCGTAAGATTTATTGATACTCATATTATTTCTCCCTCTCAACCGACGCTTATTTCTTCGGTTGGGTTTTTAACTGTATTTTCAGCTTTTTTTCTGCCCTTGAAGGCGATAGCGAGCGATATAGGCCCTACTCTGCCGAGATACATCGTAAATATAATGATAAGCTTTCCGACCGTGTTTAGCGAAGCCGTAAGATTTCTCGTAAGTCCCACAGTCGCCGTCGCAGATATCGTTTCGTACATCACGTCGAGCGCTACGGCATCCGTCACCGCCGAAAGCAGTACGGTCGATACGAACATTATAATAAACGACATACTCGTGACCGCGACTGCCTTGCTTATCGCTTCCTTCGTTATACGGCGTCCGAACATTTCGGTGTCTTCCTTATTGCGTATCGAGGCGAACGCCGACGCGAAAAGCACCGCAATAGTGACGGTCTTAATACCGCCTGCCGTTCCGACGGGCGAGCCGCCTATGAACATCAGAAAGAGACAAATAACCGATGTCGCGTTCGTCAGGTTTTCCTGCGGAAGCGTTGCGAAGCCCGCGGTTCTCGTAGTGACCGACTGGAAGAAGGACAGTCCGATTTTTTCTCCTACCGTGCAGCCCTTCATTGTCAGCGGATTGTTATATTCAAAGGCGAATATAAGCCCTGCACCGACGAATATAAGAACGAGAGTAGCGACTATTGCTATCTTGCTGTGAAGAGTCAGGTCGCGGGAAAACCGCACCTTCTTATGTCGCGATTCCTTTATCAGACGAATCACGTCCCACCAGACGATATATCCGATACCGCCGAGTATTATAAGCGCGCAGGTAACGATATTTATTATCGGATTCAATGCGTAATTACAAAGACTGTTCTCGGCAATTATATCAATTCCCGCGTTACAGAAGGCGGAAACCGCAGTAAACACCGATATCCATATTCCCCTTGCACCGAATTCGGGAATAAACACCGTCATATAAAGAATCGCGCCGACGCCCTCGACGATCAGCGTTCCGAGCACGACCTTCTTAACGAAACGGATAAGCCCCGAAAGCGAGTTAAGGTTGAAGGCATCCTGCAAAAGCAGCCGATCACCGATGCCCATTCGTTTATGAAGCATTATCATAAGGGAAGACATTATCGTAATAACGCCAAGTCCGCCGATCTGAATGAGTACGAGAATTACCGCCTGACCGAACACGCTCCACGCAGTGACCGTCGGCGCAACCACGAGTCCCGTAACGCATGTCGAGGTCGTCGCGGTAAAAAGCGCGTCGACAAAGGGCGTCGCCTTTCCGTCAGCCGAGCTTATCGGCAGGGAGAGCAGAAGCGCGCCTATCATTATCACTACGATAAAGCTGAGCAGTATTATGTGAGTTGTCGACAATTTTAGCCGCTGTTTTTTCATAAGTAAAACACCTTGATACTGTTTTCTAGCCACATTATATCAGTTTTTTTCGCAATTTGCAATACGGACGGGCAAAAAACGAATACTGCCGACATAAAACGAATATCTTATCACTACGGAGGTGATTTTTTTGAAGATAGATTTCAAAAAGCTTATAATAAATATCGCGATACCGCTCGGCGTGGGTGCCTTGTCCGCACTCATCAGTATGGGAAGCATGGAGAATTTTGCGTCGCTCAATCAGCCGCCGCTGTCGCCGCCGGCATGGCTATTTCCCGTCGTGTGGTCAATACTTTATATTCTTATGGGAATCTCGTCCTACCTAATTACCGAGTCGGAGAAGCCCGCAAGGTCAAAGACCGCGCTTACCGCCTACGGCATTCAGCTCTTCTTCAACTTCATGTGGTCGATCATCTTCTTCAATTTCGAAGCGTATCTTTTCGCTTTCATCTGGCTCGTCGCGCTTCTTGCACTCGTAATCATAAACGCGATCCTCTTCTACCGAATCGACCGCCGCGCAGGACTTCTCTTTATTCCCTATATCCTTTGGGTGATCTTCGCAGGATATCTCAACTTTGGTATTTTCCTATTGAATTAAAAAAGACCGAAGCTAAGCTTCGGTCTTTTATCGTTAAAAATCCAACCTATTGTCTTACAGGCTTCACTTGAGCCCGAGATCGAGCATTATCGCGTCGACCATATCGTTGCGATCGCAAACGAGCCTTCCGATAGTATGCTGAGAGTAATAGACCGAAAGACCGTTCTTTACATCAAGTACCGGATATGCTCCTGCCGCACCGCCCCAACCGATGTCGGTTCTGCCGCTTTCAGGCAGAGGCGCACGAACGCCGAGTCCGTATCCGTAGCCCTTAGGCGAGTCACAGATCGCAAGCTTCTCATCATCAAGAAGATTCTTCGACATAAGCTCAATAGTCTCGTAAGAGATGACCTTTTCGGTTCTCATGCCCTCAAGGAACTTGATGTAATCATCAGGACGGCAAACGCATCCCGCGCCGCCGCTTTCAAACTCGGTTCCGATTTGATAGCAAACGTTTTCGGGACCGACTTCTTTATATTCGTAATCGGAAATGGGTCTGTACTGCGGAAGGACAAGTCCGAGTTTCTCCTTTGGGAGCAGATACGTCGCGGTATCCATACCGAGCGGATCAAAGATAGTTTCCTTGACGTACTGACCGAAACGCTTGCCCGTTATTACCTCGATTATCGCGGGAATAACGTCATGGCAGAGGCTGTAACACCAGCTTTCGCCCGGCTCGAAATTCAGCGGGATCTGTGCATAATAGTCCATCATTTTAAGAGTCGGACAACGTCCCTCGGTCTCCTCTATACCGCGAACTATCTCGGGTGCGTGCTCATGATAATCAAAGCCGCCGCACATATTGAAAAGATGCCAGACCTTCATCTCTTTTTCGGCGCGGTATATCCCGCCATTCTTTTTGACCCTTATATCGCCGAACGCGGGAATATACTTTGAAACGGGATCATCAAGGGAAAGCTTTCCCTCCTCATAGAGACGAAGCGCCGAGGCGCAGGTTATGACCTTTGAGCAGGAATAGATATTCAGAAGTCCGTTATCATCATTTCTCGAGTGATTTCTCTTTTCGCGAAAGATCTCTTTGCCGTCTTGGTAAAGGATAAGCTCGACGTCGTGTACGTTGTGGCTCTCAATCTTGTCGAGAATCCCTCTCAGCCGTTCAAATGCCATTTATTTCACCTCGTAGTCGTAAATTCTTACGATGCCCTCGCAGGCGGTAAGTCCGATATAAAACTCCTTTGGAAGATCCTCAACGCGGAGTCTGATCTTGTGACCGTCGATGTTGATGTTCAGATAAAACTCTTCAACGTTTACCGTAAGGGTATGTATATCGTTTTCGCTTACGTCAAAGGTATCGCCAAGGCGGAGATGCCAATGGCATCTGCCGTCCTCCTCGCGGAAGTGGCGCCATACGTTGATGCCGTTCTTCCAGAGAACGACCTCAAAGCAAGCGCCGTAACGAACCTCACCGTCGGGGCAGCTTTCAGACTCGGGAACGATTATGATCTCGGGACATCCAACGTCCTCAAAAGCGCAGTGAAGCGTTGCAGTAACGCCTGCCGTGTACTTTTCATGCGTAAGCATGCTGATATTGTCAAATCCCTCACGGTGCTCCTTGTTTACGACCGTCGTAATATATCCGTCCTTCTGCGTAAATTTCGGGTTTTCGGTGAAGCGGAAAGAATATGCGGTAGTAAGCTCATTCTCCCAGCCGGTCTTGTCAAATTTTACTGTCTTCATTTTTGTATCCTTTCTTTACCGTTACTCGATGAACGAGTAGATAGTATTCATGTCCTTTTCACTGCCGTAATCGGTGCTTCGGCAGTTGTTTTTCAACGCTTCAAGCTTCTCATGATTGTGAAGAAGCTCAGCAATTCCGTGCGCACAGCCCTCGGTATCGAGCGGGACGATAACGCCGTCGATACCGTCTTTTAGTTGAGAATGTGCGGTCGGAAATTTCGTTATCACAACGGGCTTGCCGAGTATCTGTGCCTCAATGACCGAGACTGCCTTGCCCTCTCGTAAGCTCGGATGAACGAAAAGATCGCATTCCGCAAAATACGGATAAGGATTTTCCTTCTTTCCGAGAAGAATGACTCTGCCGCCAACGTCCTCATCAGCTATACGCTTTTCGATCTCGGCGCGGTCGGGACCGTCGCCGATTATATACCATTTAACGTCAAGCCCCTCCGAAAGCAGAATAGAAACCATTTTCGGAATACTTCTGAAATTCTTTCCGACAGCCAGCGTTCCGCAGGAAACGATCCTGATACCGTCCTTTGCCATTTCACTCTGACCCTCTTTGGCAGAACGGCGAATGAGCGGCGGAGAAATCGGATTGTCTATTCTGACGATCTTATCCTTTAGCGACGGCATTTTTGAGCAAAACGCCTCTCCGACTGAATCGGAAATAGACGCAATACCATCGTAACGCTCCCATACCTTTGCTTCGCTCTTCGCATCAATATCAATAAGCGAATAGTCGGTGTGTATCCACGAAAGGCGTTTTTTCGCCTTACACTTATAAGCGCCGAAATAGTGAGGCGCGGCGAAGCTTATGACGAGGTCGTATTCCTCGTTTGAGATCATAGGCAAAAACGGAAGCTGATGCCTCTGCGTATAATCAAGCCCGATTGCCGAAAGACTGACGGCGTGCTTTTTCGCGTAACGCTTTGCCTTTATCATTCCAACCGCCTTACCGAACGCCTGAAAAATGCG
Organism: Eubacteriales bacterium; assembly: GCA_045591885.1. Lineage (GTDB taxonomy): Bacteria > Bacillota > Clostridia > Oscillospirales > CAG-272 > Colimorpha_A. The sequence continues at coordinate 5,443 of JAZNTT010000076.1, read as the reverse complement.
CCCGTTTTTCAAGGTCTGTTTCGTAGTTAAATCAACACACTTATACGCCCTTACCTCAGGAAGCAACGTTACCTCCCGGGGAATATACTTCAAAAAATCTCCCTCGTGGCTGCGCAAAAAGAGGTCCACCTTGTATTTCGATTTATCCAAAGCGTGAAGCAATCCGAGCTGTGCCCTCGCCACTCCGCTTATATGCATATCCTGTGTGACAACAAGAATTCTTTTCATTTAATTCCCCCTGCCCGCAGGTCTGTAAAACACAAGCATAAGAGATATGAGCGATACAGTAATTCGTCCGATATGGAGTATTTTTGAGATCTCCCTTGCGCTCATTTTACCCTTATAGGTATAGATATAGCTTGCGTAGGTGCGCCATTTCGTTTTGAAGCCGTGTCTGCCGAACAATGCGGCTTCGTAAAGATAAAGTCCGTAACCCTTCGGGTTGCTCGTAAACAGCTCCTTACCTCGCTCCGAAAGCCCGTCACTTCGATATTCGCAGATCATAACGGTCTTGTTGAAATATCTGACCTTCAGCCCGTCGTGAGCCATTCTGTCAAAAACGACGCTTTCGGTAATAAACTTTTCCCCCTCAAATATCGGAAAGGGATATTTTTTCATAACAGCGGTATAAACTGCTTCCGCCTTATCACCGAGAACGCGTTTTTCGATCCTTTGAAGATTCGTGCAGTCAAGCGTTTCGCCGTCAAAGGTCTGCCCGATCATATTTCCGTTCTCATAAGCTTTAAGCCCGCCGATTCCGGCAAAGGAGCGTTTTTCATTTTCGGGGATAGATCTTTCCGCTTCGTCAAGAAGCTCAAGAGCATCGGGGGTAAAATAGTCGTCGGAATCGAGAGACACAAAAATTTCTCCCGACGCAAGCGTAACGCCGATATTCACCGCGTTCGGCTTGCCGCCGTTTTCTATGCGCCTGAATACGATGGGAAAGAACGGCTTTTCGGTAATATAGCTTTCGATCAGCTCTTCGGTGTTATCGGAGCTTCCGTCGTCAACGACGATCCATTCAAAATCACGAAAGGTCTGCCCCTTAAGCGATTCATAAAGCCGAGGTATAAGCGCGGCTCTGTTATATGCAGGGGTAAACACCGTGAATCTCATTACTTTTCCCTCATTTTCGGTAATTTTGTTACTTATTATCCTTGCTCGCCGTAGTCTGTCCCTTTTTGACTCCCTCGGTGCTTTCCTTCTGAAAAACCGTCTGCATCGTTTGGAGCAGAAGCTTTATATCGGTCGGGATCGACATATCGTTAATATATATGAGGTCCATCTGGAGCTTATCGTAGGGAGTCGTGTTATACTTACCGTGTATCTGAGCGTAGCCGGTAAGACCAGCCTTAACGCGCAAACGGAGATGGAACTCGGGAAGCTCCTTTTCGTACTGCTCCGCGATCTCGGGGCGCTCGGGACGGGGGCCGACGAGCGACATATCGCCCTTCAAAATGTTGAAAAGCTGCGGAAGCTCGTCAATACGGGTCGCGCGAATGAATTTTCCGACCTTCGTTATGCGGTCATCGCTTTCCGAGGCAAGACGCGCAACGCCGTCCTTTTCGGCGTCAACTCTCATAGAGCGGAACTTCATTATTCTGAATATCTTGCCGCCCTTGGTAAGTCTGTCCTGCTTGTAGAGAACGGGACCGTGATCCTCGATCTTAATTGCGATCGCAGTTAGAAGCATGAACGGGAGCGTGATAATTGCGAGCGGAAGCGAAATAATAATATCGAGCAGGCGCTTTGAAGCAAGCACGACAACAGAATGCTTCTTGCTCTCGTACGACATCATCGGAATATGGAACATATACCGTCTTTGCGCGGTATTGAGGAAAATGTCGCTGATCTTCGGGCGGAGATAGACCGTCACGTTTTTCTTGATGAACAAGCTCATAAGGTCATTGCGGAGCTTAGTCGGAATACCGCAAAGGAAAACACCCTCGACATCGGGAAGCTCAGAGACGATCCCGTCGCAGTCCTTTTCAGTATTGGTGAGGTCAACGGTGGTCACAACGCGGTAGCGCCTCTTGTCGAGGTGCAATTCGCCCATCGACTCATAAGCGCGCTCATCGGAATAAAGAACAGCGACCCTCTTTGCAGGAACCAACGCGTTATAAAACCACGTCGCGCTGACAGACCAGATAATGCAAAGAATACCTTGACAAAGAAGCGTAAGTGCCGCGATCCCCATGTGAGGAAGCGTTTTAAGAACGAGCGAGGCGCTGAGAAGCGACGCAGCGTCGCTTATGATTACGCTGAGTAGCTGACCTATAACAAGATCAAGCTGGCGCTTTTTTCCGACATCGAGCGCGTGATAGGTGAGAAGAAGCGTTCCGAGACAGAGCGCGTGAATTGCGGTAAGAACAATAGTCGTCTTACCGTCAATAAGATAAAGCTCCTGCATCTCGAGCCACGATGCAACGACCATCGCAACGAGAAGAATAAAGAAAACGAACTTATATATTTGTATCACGGTCTTACCGAATGACCGTCTTTTTCTATTGCTTTTCATTTAAGACCTCACAAAGTTAGGTATTTTGATGTTAGCACATAATCATTCATTATATTCTACCACAAAAAGAATATTTTGTAAAGAGCAGGTTTTATTTGTCGAAAAAATGGGAAAACGATGTTACTTTGCTTTCAAAACGGGCGACCATTGGTCGCCCGCGCAAAAACGATATTACATCACGCCCGAACACCTCATCCGCCTCGCATTCGCTCGGCACCTTCCCCTGAGGGGAAGGCGAGAGAAAACAGCAGACGCATTTTGATATGCACCTCCAAAAGTGTCTAACTTTTGGGGTGCATATCATTTTAGCGTCTGCTGTTTATATTTTCGCATTATGCAGGAAGATACTCTATCGAAATTACCTTTGCATCTTTCAGAATAAAGTTAAGCGTCGTGTTTCCGTCTGTATAGGAAATAAGCGTTGCAGTCTCCTCGGTAGGTTTGCCGTAAATATTCTTTACCGCGTCGGGCGCCATACCGATATACGCGCCCTCGGGGGTCTGCACGCTGTCATCGGTAAGCTGGATTGAATTGACGTAATCCTTTTTGCCGTCGGGACGGGTAAGGATCACGTAGCCTGCGTAGGTGTAGGTCTTATCAAGGCCGTCAAACGCACAGGAAGCCGCCTCGAAATATTTGAGAGGCTCGCCAAGCACGGAAAGAACGTCAGCCATATCCGCGTCGATCTTGACCGCGTAATTATCCTTGCTTGCAACCTTGAAGAAATACTTGCTGTCCTTCGTCTTTCCGCCGTTACCGTCGTCTGCGGGAGCGAGGCAGGAAGCAAGGGAAAGCGTGAGAATCACGCTCAAGAAAACAAGTAAAAATTTTTTCATAACTATCTCCTATCAGTCAACTACGTCATAAGGACAGTTTTCCTTGTCGTAAGCGTAGTAATTCGGTTTATCGGGACGCGTCTTTGAGTACGCCGCAACCTCCGCATCGGTACGAAGGAAGCATCTGAACTGATTAGTCTTAAGTGTCGGGCATGCGTCAAAATGATACCATTTACCGTCAATGAAAACGATCTGCCAATAATGATCGGGGCCGCCAAGACGCTCAATATCGTAGTTCGGAATACCTGCCATTGTGAGAAGCGCCTTTGACGCCGCCCAGTAGTTCACGCAGTCACCCTTGTTCGTGGTAAGTCCCGTATAAGCACGTCCGATCCAGTTCGGATCTTCGTTTGTATTGACGTACTTTATTTTGTTTACGCGATTATAGATAGCCTCTGCCTTCTGGCGGTCAGTCATGCCGTCCTTCAGTATGCTCTTAAGAATACTGCTGCATAGAGCATCAAGCTCTTCCTTCGTGCAAACGCTTGAATTCTGGCTTCCATCAAGCGGTTCAAGGACAGAAACCTTAGCCGTCACCGTTGCGGTGTTTCCTCTCTTGTCAGTCGCGGTATAAGTGACCTCGTAAGCGCCGAGGCGCGTAAGGTCGACCTTAGTCGCGTCGACCGAGAAGGTCACGTTTTCGTCGTCATTATCGGTAACGGTAACGCCGTCACGGTAAGAAACGGTATCGCCGAGATATACTACGAGATCCTTAATTCCGGAAAATTCGGGCGCTGTGGTATCCGCCGGCTTAACGGTAAGTGTAGTTGTAACCGCCTCAACCTTCTTGTTTTTCGCCGTATAACGAACGTCGTATTCTCCCGCAGTAAAGAGAGAGGTCTCGGTATCAGTACCCTTAGCATAGACCGTAACGATTATTTCGGTCGTCTTTCCGCCCTCGGTGGTAACACCTTCAAGAAGTGCGTTTTGAATAAATTCCTCCGAATCGTCGGCGTAAACGGTTATACCTTCCTTAACACCGACAATGATCGGTATCGGTTCGCTCTTCTCATTGCAAGAGATGGCGAAGCAAGCAAAAAGCGCAAGCAGAATGATAAATATTATTTTCTTCATATTTCCTCCTTACGCCTTAAGTCCGTAACGCTCGCAAAGCATCGTGACCGTCATAACTATCAGCAGATAATCTATCTCATAAGCTCCCATAAGTCGGAAATCGTCCGCAAGATAGACCTTCTTCATTTCGTTGACCTTATTAAGATCAAATATATCGTACTTCTTTATAAGCGAATCGGAAAGGAACTCGATCTCGCCGTTTGCCTTCTTGACCATCGAAGACATACCGGGCGCCTGGAACGGGAACTTTCTTCTCTTAAGTATCTCGTCGGGAACTATTCCCTCTCCCGCCTTTTTGAGAATGTACTTTTCCTTTGCGCCGTTCATCTTGTACTTGTCGGGAATGGTCTTGACAAATTCAAGCAGATCGCGGTCAAGGAAGGGATGTCGTCCCTCTACCGAATGAGAGAAGAACATTCTGTCGCCGTGCTCCGTGAGCAGGTGATCGGAAAGGCGAAGCTTGTAGTCTATATAAGAGCGGCGCTTCTGCGAGGAAAGTCCCTTGACGCGGTCGACGTTTATCGGGCTTGTCTTGAACGCCGAGAAGCTGTCGATCTCGCCTCTTACGCGGTCGCTGTAGACCGTTTCGTGTATCTTTCTTATCTCGGGATGATTTCTTTCGTAACGGAAATAAGGATCGCCCCAAAGACGCTCGTTTATTTCACATTCTTCCTTCGTCATCTTGCCCTTCTGCATTTCGCGGAAAAGGTCTACCATATATCCGACGTAACCGCAGAAAAATTCGTCAGAGCCCTGACCCGTAAGCACTGCCTTTGCAGGCGATTTACGAACGAGCGACGAAAGCATAAACGCCGCTACGTCGTAGCTCTCCTTAAGACCCGACTCCGCGTGATAAACGACGTCGTAAAGATTCTTCCAAATTTCTTCCTCGCCGACCTTCGTCTTGTAGTGAGTTGAATTCACACACTCTTTGACGATCTTCTGGAATCGGCTTTCGTCAAGATCGGCTTCACCGATCTCGGCGGAGAAGGAATAGTAGCTGTCGAGCAGAAAC
>JAZNTT010000075.1:0-31474 GCA_045591885.1 Eubacteriales bacterium | reverse complement strand
GAAAAAAGTAAGAAAACTGAAGATATGAAAAAGGGGCAGGAAACCGAATGGTTTCCTGCCCCTTTTGAATCGCCTGAAAGTTTAAAGGCGCCTCGTTGAGGCGCCTATTTACTTATAGAAGTTTTACGCTCCCATGTTGTTGAGAAGGAGAGTGTACTGGCTCTTCTTTCTTGCGGCGTTGTTCTTGTGAACAAGACCCTTTGCAGCAGCGGTATCGAGCTTCTTAACTACGACAGCGTATGCCTTAGTTGCAGCTTCCTTATCGCCGGCAGCAACAGCTGCCTCGTACTTCTTCATCGAGGTCTTGAGAGCGGTCTTGATCATTTTATTCTGAAGCGTCTTTGCTTCGGTAACGATGACGCGCTTCTTAGCGGACTTGATATTCGGCAAAATTTTCACCTCCTACGTTGGACTTTTCTATACTAGCAATCTATAATAACACATTCAAAGCAAAATTTCAATAGTTTTTAGAAATTTTTTCAAAAAAATTATTTGTTAAATATTTGTAAACAATGATTTTGCCATTGACAAACGCGAATAAATGTGCTAAAATTTATACTTGCATAGATAGCGTCTACGGGCGTGTCATCTATTATCAAAATAACGGGAAAACGCCTGTGTTGCACCGTTTTTTGGACAATTTTATCATACCGGATTCGCGTTAAACGTAACACGAAGAGTGAAGGCAGTTTCTTTCGCAGCTTATAATTCGACGGTAACCAGCTTGTCGTAGGGGTAGCGGAGGGGGCTTTCTCGCTCTGTCCTGTTGCGTTTTTAGTCGTTTTAAGGGATGATTTTACTATTTAGAAATGGAGTGATTACTGCAATGGTCAAGCCCCACAAGCTCGGCAAAAACGTCAGAATGTCCTTCTCGAAGATCGATGAAGTACTCGAAATGCCTAATCTGATCGAAGTTCAGAAGAAGTCATACGAGTGGTTCATGAACGAGGGTCTTCGCGAGGTTCTCCGTGACGTATCCCCCATCACCGATTTTTCCGGCAACCTCAGCATTGAGTTCGTGGATTTCACGATCGACTCTACCCCCAAATACCCCGTTGAGGAATGCAGAGAAAGAGACGTTAACTACGCAGCACCCTTGCGCGTCAAGGTCCGTCTCCACAATAAGACTACGGGTGAGCTTCTTGAAAGAGAGATTTTCATGGGCGATTTCCCGCTCATGCCCGATAACGGTACCTTCGTTATCAACGGAGCGGAGCGTGTTATCGTTTCGCAGATCGTTCGTTCTCCCGGAATCTACTATACCTCCGATATGGACAAGCGCGGAAAGAAGACCTTTGCCGCGACCGTTATCCCTTATCGCGGAGCATGGCTTGAGTACGAGACTGATGCTGACGACGTGTTCTACGTAAGAATAGATAAGAACAGAAAGATACCCGTTACCGTTCTTATCCGTGCGCTCGGCGTTGAAAACAACGATGATATCGTTAACTTCTTCGGCGATGACGTTAAGATCACCGCGACGATCGAGCACGATACCTGCCAGCTCGAAGCCGACAAAAACGGAACGAGCGCCGGCGACGAAGCTCTTAAAGAGATATATAAGAAGCTCCGTCCCGGTGAACCGCCTCTCGTTGAGCCTGCACAGATACTTATTAACAACCTCTTCTTCGATCCTAAGAGATACGATCTCGCGGGCGTCGGTAGATACAAGTTTGACAAGAAGCTTGCTCTTAAGAACAGAATTATCGGTTATACTCTCTCCCGTCCCGTAGTTTCTCCCGTTACAGGTGAGTTCATCTGCGAAGCCGGTGTAGAGGTCACTTCCGAGATCGCTGATAGCTTTGAGCGCGCATGCGTTAACGAGGTTTATCTCCAGCTTGACACTGACAAGGAAATCAAGGTATTCTCGAACGGTACCGTATGGCCCGAGTACATTCTCGGCTGCGATCTCAAGGATTGCGGTATAAACGAGAAGGTTAAGCTCTCCGTGCTTCTCGAAATGATGGAGCAACTTGGCGGCGACGTTGATGCTGTTAAGGCAGAGGCAAAGAACCGTATTGCCGAGCTTGTTCCGAAGCACATCACTAAGGACGATATCTTCGCTTCCATTAACTATCTTGTATGCTTGTCTCACGATCTCAGCTCGGTTGATGACATCGACCATCTCGGAAACAGACGTCTGCGTTGCGTTGGAGAGCTTCTCCAGAACCAGCTCCGCATCGGCTTCTCCCGTATGGATAAGATAGTTAAGGAAAGAATGAACATTCAGGACACCGAAACGCTTACTCCCGAGGGACTTATCAATATCCGTCCCGTAGTAACAGCGATCCGTGAGTTCTTCGGTTCCTCTCCTCTTTCTCAGTTCATGGACCAGAACAACCCGCTTGCAGAGCTTACTCACAAGCGCCGTCTTTCTGCTCTCGGACCGGGTGGTCTTAGCCGTGACCGTGCTTCCTTTGAGGTTCGTGACGTTCACTACACTCATTACGGAAGAATGTGTCCTATCGAGACACCTGAAGGACCTAACATCGGTCTTATTTCCTACCTTTCTACCTATGCGCGTATAAGCGACTACGGCTTCATCGAAGCGCCTTACCGCAAGATAGACAAGGAAACCGGCGTTGTAACCAATGAAATTGAGTATATGACCGCCGACGTTGAGGATAACTATATCGTTGCTCAGGCAAACGAGCCCCTCGACGAAAATAACAGATTTGTAAACAAGAAGGTCACCGCGCGTCAGCGCACCGAGATCATAGAGGTCGACAATACCGTTCCGGATTACATGGACGTATCGCCTAAGATGGTCGTTTCGGTCGCAACCGCCATGATCCCCTTCCTTGAAAACGACGATAACTCCCGTGCACTTATGGGATCGAACATGCAGAAGCAGGCAGTGCCGCTTCTTGTTAACGACTCTCCTATCGTCGGTACCGGTATGGAGTACAAGGCGGCTGTCGACTCCGGCGTCGTTGTTTGTGCTAAGGAAGCAGGTACTGTTGAGAAGGTTTGTGCGGATGAGATCATCGTTCGTACCGACGACGGACGCAAGGACGTTTATCATCTTATCAAGTTCAAGCGCTCTAACCAGTCGACCTGTATCAACCAGATACCGATCGTTGACTGCGGCGAACGCGTAGAAAAGGGACAGGTAATCGCAGACGGTCCCGCAACCAGCGGCGGTGAGATCTCCCTCGGTAAGAACGCTCTCATCGGCTTCATGACCTGGGAAGGTTACAACTACGAGGACGCAGTCCTTCTTAACGAAAACCTCGTTCGCAACGACGTTTACACCTCGCTTCATATTGAGGAATACTCTCATGAAGCAAGAGATACCAAGCTCGGACCGGAAGAGATCACAAGAGAAGTTCCCAACGTAGGTGACGACGCTCTTAAGGACCTCAACGCAGAAGGTATTATCCGCAAGGGTACCGAGGTCCGTGCCGGCGACATTCTCGTCGGTAAGGTAACACCTAAGGGTGAGACCGAGCTTACCGCAGAGGAAAGACTCCTTCGCGCTATCTTCGGCGAGAAGGCAAGAGAAGTACGTGATACCTCTCTCCGCGTTCCTCACGGTGAAAGCGGTATCGTAGTTGACGTTCGCGTATTCTCCCGCGAGGCAGGCGACGAGCTTCCTCCCGGAGTAAACAAGGTCGTAAGAGTATATATAGCACAGAAGAGAAAGATCTCCGTCGGAGACAAGATGGCAGGACGTCACGGTAACAAGGGTGTCGTTTCCCGTATTCTTCCTCCCGAGGATATGCCCTTTATGGCTGACGGTACTCCCCTTGATATCGTTCTTAACCCGATGGGCGTTCCTTCCCGAATGAACATCGGTCAGGTGCTTGAAGTACACCTCGGAATCGCCGCTAAGCGTCTCGGCTGGAAGATCATGACTCCTGTCTTCGACGGCGCAAAGGAGAGCGATATTACCGAATGCCTCAAGCAGGCAGGTCTTTCCGAGACCGGTAAGATGACCCTTTATGACGGACGTACGGGTGAGCCATTTGACAACCCCGTAACCGTTGGTATAATGTACTACCTCAAGCTCCATCACCTCGTTGACGATAAGATCCACGCTCGTTCGACCGGACCTTACTCTCTCGTTACTCAGCAGCCTCTCGGCGGTAAAGCGCAGTTCGGCGGTCAGCGTTTCGGAGAGATGGAGGTTTGGGCACTCGAGGCATACGGTGCTGCTTACACCCTTCAGGAGATCCTTACCGTTAAGTCTGACGACGTCATTGGACGTGTTAAGACCTACGAGGCGATCGTTAAGGGTCAGAACATTCCGACTCCGGGTGTTCCCGAGGCGTTTAAGGTCCTTGTAAAAGAGCTTCAGTCGCTCTGTCTTGATATCCGCGTTCTCGACCACGAGGGCAACGAGATCGAGCTTTCGAGCATCGGCGAAGACGAGCTTGACACGCCGACCTACGTTTCTGCCGAGGATATCGGTGAGACCGTTGAGACCGACGATACCTTCGACTCGATGATCGAGGAAGAGATCGACGATTTCGGTGAAGAAGAAATCTTCGACGGCTTCGATGGCTTCGACGGCGATGAATATGATGAGATATAAGGAGGAAATGCAATGGAACACAACGTATTTGATTCAATAAAAATCGGCCTTGCTTCTCCTGAAATGATCCGTTCTTGGTCTTACGGTGAGGTAAAGAAGCCCGAGACCATCAACTACCGTACCCTTAAAGCAGAGCGCGACGGTCTTTTCTGCGAAAAGATCTTTGGACCGTCCAAGGACTGGGAATGCTTCTGCGGTAAGTACAAGAGAGTACGTTATAAGGGCAAGGTATGTGAAAAGTGCGGCGTTGAAGTAACGACAAAGAAGGTTCGCCGTGAAAGAATGGGACACATTGAGCTTGCTGCTCCCGTTTCCCACATTTGGTATTTCCGCGCAATTCCTTCGAAAATGGGACTCCTTCTCGATATTTCTCCCCGTCTTCTCGAAAAGGTTCTCTATTTTGCACAGTATATAGTAATTGATCCCGGTACGACTCCCCTTCAGAAGTACCAGATAATCACCGAGCGTGAGTACAGAGAAATGTACGAGCGTTACGAGAACGATTTCAAGGTAGGAATGGGTGCAGAGGCAATCAAGGAGCTTCTATCGGAGATCGACATCGAGGAGCTTTCCCGTCAGCTTAAAGAGGAGCTTTCTACCGCGAGCGGTCAGAAAAAGCTTCGCCTTATCAAGCGCCTTGACGTGGTAGAGGCATTCCGCCGTTCGGGTAACAAGCCCGAGTGGATGATCCTCGAGGTTCTCCCCGTAATTCCCCCCGAAATACGCCCGATGGTACAGCTCGACGGCGGACGCTTTGCAGCTTCCGACCTCAACGACCTTTACCGCCGCGTTATCAACCGTAACAACCGTCTTGCTCACCTTCTCGAGCTTAACGCTCCCGAGATAATTATCCGTAACGAGAAGAGAATGCTTCAGGAAGCAGTTGACGCACTTATCGATAACGGCAGAAGAGGTAAGCCCGTAACAGGACCTTCCAACCGTCCTCTTAAGTCGCTGTCCGAGATGCTCCGCGGTAAGCAGGGACGCTTCCGTCAGAACCTTCTCGGTAAGCGTGTTGACTACTCAGGACGTTCGGTTATCGTCGTAGGACCTGAGCTTAAGATCTATCAGTGCGGTCTTCCTAAGGAAATGGCACTCGAGCTCTTCAAGCCCTTCGTAATGAAGCGACTTGTTGTGACACAGAAGGCATCCAATATCAAGGACGCAAAGAAGAAGGTCGATAAGGTCGATACCTGCGTATGGGACGCACTTGAAAACGTAATCAAGGAACATCCTGTTCTTCTTAACCGTGCTCCTACACTTCACCGTCTGTCGATTCAGGCATTCGAGCCCGTACTCGTTGAGGGACGCGCTATCAAGCTCCATCCTCTCGTATGTACCGCGTTTAACGCCGACTTCGACGGTGACCAGATGCCTGTTCACGTTCCGCTTTCTGCAGAAGCGCAGGCAGAGGCGCGCTTCCTTATGCTTTCCGCTAACAACCTCCTTAAGCCCGTCGACGGTAAGGCAGTAACCGTTCCTTCGCAGGATATGGTCCTCGGTTCTTACTATCTGACGATCGACAAGGCAGGCGAGGCGGGAGAAAATCACGTATTCCGCGACTTCGACGAGGCAATGATGGCTTATGCCAACGGTGTTCTCGGTCTCCACGCTCCTATCAAGGTTCGTGTAAGCCGCGAGATAAACGGTGAAACTCACACCGGTATAATCAATGCAACTCTCGGACGCCTTATCTTCAACCAGCCGATCCCTCAGGACCTCGGTTACGTTGACAGAACCAACCCCGAGAAGCTGCTCGATCTCGAGATCGACTTCACCTGCGGCAAGAAGCAGCTCGGTGATATAGTTAACCGCTGTATCGAGAAGCACGGCTTCTCCGTTGCGGCTCAGGTTCTTGACGATATCAAGGCAATGGGCTACAAGTATTCTACCAAGGCGGCTATCTCGATCTCCATTTCCGACGTTACCATTCCTGACGAGAAGTATACCTTCATCGCAGAGGCAGAGAAGAAGGTCGCAAACGTACACAAGTCCTTTATGCGCGGTCAGCTTACCGAGGATGAGCGTTATAACAACGTCATCAAGATCTGGGAACAGACCACGAAGGACATCGTCGCGGCTCTTCAGGGACGCTTCGACCGCTACAACCCGATCAAGATGATGTCTGACTCCGGAGCACGAGGCAACATGACTCAGATGCGTCAGCTCGCAGGTATGCGTGGACTTATGTTCGCGACCAACGGTCGTACCATGGAGATCCCGATCAAGTCGAACTTCCGTGAAGGTCTTAACATCCTCGAGTACTTTGTTGCTGCACGTGGTGCGCGTAAGTCTCTTTCCGATACCGCTCTTAAGACGGCAGACTCCGGTTACCTTACCAGACGTCTCGTTGACGTTTCGCAGGACGTTATCGTCCGCGAGCAGGACTGCGGAACGAACCACGGTCTCGTTGTTACCGCTATCAAGGACGACAACGACGTTATCGAGCCGCTTAAGGACCGTCTCGTAGGACGCTTCACCATCGGTGAGGTCGTTAATCCCGAGACAAACGAGGTTATCGTCGGTGATAACGAAATGATCTCCGAGGAGCAGGCAAACGCTATCGTTGCTTGCGGAATCGAGAGCGTTCATATCCGTTCTATCCTCAACTGTAAGGCGCGTCACGGCGTCTGCGCACACTGCTACGGTGCTGACCTTGCAAACGGCAGAACCGTTAACGTCGGTGAGGCAGTCGGTATCATCGCTGCACAGTCCATCGGTGAGCCGGGTACACAGCTTACGATGCGTACCTTCCATACCGGTGGTGTCGCAGGATCCGACATTACTCAGGGTCTTCCCCGAGTTGAAGAGCTCTTCGAGGCAAGACGCCCGAAGAAGACCTCGGTCATCGCCGAGATCTCGGGTACTATCTCGATGGGCGAGCAGAAGAAGATGAAGGCGATCACCATTACAAGCCAGGACGGCGAGGATTCCAAGACCTATACTATCCCGTTCGGAACGCGTCTTACCGTTACCGAGGGTCAGTTTGTAGCTCAGGGAACTCCTATGACCGAGGGCTATATGGCTCCTGCCGATATTCTCCGTGTCAGCGGACTTGATGCAGTTTATGACTACATCATTCGTGAGGTACAGAGAGTTTACCGTATGCAGTCTATCGGTATCAACGATAAGCATATCGAGGTTATCGCTCGCCAGATGACGAGAAAGATCAACGTTGACGATCCCGGAAATACCGATATTCTCGTCGGCTCGACGATCGACGTTGGTGACTTCGACGACGAAAACGCAAAGCTTCAGGCGCGCATCGACGCAGGCGAAAGAGATCTTTGCCTTGCAAGCGGATCGCGTGTTCTTCTCGGTATCACGAAGGCGTCTATCCAGACGAACTCCTTCCTCTCCGCAGCACCCTTCCAGGAGACCACAAAGGTTCTCACCGAAGCCGCTATCAAGGGCAAGGTCGACCACCTTCTCGGTCTTAAGGAGAACGTGCTTATCGGTAAGCTTATCCCTGCCGGAACCGGTATGGAACGCTACCGCAGCGTAGAGCTCGAAAAGGTAGAGCCCGAAGAAGAAGCACCCGCCGAGGAAACCGAAAACGCATAAATCAATAGTTAAAGGCACTCCGAAAGGAGTGCCTTTTCTCTTGCCAAAAAGTTGATTGCAAGGCAGGGGTAGGGCGGGCGGCTTGCTCGGAACCCCCAAATGCTCTAGCAGACGCTTCGCTGTCTGCATTCGCTTCGGGGAACCCCACGCGCTCCCGCCGTATACCTTCTCCGGCGGGAGAATGGTGCAAGAGGTAAACCTCGGACGGATGAGGTGTAGGTTGCGAAGCAACCGTATGCCAAAGGTAAAGTAACATTGTTTTTGCACGGCGGGAGTAAACCCCCGCCCTACAAATAACGTGGGAAAGCTTCGCAGCGTTGTCTTGCCTTCCCCTTGGGGAAGGCAAGAGGCAGAGCCTCGGATGAGGTGTAGGCTCCCTCCGGGAGGGAGCTCCCGGAAGCGGTGAGGGAGCCATCGGGCAAGAAACTGACGAAAACAAATCTTTATGGAGCCGCCTTGGATGAGACGGGCAACTCCCTATAATTATTTTAATCGCGGGCTCCTTCCGTCTTTTTGCTTCGCAAAAATCCACCTCCCGTAGGTTGTGCAGCAAACTACTCCGGAGTTGGAGGCAAAATGTACCCCTATTGACAAAATTTCTTGACCGTGATATACTGAAAATGGCGAACAAATCGAATGTTGCAAAGTATGTATAATTTTCTTTTTTGGAGGGAAAGACAATGAAAAAACTATTATCTTTGTTTCTGATTTTGGCAACGGTTTTGACAATTATCTCTTGTAATAAAAAAGAAAAACTTTTCGACATGAGACCTTTCGAAGCGTTCGAGGCGGTTGAAGGCGTCGTATATACAGGAGTTTTCGGTACAGAGAAAACAACCGTTAAAATTGCAAACGGCATGGGTTCGGTCATAAGAACTACTACGAATGCAGAAGGTTCGGATCTTTATTTCACGACAGAGGAACGCATTGTAATCTCGCATGCAGTTGTAAATGACGGCGTTTTAACTTTAAGCGGCAATACCAACGTTGTTTACCGTAGGATCGTGTATAGCGGTGCCGGTGCTGATGAGTATAAGTCGCAATGTCGTGAACGTTATGAAGAACAATTTGCATCGAAAGAGCTGAGCAAAGAGGAGTATGACAAAGCAATCGCGGAACTGAATGGCGATGAGGTACTGTATTGTATATCTGATCCAAATAGAGAAGGATACAAGTATGAAATCAATATTCGTCTTAATGAGGAAGAAAAAACCTGTCAAGTCTTGAAGTACTATAGAGGTTATTTTCTCAAATCCGGTAATGCAACCATTGGCTCTAACTTAATGGAAGATGGATATTATACTCAGGAAGAATATAAATATGTTTCTGACGGAAGACTTTCTGAAAGTCTCACTATTTATCAGAAACTGTTAAATGGTCAAAATATAGCATTATCATGTACATACTACGATAACGGCATTTCTGTAAAGGAAAAAAATTATTATTATGCTGCTTTAGGGAAAAACGGGCGATTTGATATACTTGATCGGTATGCGTTGTGCGAGTATAGAGAAGATGGAACGAGAGAGCGCATAACAGTTTGGGCTTCGAATGGACTTGCGGATGCTCCCGATGTTGACATTGGAAACGCCCCTTCGATCTCTATCGCTGCTAAAAAAATCTACGAATTTGACGAAAGCAATAGTTTGATTAGCGCAGAGGGATATGACAAACAGGATACGCTAATAGAATTGTATGAAATGGAGTATGTCGAGAGCTTATATTGTATCAAAGAGTATAGTCCTAATAATCAAGGTAACTTAACAATTCGAAGCTCTTTTTCGATTGACGCAGATGGATCTTGTTACAAAATAATTGAGTATGAGTACGATTACGATCACCAAGATAACCTAACGGTAAAGACAACCTATGAATACAATGAATCTTATAACTATTTTATGAGCGTAACCGTATATGAAAACGGTGAGATAGTTCAGATAATTGACATTGAAAAATATGAAACCGGCGGCGGCGATTGTTGGCTAGAATGTGGATATCATATTTACAATATTAAGACACTGACAGAGTACGATGCGGAAGGCAATGTTGTATTAAGAGCTGAGTGTGATGAAAGCGGAAACGTAATAAAATAACAAAAAGCGACCGATTTCTCGGTCGCTTTTTCCTATTCAATTTATTTACCCGAAATCGTAAGTGTACCGATCTTTATAGTAGGCGAAGCGACGTTAACGAAACGCTTTTCGATGTCGTTACCGATCTCGGCAACGTCATTCATCATTTCGTAGAAGTTACCGCTTACGACGAAGAGTGTGATCGGGCGGTCAAGCTTACCGTCCTTGATAACGAAGCCCGATGCCTGGACGTTGAACGCTCCCGAGATCGGGTTAAGACCTGCGTGCAGACCGTTTACCTCGGTGACGTAGATGCCATTTTCGACAGTCGCGATGATCTCGTCCTTTGTGAGGTTGCCTTCCTTGAGGTAAAGGTTTGTGGGGGACGCGGTGATCGAGCCCGTTCCGCCTGCCTTGAAGCCGTTACCCGTCGGCTCTGCCTTGAGGAAGTTCGCGGTTTTGAGGTTGTTTAGGAATCCGCAGAACACACCGTTTTCGACTACGTTCTTTGTACGGCAGGGAACACCCTCGTCGTCGAACGGATACTTGATAAGTGCAATGTCGGAGAAGGGATCGTCAACGATCGTGATATTGTCACCAAATACCTTCGTTCCGATCTTGTCGGTAAGGAGTGTCATCTTGCGGAGCGCGCTGTCGCCGAGGAATATCGACGAGAACGCGGAAAGGATCTCGCTTGCCGCGTCACGCTTGAAAACTACGGGATATTTGCCCGTCTCAATAGCGCCTGCGCCGAGCTGAGAAAGAGCCGATTCGGTAGACTCGTTAACAAGTCGATCGAGCTCGAGGTCGGCAAAGTTGATATTGATATCGCCCGAGAAGCCTACAACGGTCTGTTCGCCGTTGCTTGCAAGAGCGCCGAGGAAGGTTGAAATGTAGGACATTTCTCTTTCGAGATTAAGTCCCTTCGAGTTGATAAGAGTTGCCTTCTGCGAGGTCTCGGAATACTGGCAGTAGCCGATCTTCACGATCTTGTCGCTTTTTGAGAGCGCTTCGCTTTCAAGCTTTTTGAGCATCGCGATCTTTTCGGACGTCGAATGCTCCTTGTAGTCCGATTTTACATCGGGAACCGTCGCATAGGTGCTTCCGCCCTCGTACATAAACTCCGGCTCGGTCGCATCAAGAGCGTCGACGTTCTTTATCAAGCTCTGGAGAACACTCTCAATTGCTTCGTCGTCAAGCGACTCGGAATTGACGTACGCCATCTTTCCGTCCTTTAGCCCCCGGATGGATACCGAGAAGATCTCCTTCATATTGTAGGATTCAAGCTTTCCGTCGTCGAGCTTTATCGTGTTGCTCTCGGAGGTGTTTGCATATACCTCGACCGCCTCAAGACCAAGCTCAAGGCCTCTTTCTATAATTCTTTCAAGAGTCATTATCAGTTACCTCCCTTTCCGCCGACAGTCATGCTCGAAACTCTTATTGTCGGCTGACCGACGATAGTCGGAACAGAGCCGCTCATAGAGCCGCACATACCGTAGCCGTATTCAAGGTTGTTGCCTATCATATCTATTCGAAGAAGAACGTCCTTGCCCGAGCCGACGAGCGTTGCGCCCTTGACGGGCTTTGTGATCTTTCCGTCCTCTATCATATACGCAACGTCAACTGCGAAGTTAAACTCGCCCGTTGCCGGATTGACCGATCCGCCGCCCATTTCTTTTGCGAAAAGTCCGAACTTGGTGTTCGCGATGATCTCCTCAAAGGTCGATTCGCCGGGCAGGAAGTATGTGTTCGTCATACGCGAGGTCGTCTGATACTTGTAGGACTCGCGGCGAGAAGAGCCGGTTATCGGATGATTCATTTTGGTGGAGTTTCTCTTATCAACGAGATAGGATTTAAGAATACCATTTTCAATAAGAAGATTACGCTTAGAGGGTGTTCCCTCGTCGTCGACGTTGATCGAGCCCCAAAGGTTCTCGCCCGTACCGTCGTCAACCGCGTTTACGATGTCAGAGGCGACCTTTTCACCGAGCTTTCCGCAGAATACACTCATGCCCTTTGCAACGGAGGTTGCTTCGAGACCGTGAACGCAGGCCTCGTGAAGAATGACGCCGCCAAAGCCGTTATGGATAACTACGGGCATCTCTCCGCCCTGCATCTCTTCTGCGTGAAGCATCTCTACTGCGTTGAATGCGGCGTCGCGTCCGAATTTTTCGGCGTCAAAACCCTCGAACATCTCCATGCCCTGATTGCGTCCGAACGAGCTGTGAGCGGGTTGCATATCCTTGCCGTCGCTCGCTATCGCCTGACACATTATTCTCGTGTTGCAGCGGTAGTCTGTCTGCCAGGTAGAGTCGCTTGCGAATACGAATATTCTCTGTTCCTTCTTGGTAAGGTTAGCCATTACCTGAACGATCTCTTGGTTGTAGCCGTAAGCACCCTCGGTCGCGCCCGAAAGAAGCTTAAGCTCCGTTTCGTAGTCCTCGCCGCGGATGTATTTGGGATCGACTGCGATCGTAACGGTCTTTTCGGTGAAAGGAAGAACGTCGATTCTCTTTTCTCCCTCGAAGCTGTCAGCAAGCACCTTCGCGGTAGCCATAAGCTTTTCGGGTGTGAAATCGGTAACCGACGCGTTTACCTCCGTTCCGTCCTTGATAACGCGGACAGCCGCGCCCATAACCTTTGATGCATTGGCATTAGCGAGCTTTCTTTCACGCATCATCAAAACTTCGTTTGCCGAATTTTCGATATATACCTCGGCGAAATCTCCGCCAGTGCTAAGAGCAACTTCAAGAATGCCCTTTGCAACGTCCTCGGTAATACCGAAAACCTCTGTGTGTTTAACACTCATTGTTTATTCCTCCCTAATTAATTAGGTTATTATATTGATTATAGCATATCCGGAAAGTAAATAAAAGACTTTTTTGAATTTTATGGAATTTTTCCTCGCGCTAAATCAGTTATTGACTGCAATCGAAAAATCGTATATAATGTATTTAATGAAAAATACGGAGATAATCAATGAAAAACGGCACGAAAACGCGCATTTTGGCGCTGATTTTGGCACTTTCCGCGCTATTTTTTGCCTCTTGCAACGGAGGGAAAAAGTGCGACGGCAATCATAAGGATAAGGACGACGACGGCTTTTGCGATAACTGCGACCGCCTCGTCCTCGTCTACTTTGACCTCTACGCGCTCAACGACCTGCACGGCAAGTTCTCAGATACCGATTCACAGCCGGGTGTCGATGAGCTGACGACATATTTTGAGCAGGCGCGTCAAAAAAATCCGAACACTGTCCTTCTCGCGTCGGGCGATATGTGGCAGGGAAGTCCCGAGTCGAATCTGACGTCGGGCAATATGATGACCGAATGGATGAACCGCGTCGGCTTCGTTTCCATGACACTCGGCAATCACGAGTTTGACTGGGGCGAAGAAGCCATAATCGAGAACGAGGCTCTTGCCGAGTTCCCGTTCCTCGCAATTAACATTTACGATAAGGACACGAACAAGCATGTCGAATACTGCGAAAGCTCGGTCGTAGTCGAGCTTAACGGCGTTACCATCGGAATTATCGGCGCGATCGGTGACTGCTATTCATCTATTGCCCCCGACAAGGTCGAGGACGTTTATTTCAAGACGGGCGACGAGCTTACCGCGCTCGTCAAGGCGGAATCGGAGCGTCTGCGCGCTGAGGAAGGCGTCGAGTTTATCGTCTATTCACTGCATGACGGCGGAACGAATGGAAACGTGAATTACGGCACGTCTTATTACGACATAACTCTTTCGCGCGGATACGTCGATCTCGTTTTTGAGGGTCACTCGCACCGCAGCTACGCAAAGCCGGATGATGAGGGGGTCTGGCACCTACAGGGCGGCGGTGATAATGACGGAATCACCTATGCCGCGGCGCGTTACAATGTGGCAAATGGTAACAAGGCAGTCACAGAAGCGAAGTTTATAAAAACTAACGAATACTATCAGCTTCCCGACTCTCCCATCGTAAACGAGCTTCTTGAAAAATACAAGGACAAGATTGCAGCGGGTAACGAGGTGCTTGGAACGACACCGACCTGGCGCAGCTCTGATTATCTGCGTGACGTTATCGCACAGCTCTACTATGAAAAGGGCGTTGAGCTTTGGGGTGACCGCTACGACATCGTGCTCGGCGGCGGATATATGTCGGCGCGCTCGCCTTATGACATTGAAGCAGGTGAGATTCGATACGGCGACATATATTCAATATTCCCGTTTGATAATAACCTCGTTCTCTGCTCGATAAAGGGCTCAGATCTGAAAAGCAGATTCTTTGATTCGGACAGCTATTATATCTACTACGATTCCTACGGCGAGGGTTTAAAGAAAAACCTCGATCCGAATAAAACGTATTATATAATCGTCGACAGCTATTCCTCAACCTATAAATATAACCGCCTGACCGAGATCGAACGCTGCGATGAGCCGGTCTATGCACGCGACCTGCTTGCCGAATATATCAGACAAGGCGGACTTTCGCACTAATAGTTAAAAATCTCTTCCGAACCTCGGGAGAGATTTTTTGTTAGTTAGATATCATATTAAAACGATATGGGATAAATATTAAAAGATTTTATGAAAAAAGTTCATAAATGTGTTGATTTTTGCTGAAAGATGTTTTATAATTAAAGAAGAAATTTCCCTTGGCAAAAATAATTATTTATATGGAGGTTCATTATGAACAAAAGAATTAAGGTTCTTGTCTCTGCTGTTCTCGCGACCGTAATGCTCGTACTTTGCATTCCGTTCACCGCAGCGGCTGCAGGAACGACTGTTTCTGTTACTCTCGCGGATAAGGGTTGGACAAACTCAACACAGTACACTACGCTCGAAATGGACAGTGTAGTTACTGTTACTGTTGCCGGCGGATCGAATACCGGTAAGTACTATGACTCCGGCACTGCTTGGAGACTTTACGCTTCCGAGAACGCAACTATGACAATCGCTGCTGAAGGCAAGACTATTGACGGTGTCAAAATTACTTATACATCTTACAAGACCGGTATTCTCTCCTTGAACGGCAACGAGGTTGAGTCCGATGAAGTAGTAACTGTAAATGCAAGTACGATTACGTTTGACGTTTTGGATACTGATACTTCTGACGGTAACGGACAGGCAAGAATTGAGAAGATCGAGGTATACTACGATTATAACGGTTCAATCCCCTCTTGCACTCACGCATACACCAACGAGTACGACGCAAAATGTGATAACTGCGGCGAGTCTCGTGCCGTAACTCTTCCCGCGGACGGCAGCACTCTTGATTATGCAACCGCTACCAAGATCGGCGCTGCTCAGGAGCACAACACTTATACCGCTAACGAGTACGTTCTTACCGGCGTTGTTAAGACTATTGGTAACACTACCTACGGTAACATTACCATTGAGGATTCGACCGGTGCGACCTTCTATCTTCGTACTGTTAAGGATACAGCAGGTAATAACTACGGTTACTTCACCGACACCAAGCCTGTTGTAGGCGACACCGTTACCGTTAAGGGCAAGCTCGGACGTTACAATTCTACTATTCAGATGGAGCCTGCAGTGGTAACTTCGGTTGTTCCTTCGACCACTCCTTGCACTCACGCATATACTAACGATTACGACGCAACCTGTAATAACTGCGGCGAGTCTCGCACTGTAACCCTTCCCGCGGCTGATTCCACCCTTACCTTCGACGTTGCTAACAAGCTCGGCGCAGCACAGGACGCCGAAACTGCTGATAAGTATTATGTAATCGGTAAGGTTACCGCTATAGGCAATACCACCTACGGCAATATGACCATCGAAGATGAAGACGGTAACACTCTTGAAATTTACGGTACTTACAGCGCAGACGGCGCAACCCGTTACGACTCAATGACGACAAAGCCCGCAGTTGGCGATACCGTTAAGCTTTACGGCGTAATGGGACAGTACAATGGCACCGCACAGATGGAAAGCGCTTGGACGATTGAAATCACTCCTGCAGGCTCCGGCTCCCAGGGTGGCGGTAACCAGGGCGCAGGTTCTCCTAACACCAGCGACAACGTAGTTGCTTACATCGCAGTTGCAGTTGTTGCTCTCTTCGGAATCGCTTACGTTTCCAAGAAGCACTAATTTAAGCACAAGAAAAACAGCCACTTCGGTGGCTGTTTTTTTTGATGTAACATTGTTTTTACGCGGCGGGAGCAAGCCCCCGCCCTACGAAAAACGCGGCGAAGCGTTTGAATATTTGCAACAGAGTGAGAGTGGGAGTCGCGGACAGTTGAGGTAAGGGGTTCCCCGAAACGAGCAAATGCGAGATTTGGGGGTTCCCGAGGGTGCCTGTCCCTACAATGATGTGGGAGCAGCGATTAAACGTATCGAAGCTTCCTTGAATCGAAAAGGGATTCCAAAGGGGAAAACGTGTGCAGAATTTTGCTTTCGCAAAATTCAAACCGGTTTGCCCCTTGGCGTGGTTCTTTGCAACTTTCTTGCACGAGCAAGAAAGTTGAGAAAAAGAGAAACGTAGTTTTTCAAAAATTAAAGCTCCGATTTAAGCGTTTGCCTAAATCGGAGCTTCTTATTTTTCCTTATAATAAAGCATACAGTGGCAATATCCCTCGAAATCGGGATCGGCGATCTGCGCCTTGAATTCCTCGCACATACACTTTATATCTTCGCTTTTGCCCATTTTGCAGGGGCAATAGCCGCCTTTGGCTTTGAGTCCCTCTTTTACGGTCTTAACGATTTCCTCGTTTTCGTTCAGGCGTATTTTCATCAGAGTCCACCGTCAACAAATGCTCGAAGCTCGTCTGCATTAAGATAACCCTTTGTGTTCGCGGTGATTTCGCCGTTCTTTATAACGAAGAGAGTCGGGATTACGCTTACCCCGTAGCGGCGAGCAAGATCTGGCTCGTCGTCAACGTCGACCTTTACGAACTCAACGTCGGGATAATCGGGCGCAACCTCTTCAAGCACGGGCGCGAGCATCTTACAAGGTCCGCACCAAGTTGCGAAGAAATCAACAAGAACGGTCTTACCATCGGCAAGAAGCGCATCAAATTCCGCCGTATTTACATGTTTCATATTATATATTCTCCTTTGAGTCATTTTCTAAGAAGATTATATCTTATTTTGAGGAAAAGGTCAAGCCTTTTTCTTTTCGATCATATCCTTCAATGCATATATTGCTTCTGAGAGTGTTCCGAGCTTGTCGATGAGCCCTATTTTGACCGCATCCTCGCCGTCGAGGAGCGTTCCGATGTCGGTTGCCATTTCGTCTGTCTTCATCATGAGTGAGCGCAGTGCGTTTTCGCTTACGCGGGAATTTCGGCAGATAAACGACACTATTCTATCCTGCATTTTGTTGAGGTTATCGAAGCTCTGCGGAACGCCGATCACAAGTCCGTTTATTCGGACGGGGTGAAGCGTCATTGTTGCCGACGGCACGATAAACGATTTTTTAGCCGCGACTGCGAGCGGAATACCGATCGAATGACCGCCGCCGAGGACGAGTGAAACGGTCGGCTTGCTCATTCCGGCTATCATCTCGGATATTGCAAGTCCCGCTTCAACGTCGCCGCCGACTGTGTTTATGAGCAGAAGAAGGCCGTCGATGTCGCGCCGTTGCTCTATCTCGGCAAGCGCGGGAAGCATATGCTCGTATTTCGTTACCTTCTGTCCGTCGGGGAGAAGATAGTGTCCCTCAACCTGACCGATCACCGTTAAAAAATGAATTCGCCCCTCAGTGACCGCACCATCGGTCATATCAGACGTGTTTTTCTCTTTATTTTCCATTATTTATCCCCCATTTTTGCGGAATTTTTGTAAATATACTTTACTTTTTCTCTTTCGTATAGTATAATACTTTTGTTAGAAAAATATTTAAGTGAGGAAGATAAAAATGGCAAACAAAGTACTCGTTGAAACTTCGGCTCGTCATATACACCTGACCGAAGAACATATCGAAGCTCTTTTCGGAAAGGGCGCAACTCTTACAAAGAAAAAGGACCTCTCCCAGCCCGGTCAGTACGCTTGCGAAGAGCGCTGCACCGTTGTTGGACCTAAGAAGTCTATTGCTAACGTAATTATTCTCGGACCCGCTCGTCCTGCTTCGCAGGTTGAGGTCTCCTTCACCGACGCGCGTACGCTCGGTATCTCTGCTCCCGTTCGTGAGAGCGGCGACCTAAATGGAACCCCCGGCTGCAAGCTCGTCGGACCTTGCGGTGAGGTTGATCTTGATAGCGGCGTTATCATTGCTAAGCGCCATATACACATTACTCCCGAGGATGCAGAGGCAGCAGGCGTTGCTGACAAGGAGATCGTATCCGTTAAGATTGATTCGAACGACAGAAGCACTATTTTCGGTGACGTTGTTATCCGCGTAAGCCCGAAATTTGCTACCGCTATGCACATTGACACCGACGAAGCTAACGCAGCTTGCGCGTTCGGCGAGTGCTACGGTGAGATCGTAAAGTAATTTGAACGCCGAGGACACCGCGATCGCGGTGTCCTCACCATTGTAACCGAAAGCCACGCGACTATCGCACGGTTTTCGGTTACAAATAAAAAAACTCCCCGAAAGGGGAGTTTTCTTATGCCTTTGTTTTGTCAAGAACCATACTGATTCCGTAAGCGACCTCAACGAGACCTTCGTTGTTCTGACCGTGGAATCGGTCGACGGTTGCGCTGTCGATGTCGAGAACACCGTAGAGCTTTCCGTTCTTGTATATCGGGAACACGATCTCACTGTTAGTCTCGGGGTCGCACGAGATATAGTCATCGTAGTTATGAACGTTTGGTACAACGATCGGCTCGTCTGCCTCGGCGGATCTGCCGCACACGCCGTGACCCAGCTCGATCTCTGTGCAGGCGACCTTGCCCTGGAACGGTCCGAGGATCAGCTTGCCGTCGCGGAGAATGTAGAAGCCGACCCAGTTTACGTCAATCATATTTTCATAAATGAAAGCGGCGATGTTCGATAGAGCGGTTATTTCGTATTCTACACCCTCAGATATGAGCAGTATATTTCTTTTAATGTTATCGAATGTCAATATCATTTTCCTTTCTTTGACAATCGGATAATGATTCCCGCCGCGATCTGAGCGACGGACAGAATTACCGCGATCACTAACGGTATTATGCCGATCAGATTATTCTTGTCGATTATAAGGTGTAAGCCGTAGATAAACGAGGCGATAACCGCTGCGATGCCGATAAGTGCAACGATAATCGCAAGCACTCGGTAGCGCTTTTTCGCCGCCTTTTCTTCCGGGACAACGAGCATCATCAGCTCCATATAGATCTCAACGAGTATCTCGAAAATTATGTCCAAATCGGGAACACCCTTTCACTCAGCGAGCGATAAGCTCCTCAAGCATTTCCTTTGCCATAAGGATATCCTTTATCTGCTGATCGCCCGAGATCTCGCGCTCGATCGTTATAGGACCGTCGTATCCTATCTCCTTGAGGCGCGCGATGAATGCGGGATAATTTACCTTACCTGCTCCAAGAGCGGTCTCCTTACCGAGGTGTCTGCCGTTCGTCGGGTAGCAGCCGTCCTTGCCGTGAATGTCTCTGACGTACTGACCGAAGGTGTCAAGCGCATCAACGGGATTTGCCTTACCGTAGAGGATAAGGTTTGCGGGGTCGAGGTTAATTCCGAGGTTAGGCAGACCAATGTCCTCAATCGTTCTGCGGAGGGTAACGGGTGTCTCCTGTCCTGTTTCGAAAAGGAAGTACTGCCCGTTTTCCTGACAGTGCGATGCTATCTTACGAAGAAGCTCAACGATCTCGGTGTACGTTTCAGACATCGGGTTCTCGGGGAGGAAGCCAACGTGAGTTGCCATCTGGGTGACGCCGAGCTTCTTGCCGAAGTCGGAACCGCGGAGAAGGTCCTCGGCTCTTTCCTTTCGAAGGGTGTTGGGAACGAGTCCGAGGGTGTTCTGTCCCTCGTAGAAATTCCATGCCGCCTTTCCTCTCCAACCGCACCATAGGGTCGAAATGCTTACGCCGTATTCTTTGAGTGCGGCGAGTATCTTATTTGCGTTTTCGTCGGTATATGCGTTCATATCCCAGCAGCAGATCTGACAGGATGTAAAGCCCATTTCCTTTACTGCTCTGATCTTTTTTTCAATACCGTTTCCGTCCTGAAGAAGTACGAGAACTCCGAGTTTCATAGTACTGTTCCTTTCAGCTTCTGTAATAGTTTATAAGGCATCCGTCGAGAATGATCTGTCTTTCATCGTCGGTCATGCTCGAGACCGTGAGAGTGAGCGGCTTCTTTTTGCCGTTTTCATTTATAATATATGCGTTAAATACATCGGTCTTATTGATTATTGCATCCTTGACTCCGAGAACGAGGATGTAGTCTCCGACTTCAAAATCGGGTTCTGTCTCGGAAAGGAAGGGAAGCATACCCCAGTTGATGAGGTTCGAGCGGTAGCGCTTGGTCGCGTATTCGAGGGCGATATTAGCAGAACCGCCGAGAACTCTCTGGCAGGATGCCGCCTGCTCACGCGCGGAGCCGTCACCCGGCTTGCGGGCGTAGATGACACTTCCGATCTGCGGAAGCTCTTTTTCGCCTGTCAGCTCGTTTACTGCCGCGATAACGGTATCGCTCGGCTTCTCGCTTACCGTTGCCTTTGCGCGGGAAACGTATTCGGGATCCTTACGCGAGAGGGCAAACTCTGCAAGCTTGAGAGGATTCGAACGATAGGACGAGGTCTCGCCCGATGGGATAAGCTCGTCTGTCGTTGTGACTGCGTCTGTTATGTAGGAGCAGACCTTCATGAGAATGTTGCTTCCGAGCGCAGGCATATTCGGCCAGTCTGCGATGTTAGGTCCGAAGCGAAGCTCGACCGTGGGGTCTGCCTTGCCGAAGCCGTAGTATACGCGGCTCTTGTATGCGGAGTCATCGTAAACGTAATTCGGCTCGGTGTAGTCGATATCAAGGTCGGTTGCGGCAGTAAGAATACCGCCGTTTACCGCTGTTGCGGCTATCGAACGCGCGTCCATAAGGGCAACGTAGGCGCTCTGGTTGTTACCGGGCTTCGAGCCCTCGCGGTTCGGGAAGTTACGTGTCGAATGACGGATGGAAAGGCATCCGTTTGCAGGAACGTCGCCTGCACCGAAGCAAGGACCGCAGAAGGCGGTGCGGAGCGTTACGCCGCTTCCGAGAAGATCAGAGGCAGTACCTTCCTTCATAAGCTGCGTCATAACGGGCTGAGACGCGGGGTAAGCGGAGAGGGCAAACTCGCCGTTACCGATGCTCTTGCCGCGCAGAATATCGGCAGCCGCCACGAGGTTATCGTATATACCGCCTGCACATCCCGCAATTACGCCCTGCTCGACGCGGATGTTTCCGTTTTCGTCGATCTTTGAGAAAAGCTCGCTCAGACCAAAGCGCTCAAGCACGCCCTTGGGATCTGCCTTAAGCTCGTTTATCGTTACTGCATTTCCGGGATGGAAGGGAAGCGCGATCATGCTTTCTATCTTGCTGAGGTCAACGGTGACCATAGAATCGTAATAAGCGACGGAAGCGGGCTTAAGCTCCTTGTACGCCTCGGGGCGTCCGTGCTTCTCGAAGTATTCCTTAGTCTTTTCGTCGGTTACCCAGATGGAGGAGAGACAGGTCGTCTCTGTCGTCATAACGTCGATTCCGTTGCGGAACTCAATCGGAAGATTCTTTACACCCTCGCCGACAAATTCGAGAACCTTATTCTTAACGAAGCCCGACGAGAATACTGCGCCGATAAGCGCGATAGCAACGTCGTGCGGTCCGATACCCTTCTTGGGTGCGCCGATAAGATTTATAGCAACGACCTCGGGCATAGGAATATCATAGGTCTTTTTAAGAAGCTGCTTTACAAGCTCGGGGCCGCCTTCGCCTATTGCCATAGTACCGAGTGCGCCGTAACGAGTGTGGCTGTCCGAGCCGAGGATCATCTTTCCGCAGCCGCTCATCGTCTCTCTCATATAGGAGTGGATAACCGACTGATGCGCGGGAACGTAGATACCGCCGTATTTCTTAGCGGCACTCAGACCAAAGAGATGGTCGTCCTCGTTTATCGTACCGCCGACTGCGCAAAGAGAGTTATGGCAGTTCGTAAGAACGTAGGGAAGAGGGAATGAGGTGAGTCCGCTTGCTCTTGCCGTCTGGATTATTCCGACGTATGTAATATCGTGCGACGCCATCGCGTCGAAGCGGATCTTTAAGTCCTTATCATTTCCCGAGGTATTATGAGAGGTCAGGATAGAATAAGCTATCGTGCCCTTTCTTGCTTCGTCTGCCGAAACAGAGCATTTCTTCGTGAATGTTTCTCTGTTAAGAAGAAAAACGCCGTCTTTTTCAAGTTTAATCATTGTTTGCCTCCTGAATGGCTATGGTTTATAACGCAAAAGCGCCTCGGAAACGAGGCGCTTCTGAAATCAATATTAGATCTTGACGCCGCAAAAATATTAAGCGGATGTCGTTTTAATTACTGCTCGTCGCCGGTAGTTGTATCGGCACCGGTAGTTGTTTCGGGGGTAGTGGTCTCGCCGGATGTTGTGCTTCCGCCGGTGGTTACCTCGGTAGTAGTCTGATCCTTCATGCCCTCAAGGAACTTATTGTAGCTGGTCTTGATGATTCCTTCGTCCTGGATAACAAAGGAAACTATTACGAGAACCGCAAAAACGATAGCTACAACGATCGTAAGCTTATTAAGAATATAATCGCGGCTGTTTGCCTTATTCTTTCCGTAGTAAGTATCGGAAGAAGATCCGCTGAGCGCACTCGACATACCCTTCTCTTTGCTCGACTGAAGAAGAACGGCGATTATAAGAAATACTGCCGCAACTATGAGAGTTATACCAATAAAAATCATTATTCTTTATCCTCCTGAAAACCGCCTGCGCATCTGCGTCATTCGGCGGATATCTGTTTTACAAGCCTATCTATTTTATCATACTTTTTTTAATAATGCAAGTACTAAATACCATTTTTCTTAAATTATTTTATTTTATAGCAAAAATACTATTTAAAATGGGTATTTATTGACAGTTTTGCACCGAAAAAATGTGTTTGACAGACGGTAAGTAATGTTATATAATATTTTCATAACCGTTTTGGAGGAAATAATGACGGAAAATTGGCTTGATAGACAAAGCGCTCTTATAGGCATAGAGGCGACCGAAAAGCTGAAAAGGTCGAGTGTTATGATATTCGGTATAGGCGGCGTCGGCTCGTTTGCTTCCGAGGCGATCGTTCGCGCGGGAGTGGGCAGGGTCATATTCGTTGACGGAGACACCGTCTCGCTAACGAACATTAACCGCCAGCTTATTGCTGACACGTCGACGGTCGGGCAAGGCAAGGCGGAAATTATGGCAAGGCGTGCGAAGATCATTAACCCTGAGTGCGATGCTATTTCCGAGAAGGTATTCGTTGACGCAACGAACTGCTATGAGCTTTTAGATAAGTATTGTCCCGATTTTATTATCGACTGTATTGATACCGTTTCTTCAAAGCTTCTTATAATCAAATGGGCAACGGAAAACTGCGTTAAGATAATTTCCTCTATGGGAACGGGGAACAAGCTCGATCCGTCTAAATTTCAGATAACCGACATAAAAAAGACTGCCGTTTGTCCTCTTGCGCGCGTTATTAGACGCGAGCTTAAGAATATGGGTATAAGCTCGCTTCCTGTGCTTTTCAGTACCGAAGACCCGGTAAGAACGGGCGAACGCGTCCCTGCGTCGATCTCGTTCGTACCGTCGAGCGCCGGGCTTATGATGGCGGGCTACGTCATTAGAGAGATCATAAAATGAAAAAGCTTGTCGAAACTGTGACGGAGCTTGCCGAAAATGCTTCGCGTTTTGAAGATGGTAAACGGGGGAGTGCGCTTTACGATCAATTCGTTCGTGCATCGTACGGAATGGCGTATGCGATCATTTGTGCAGACGATGCAAAGGATGTAAATGACAAGGCGGATGCCCTTGACAAGGCGCTTTCACGCTCGAAGGAGGTCAAGCTGCTGCTTGACGGTTGCTACAGAATGAAGCTGACGGGCGAAGCGTTTAATAACCGCGCCGAACGAAAGCTCGCCTCGGTCATTTATCAGATCAAGACGGAACGAAACTCTCTTGATGGCAAGGTTGACAAGACTGTTCTCCGCCTGCCGAGGTCAAGAAATATCTTCCATACGCGCCGTCTTGCGGTAAGAACTTTTCTGAAAGCCGACATCGAGAAGCTTCTGTCGCTTTTTGCGGATCCGTTTTATAAGGAATGCTCGCTTATATCGTTTGACGACGGGGACAAGCTTTACGAATATCTTAAAACCGATCCGCCGTTTTATGCGGTTACGCGAAAAGGAAGCGGCGAGCTTATCGGCACGATAGGCGTTTTCGCTGACGGAGTCAGCGGAAAGCGCGCGAAAACAGAGCTTGGAATTCTTCCCGAATACCGTTCTTGCGGATATTTTTCCGAGCTTGTCGAGGGAGCTTTCGAGTATGCTTTTACGAAGCTGAAACTCGAAACTTTTGCCTTTTATCTGCCGAGCAAGCGCTTATATCTCAGCCGACCTCTATCCCGTCTCGGATTCGAGCTTGAGGGCGTTCTCAAAAGCTACGACAGGGACGGAGAGGGCGTATTCGTTTATTCTAAAATGCGTTCATAACAAAAGGACATCTTGCGATGTCCTTTAATTTATTCTTCCTCGTCCTCGTCGGGCTTGGGAGTGACTTGCATTTTGATCTGCGATACGCGCTGACCGTCAAGCTCGGTTACGGTGACGGATACGTTTTCGTATTCGAAGCTGTCGCCTACGTTGGGTATCTTACCCATTTGCTCCATTACCCAGCCGCCGACGGAAATGCTTTCCGATTCGATATTGAGATCGTATTCCTTTGCAAAATCGTCGAGGTTTTCAAGGCAGTCGATAAGCCAGAGGTTTTCACCTATGCTCGTGTAGTCCTCGGTTACCTCGTCGTGCTCGTCCCAGATCTCTCCGACCAGCTCTTCAAGAATATCCTCAAGCGTTACGATTCCGAGCGTTCCGCCGTACTCGTCGAGAACGACTGCAACGTGCGACTTGTTTTCCTGAAGAAGCCGCAGAAGCTCGCTCAGCGGCTCGCTCTTAAGGACGAATATGGGGGAGGTCATTATCTCCTTTATCGGCTTATCGGTAAGTCCCGGACCGTAATAGAAGTCCTTTTGATGTATGATACCGACAATGTGGTCGATCGTTTCCTCGTATACAGGCAGACGCGAGAACTTTGTGTCGGTAAATACCTTTGCGACGTCTTCCTTGGTATCTTCTGTACTGACCGCTTCGATATCTACACGGTGTGTCAGAATATCCTCTGCTTTAAGCTCTGAAAACTCTATTGCGTTTTTGAGCAAGCTGCTCTCGTCCTCGTCGATGCTTCCTTCCTCTTCGACCTCTTCGACGAGCATCAGAAGCTCCTCCTGCGACATTTTATTGTCGCTTTCGACCTTGAATATCTTCGAAACGAGCTTTTTCCAGCCCGAGAAGATGAGGTTCAGGGGAGTGAAGAAGAATATCAGCGTTCTGATAAGGGGTGCAGAGAACATCGAGAATTTTTCGGGATTGTCCTTTGCGATGCTCTTCGGGGTTATCTCTCCGAAGATGAGTACAACGACGGTTACTACTGCCGTCGAAACGGTTGCGCCGATATTTCCCATAAGATCAACGAAGAGTACCGTGCCGAGAGATGCGCCTGCTATGTTTACGATGTTATTTCCTATAAGTATAGTCGAAATAAGCGCATCGTAGTTGTCAAGAAGCTTGTTTACGAGCTTCGCTCTTTTGTTCCCTTTTTCGGCGAGCGTTCTTATCTTCGTTCTGTTAAGGGACGAAAATGCCGTTTCGGTCGCTGAAAAGTATGCCGACATTATAACGCAGAAGAGCATTATTCCGATGTATATATAGTGTATCGTTTCCATCAGACACTCACCTCCGCATTATTTTTTATAACCGAAAAATAAGCGCAAAAAAGCACACCCATGCCGATCCTCGGAATGGATATGCCGCCATTTATCATAATACTTCGGTCGCAGTTACAATTATCACTGTCACTGTCCATGATGGTTAAAAAAATCCTCCGTTTTTTAATATTGATGGAAGTAGTATAGCAGATGTTTCGGTATTTGTCAATAGTAAAAGGAAAATCCCTCTCCCGAGGTGGGAGAGGGACCGTAGATATTAATTTGCGCTTACAAATGCCGAGAATCCTTCTGTGCTGAATATGATACCGGCTCCTTTTGCTATGGTGTCGTAATCAGGCATATTACTGTTTGCCCATATATTCTGGCCCTCATAGAGATAGTTTGTCTGGAATTCGTAATATCCGGTACCAATCTTTTTACCATCCTTGTTCTTTACCGTGAGAACGAGCTTGGTATACTTAGTGCCATACGATGTGTAGTTTGTGAGCTCGAGGTTTACGGTGTTATCACCAACCGTGATGGTTTTTTCTGTAAGCCCGAGCGTCATGGTGATGTAGTCGTCGGCACCCTTTTTGAATGAGAACGTGAGATTATCAAGAGGCTTGACAGTCGTTATCGGCTTTAAACCTTCAACGTCGAATTTTACGGAGTCGGGGAAATAGAGACCGTAATCTCTTACGTAGCTTTCAATCTCGCTGTCCCAAAGTGAGCTGTAGAATTCAATTATGCTATTGTTGCTAAGATAGGTGATACTGTTGGAATCGTAGTTGAAGGAAATAAAGTTCCTGCCGTTTGCATCTGCAACTATTACGTTTATTCTGTAATAGGTCGCAAGGTTCTTGAAAGTGAGCTTGATCGTATACTTTCCGTCGTCGGTCTTGTAGATGCACTTGTCTTCGGGAAGATTGTAAATGAAGCTTCCGTAGCCCTCGTATCCCTCGAAGGAGTACGTTCCGCGACTTACGGGATCGGCGTTAAAGGGCTCGGTCAGACCGGACACTTCAATTTCAAAGGACTGGGGGAACGAGATGCCGCAGGAACCGAGGATAGATTCTGTGCTTGCGCTGGTCTCGAACTTGACCTTATTGCCGTTTTGTAGCTTGGTGCACTTGTCGGCATAATAGGTGAAGTTTCTGATGCTGTCTCCGTTAGCGTTGCGGAGCTGAATCTCAAATGAACCGGAGTATTCCGAGTTTGCATTGTAATTAATGATGGTGACAGAGTGACCCTCAAAAGTAACTGCGTTTGCGGGAACCTCGAAATTCATTGCAGCCAAGGTGCTCATGCCGGTGAAGTTGAATTTGATGTGCTTCGTCAGATCGAACGTTGTGGGAACTTCAAGACCGTCAACGGTGTAGGATCTTGTCTGCGATGCGAGAATGAGTCCGTATCCGCTGTAAAGGGACGAGGTATCGTAGTCGCTTGCGTTGATGGAGAGATTTACCGTATCGCCGTTCGAGAGGTGGTCATAGCGGTCAAAGCGTGCGTAAACGGTCGATATGTAGGAATCGCTCTTTGTTTCATAAAGCTCGATGCGGAGCTGATGGCCTTGATGGGTAACTCTTGCCTCGGTGCCGTTTATAAGCGGGAATACCAAGGTGTCAAGGGTCTGGGGCATGCCGTATCCGTCGTAGCCGTCAAATACGGGGGTTATGTAATCGAGAACATTAAGCTGGGTCGACTTGTAAAGACCCTTTACCTTAACGGTCTTATGGCGGAGCACGAACTTGTAGCCGTCAACTTCGTCATAAATTTCCTTGTTGATTTTAAGCTTGATCTTGATCTTCTGACCGTTTTTGAGGGTATTGAGCTCTTCCTCGGTCATGTCGATGTACGGGGTAAGGTATTTGTCTATCGACTCCTCGTCAGCATCGTCACCGAAGAGCTTTTTATTGAGCTTCTTCATTTTTTCGTTTTCTTTTTCGCTGACGTTGAGATAAGCGCGTCCGCTTCCGTCGACCCCCTCGAAAACTACGTGGAAGTAGTCGTCGATATAGATCTTCCTCGGCTGGGAAGCGATAATGATAATCGTTACGATAGCCGCGATAACGAGCAAGAGCGCGACCGCCGAAATAATCACGTTTCTCTTATTAGAGAAGAATTTTTTGAGCGCCAGAGAGAATGCAGAGGGTGCTTGGGGAGCTGCCGGAGCCGCTGCTGCAGCTACCGCGGCTGCTGCGGGGGCAGGGGCTGCGCCCGGTTCGGTCGAGCTTCCGCACTTTTCGCAGAATTTTGCGTCGTCGGGAAGCTGCGCACCGCATTTTTCACAGAACATATTGTTTTCTCCTTGTTGATATTTTTATTGATATCTACATTATACTATCACTTGATTTGTTTTTCAAGAGCAAAGTGCAATATTTGGGTACATATATTTATTTTATATTCCTTGACGAAACGCGGATAAGGTTGTATAATGTAATAGAAGAATTGATACGGAGGCGGCTGTGACGAAGTATATCGCATTTTGCAAAATAGTTGAATGTAAAAGCTTTACGCGTGCCGCCGAAGCGCTCGGCTATACGCAGGCGGCGGTCAGCCAGATGGTCAGAACTCTTGAAAAGGAGCTTTCGGTCACGCTTTTTGTACGCAGCCGAAAGGAAATACTTCTGACGGGAGAGGGCGAGGCGCTTTATCCTTTTGTCAAAAAGCTTGTCAATTCCCATAACGAGCTGTTTAACCGCGTTTCCGAGATTACGGGGCTTTCCTCGGGAGAAATAAGGATAGGAACCTTTTCGAGTATGTCTCAAAGGCTTCTTCCCGGCGCGATGAGTGACTTCGGAAAGATATATCCCGGTATACGGTTTGCTCTTACTCAGGGCGATAATACGACGCTGCCCGAGCAGATAAAGAGCGGAAGCATTGACTTCGGCTTCGTTTATCCCGAGGCATCGAACGGGCTTGTCAATATCCCTATCGCATCCGACAGCTTTTACGCGGTATTCCCCGATGGGCATCCGCTTGCGGATAAGCCATGCGTGACACTTCGCGAAATGTCGGCGGAGCCGCTTATTCTTACCGACGAGGGCGGAGTAAATACTGTTCTTGCGGCGTTTGAAAAAGAAAGTCTTTCTCCGAATATCAAGTACCGTATACACGATGACCATACGATACTGTCGATGGTCGAAAAGGGAATAGGCGTAAGTATACTGCCGTCGATGATTCTCGACCGAGCATCCTACAGAATAAAAACAGTTCCGATAAAAACTCCCGTTACCCGCACGGTTGGCATTTCATATCTGAGCGACGAGCTTTTGCCTATTGCATCGAAGCGGTTTATTGATTTCTTGCGCGAAAATATAGTAAAATATCTGCCGAAGGAATATTCGGTAGAGGAATAAGGTGAAAATGAATACAAGAAAATTCGATACAAAGGTACAGCACCTTAAATTCATGGTGCTTCGCGAGGTCGCGCGCAATGCGTGGAATGCGACTCTCGTTGAGAATATAACTGAAATACCCATGCAGATCGTTCCCGGAAACACTCCGACGATGCGTTGCTGTGTTTACAAGGAGAGGGCGATTCTCGGTCAGAGAGTCAAGCTCGCTATCGGCGGTCACAAGGCTAACCCGAACGTGATCGAGGTTATCGATATTGCATGTGATGAATGTCCTGTCGGCGGTTACGAAGTGACTAACGCCTGCCGTGGATGTCTGGCGCACCGTTGCGAGAACGTTTGTCCTAAGGGTGCGATCTCGTTTGACCGTCAGCAGAAGGCGTATATTGATAAAAGCAAGTGTATCGAGTGCGGAAAGTGTGCAAGTGCCTGCCAGTTCCAGGCGATAATGAATTTCAAGCGCCCCTGTGAGCTTGCTTGCAAGGTCAATGCAATTTCGATGTCGGAGACAAAGGCGGCGTCGATTGATAACGAAAAATGTACCGCCTGCGGTGCTTGCTCCTATATCTGTCCGTTTGGAGCGATCTCGGAGAAGTCGTTTATAGTTGATGCTATTGATGTAATCAAAAAGAGCGATTTCGGTAAGAAAAATAACGTTTATGCCGTTGTTGCGCCTGCTTTTGCAAGTCAGTTCAACTATGCGAAGCGCGGTCAGCTCATCTCCGGCATCAGAAAGCTCGGATTTACTCACGTTATCGAGGCGGCAGTCGGTGCTGATATTGTTACAATGAATGAAGCCGAGGAGCTGGCTGAGAAGGGAATACTTACCTCGTCATGCTGTCCGGCGTTCGTTTCCTACATAAAGCAGGAGTTCCCCGAGCTTGAAAAGTACGTGTCACATAATCCCTCGCCGATGATTGCGACGGGCGAGCTTATAAAGAAGAACGATCCCAACGCGAAGGTTATTTTCATAGGTCCCTGTACGGCAAAAAAAGACGAGCTGAATCTTCGTAATAACAAGCAAATTATTGATGCGGTAATAACCTTCGAGGAGCTTTACGCACTGTTCGGAAGCCGTGATATAAGTATTGCAGAGCTTGATGAAAGCGAGCTTGACAGCGTTGCCTCTCCCTACGGCAGAAGCTTCGGTCGAACCGGAGGACTTTCCGCGGCAGTCGCGCAAGCGCTCAAGGAAAGTGGAAGCGACTTTGAGGTTAAGCCTGTCATCTGTAACGGAATCGAAGAGTGCCGCAAGGCGCTTCTGATGCTCAAAAAGGGCGTGCTAAAGGGCAACTTTATAGAGGGAATGGCGTGCGTCGGCGGTTGCGTTGGCGGCGCGGGATGCCTTACCCATTTTGACAAGAGCGCGGAGGTCGTTGACACCTTTGCAAAAGAGTCGGAAAACACGACGATAGGATCGTCGGTAAATAAATGTAAATAACAAAAGCACCCGAGAGGGTGCTTTTGATTGCAAAATTTCATAATTGATTCTTATGTAAATATTAAAAACATTTGCTTGACTTATGGAAAATATTGTACTATAATGAGTGCATCACAAATCCAAAGGACGGTTTAAAACCATGAAAAAACTGCTTACATTTATCATAACGGCGGCAATGCTGCTTGCGCTTGCTTCCTGCACCACGCCGACCGACGAAAAGGTCACCGTTAATTCCGACGGCGAATATACGGTCGGTATCTGTCAGCTCGTCGAGCATCCCGCTCTCGATGCGGCAACTCAGGGCTTTATTGACACTCTTAAAGCAAAGTACGGCGATAAGGTAACGATTATCAATAATAATGCACAGAACGATACGACGGTCTGTACGACTATTATCTCCAACCTCGTTAACAAGAAGGTCGACCTTATTATGGCTAACGCTACTCCCGCTCTCCAGGCTGCTTATAATGCAACCACAGAGATCCCGATCCTCGGCACCTCCGTTACCGAATACGGCGTTGCTCTCGGTATCAAGAACTTCAGCGGAACCGTTGGCTCAAACGTTTCGGGTACCTCTGACCTTGCTGACCTTGACAAGCAGGCTCAGATGATCATCGACCT
>JAZNTT010000074.1:0-12652 GCA_045591885.1 Eubacteriales bacterium | reverse complement strand
AGGGAAAATCTTTGTCGAGGTTGATTTTTTCAGAAAGCACTTGACAAAAAAATAGATTTGTGATAAAATACTAAAGTCGTACACGGAGGGATATCGAAGTGGTCATAACGAGGCGGTCTTGAAAATTTGCAGTCGCGAGTTTCTGCAAAGTGCCGAAAAGCCTTGACGTGCCTGACTTTTCTGCCCTTCCGACAGTGCAAAAAATTATTCCTTCTAAAACTTTTTCTAAAAAATTCGCAAATCTAAAAACTTAATAGTCTTACACGGAGGGTTATCGAAGTGGTCATAACGAGGCGGTCTTGAAAACCGTTTGCCTTCACGGGCGCGTGAGTTCGAATCTCACACCCTCCGCCAGATAAAAACCTCTCTTGACTATTAGGCAAGAGAGGTTTTTCTATTGCAAAATCGGCGTTTACGTGGTATAATAAACCTGTAATCGACTCTCAGGGGGATATTAACATGGCTAAAGAAAAGAGATTTATTAAAACCTACAGTCAGGGCATGGGATCGACTGAGATCTTGGTTGACAAGGAAACGGGAATCAATTATTTATTTCATTCAAGCGGTTATGCGGGCGGACTGACGGTCTTGCTTGACAAATACGGTAAGCCGATCGTAACGCCGATCGAGGAGACGGAATCCTGATTATATGAAAAAGCCAAGTCAGACGACTTGGCTTCTATTTTTTCTTTTTCGATATTTGTCTGAACATCAGCCAGCCGAGAACGACCGTTATGCCCGTGACACCGAAGATGACGAGAGTCAGCATGAATTTATTTTCACCGAGTGCGCCGCCCGCAAGTGTTGAGGTGAGTATCGACGGGATTCGGCAAAATACGCTTATTAGCAAAAACGGCAGAAATTTTATTTTCGTGATTCCTGCAAAATAGGTTATGACGTCCTTTGGGGTTCCGGGGAAGAAATAGAGCAGAAAAAGAGTGGTTGTCAGCTTCTTTTCATCGTTTAAGAAGCTGAATTTTTTCAGGTCCTTTTCATCGAGTGTGATTTTTGTGAATTTTCTGCCGAGAAGCTTCGTAAGACCGAAAATCAAGCAGGTCGCGGGAAGAACTCCGATCAGACACAGCACCGTTCCGAGAAACGGTCCGTATATATATCCCGCGGCAACCTCGATAAGCTCGCCCGGAATGAAAGCGAAAATGACCTGCAAAAACTGTATTCCTATAAACATCAGCCGGCTTTTCGGGTTATTTCCACCGATCTCCCGACGAAGCTTTTCGGGATCTCGCGCGGCGCCTACGAGCTTTGGGCCGAGCGTGAACGTACCGATTAGCAGAAGCGCTACAAGCACAAAAAGCGATATTATGAGATACCAGTCTCTGCCGCTTATGCGAAACCTTTTCTTTTTTTCCATACGCCCCTCCTGCTCTTTTTTACAAATTATAGCATTTTTCTTGGCTTTTTGCAATATATTATTAAGAAAGTCGGTAATATGATTGGCTTTTTTAGAAAAACAATTCTGTGAACACAGTATATGACCTGCAAGAAATGCTGTGATTTTTGCAAAAACGAAACGCCTTCGAAGAAGGCGTTTCGTTTACTGCTTTGTTTTCTGATATTTTCTGTAATTTCCGGGGGAGATGTTTTCCTTGCGCTTGAAGATCAGGCTGAAATAGTTCGGCGACGAGAATCCGCAGCTTTCGGAGATCTCCTTTATGCTCTTATCGGTGTTCACAAGCTCCTCCTTCGCCTTTGCGAGCCGGAGCATCAATAGGTAATCCATCGGCGGACAATGAAGATACTTGTTGAAGTTGTACATTATCGTTGCCTTTGAGACGAAAAAGCGCTTTGCGAGGCTGTCAAGAGTGTGGTTTTCGCCGTAGCTTACGTTCAGGTAGTTTACCGCCTTAAGAACGAGCGGCGGAATATAGCTGTTCTCAAAGGTGACGGTGTCCGCATCGGGTGACTCAATCTTGCTTGCGACGTGAAGCGTATAGGCAAAAAGCGCATCCAAAATATCGTCCGTGTACTTTGAGTGACGGTCTGTTTCGATCATTTCCTTGAAAAGACGCAAAAGCTCCTGCGCTTGATCCTCTGTCGGCTTCAGTATTTTTGTCGATTTTTCGGCAAGAACAATTTTCTGGTATTCATTCAGGTAGTCCTCCGAAAGATCAATGTTGATTCTTTCAAAGGGACCGCCTTCCGTCATGTGCATCGTGTAGGGCGGTATTATTATAAGGCATGGCGCTTCTATATGGTGTGAAGTGTTTGCGAAAAAATACTCTCTGCTTCCTTTGGTCAGATAGTATATCTCATAGTGCGGATGAGAATGGAGTCCGTTCATGTTCCATGGGGCGGTTTTGACTATTTCTTCAATTTCAAAAAACCGTTTCAAAAGGTGTTTCTCCTTAAAATTTTTGAAATATTTATGTATTTTCGCAGTATTTTAACATATTTTGTATTGAATGTCAAGAGGTTTCTCGCTATAATGAACCTATAAGAAATTCCTTCCCGTAGGGAAGGATATAAAAGGAGAGACAGTCTATGATCAAAATTCTTCAATACGGTCAGGGCAACTTTTTGCGTGCCTTTGCCGACACTTATTTCAACACGCTTAACGAAGAGGGAGGAGAATACTCCGTTACGGTCATAAAGCCGATACCGATGGGAGATCTTTCCGATTTCGACAAGCAGAACAACGTATATCACACCGTTCTTCGCGGAAGCAAGGACGGTAAAAGCGTTGAGGACGTATATAAGATCGGGGTGATTGACAAGGCGATTTCGCCTTTCGAGGACTCCGAAAGCTACTACGCGCTTGCACGCGACCCCGAGCTGAAAATTATTGTCTCGAACACCACCGAGGCGGGCATCTGCTTCAACGGTGATGACGATATAAACGGCTTTGATGACATAACCTATCCCGCAAAGCTGACCAAGTTTTTGCTTGAACGCTTTCAGGCGGGTCTTAGCGGTGTTTATCTTCTCCCCGTTGAGCTCATTGACAATAACGCCGACGCTTTGCGCGATTGCGTTAGCCGTTATATCGAGCTTTGGAATCTGCCTGAGACGTTTAAGACTTGGAACGATAAGGAGAATTATTACTGTAATACTCTTGTCGACCGTATCGTATCGGGTTATCCCCGAGATATAGAAACGAAGGAGCGTCTTACCGCTCTTATCGGCGAAAACGATGCGCTTATGACGATAGGCGAGCCTTTCGGTCTTTGGGCTATCGAAAACAAGGGTGATATTGCCAAATACATAAAGGAAGGCAACCACAATATTGAGGTCGTTCTGACGAACGATATCGGCTACTACAAGAAGCGCAAGGTTCGCGTTCTTAACGGAAGCCACACCAATCTCGTCCCTGCGGGACTTTGGGAGGGCGAGCATACCGTTTACGATTGCATGATGAACGAAAAGCTTCGTTCTTTCCTGCTTGATACTCTTGAAAATGAGATCGTTCCTTTTGTTTCGAGCGATATAAGTGCGACGAAGGTGTTTGCCGACAGCGTGCTTGACCGCTTTGCAAACCCCTATCTTAACCATCAGCTTACCTCTATCGCGCTTAACAGCATCTCGAAATGGAGAGCGAGAAAT
The DNA here is from genome assembly GCA_045591885.1 of Eubacteriales bacterium. Lineage (GTDB taxonomy): Bacteria > Bacillota > Clostridia > Oscillospirales > CAG-272 > Colimorpha_A. Next base: position 9,091 of record JAZNTT010000074.1, on the reverse strand, counting down.
CTCCCCTCCTTCAAGGATTATTATGAGAAGCACGGCGTTGTCGCACCTAATATGACAAAGGGCTTCGCATATCTTATGCAGCTTTACCGCTCGGTTTCGGAGTGCGACGGAAAATACATGGCTTCTCTTCCTTGCCGCAAGATCGAGGTGATTGACGATAAACCGTATCTCGACTATTTTGCGGGCGGCGGAAGTGTTGAGGCGTTTATGAAGGACGAAAAGGTATGGGGCGAGGATCTTACTGCATACGATGGATTTTTGTCTGCCGTAACGAAGTATATCGAGGCTCTTGAAAATGGAGAATCGCTTATATGAAAACGCTTGTCATAAATGAAAAGGACAACGTTGCCGTTTCTCTTGAGGAAGGTGCGATACCTAAGGGTCACAAATTTGCCCGCCGCGACATTAAGAAGGGTGAAACGGTAATAAAGTACGGCGAGATCATCGGCCGTGCGACCGCCGATATAAAGGAGGGCGAGTGGGTACACAGCCACAACGTCCGCTCCCATCTCGACGAGGATATGGAATACAGCTACAACCCGATCGAATGTCCCAAGGGCAGCGGATACGATACCTTTATGGGCTACCGCCGTCCCTACGGTGAGACGGGTATCCGCAACGAGATCTATATTATTCCGACGGTTGGATGCATAAATCAGGTGTGCATCAAGATGTGCCGTCAGGCACAGAAGCTGGTAGGCGGAACGCTTGATGGAATCTACACCTTTACCCATCAGTTCGGCTGCTCTCAGCTCGGCGATGATAACGAGAACATAAAGAAGCTTCTTTGCGCTATTGCGCTCAATCCGAATGCGGCTTACGTTCTTTTCGTAGGTCTCGGCTGCGAGAACAACGGTCTTAATGGCATTAAGGAATACCTCGCGCCCTTTAACCGTGACAACATCGAGTTCTTTAACTGTCAGGAGGTCGAGGACGAGATCGCTTACGGTCTTGACATAATTGAAAAATTCGCAGAAAAGGCGAAAGAATATAAGAGGGAAGAAAGACCCTATTCCGAGCTTAAGATCGGTCTTAAGTGCGGCGGCTCGGACGGCTTTTCCGGAATTACCGCAAATCCGCTTGGCGGTACCGTGTCCGACCGCGTTATAGCCGCGGGCGGAAGCACGGTTCTTACCGAGGTTCCCGAGATGTTCGGAGCTGAACAGCTTCTTATGGACAGATGCGAAAGCGCCGAGGTCTACGAGGCGTACAAGAAGATGATCGTCAACTTCAAGAAATTTTATACCGACCGCGGATTCCCCGTATACGAGAATCCAAGCCCCGGAAACAAGGCGGGCGGAATTACAACTCTTGAAGAAAAGTCGCTCGGATGCATAAAGAAGGGCGGCAGCTCGGCTGTCGTTGACGTTCTTTCCTATGGCGAAAGAGTCAAAAAGACGGGTCTGTCTGTTCTTGATGCGCCGGGTAACGACCTTATCGCCGCAACCGCACTCGCGGCGGCGGGATGCCAGATCGTTCTCTTTACCACGGGAAGAGGAACTCCCTTTTCGACCTTTGTTCCGACGATGAAGATATCGACGAACGAGGTTCTTGCCGCAAAGAAGAACGGCTGGATAGATTTCAGCGCGCACGGTATGGATGCCGACGGTCTTTACGAGCTTATTAAAAAGACTGTAAACGGCGAATACATCTGCAAGAGCGAATGTGTTCGCGAGATCGCTTTCTACAAAACGGGTGTAACGCTGTAAATTATTTCTTATAAAGTGGTTGAAAAGTACATATTTTAGGTTTATAATTATAAGTAACTATGTACTTTCGGAAACTCAGGTTGAAAATTCTGAAAAAAGGAGATAAAAATGAGCTACATCAAGAAAAACTTTTTGCTTACCACAAAGACGGCTGAAAAGCTGTATTACGAATATGCGGCGGATATGCCGATATTCGACTACCATTGCCATCTTCCCGAAAAGGCAATTCTCGAGAACAAGCAGTTCTCCGACCTTTACGAAATATGGCTCTCCGGCGACCATTATAAGTGGCGCCTTATGAGAAACTACGGTGTTGACGAAGAATACATAACGGGCGGTGCCTCTAACAAGGACAAGTTCCTTGCATACTGCCGCACTCTCGGTACTGCATTCGGAAACCCTCTCTATCATTGGTCACAGGTAGAGCTTGAGACCTTCTTCGGCTGTACTCTTGAGATCAACGAGAAGAACGCCGAGGCAATCTGGGAGCAGTGTAACGCCTATATTAAGGAGAACAACGTAACTCCCCAGAGTCTTATTGAGGGCTCGAACGTTGCTTATCTCTGTACGACAAACGAGATCTTCGACGATCTGTCTACGTTTGAAGAGATCGAAAAGAAAAATTACGCATTTAAGGTATATCCCGCATTCCGCGCAGACAAGATAATGAACATCGAAGCTGATGCGTATCTTACCTTTGTAGGCAAGCTCGGTGATGTTCAGTGCCTTAACTGTCTCGAGAGCAAGATCGAGGAAAGACTCAAGGAGTTTATCGCTCACGGTACGGTTGCTACCGACATCGCGCTTCAGAAGGTTTATCCCGTTGCTGCAAAGGAAGAAGCGGCAAAGGTGTTTGCAAGCCGTCTTGCCGGCAATCCCGTTTCCTCCGCTGAGCAGGAAATATTCAAGGGATACCTTACATATTTCCTCTTTAAGCTTTATGCAAAATATAACCTCGTTACCGAGCTTCATATCGGTGCGATGAGAAACAATAACAGCGTTATGCTCGCAAAGCTCGGTCTTGATACCGGTTATGACAGCATCGCTGAGGATAACAGCATCGCGAATATGTCGCGCCTGTTCGACCGACTCAATAACGAGGGCAGTCTCCCGAAGACGATCGTATTCAACCTCAATCCGAAGATGAATACCGAGATCATGACCCTCATCGGCTCCTTCCAGGACAGCATAGCAAAGGGCAAGATGCAGTTCGGTCCCGCTTGGTGGTTCCTCGATAATAAGGTCGGTATGGAAAATCACCTCCGCGACCTCACCGCAACGGGACATATCGGCGCGTTTGTCGGTATGCTTACCGACAGCCGTTCCTTCCTCTCTTATCCTCGCCATCACTACTTCCGCCGCATTCTTTGCGCTTACTTCGGTGAGATGATCGAAAAGGGCGAGATGACGGGCGATATTGAGTTTGTAGGTAACGTAGTTAAAGACATTTGTATAAACAACATAGTTGAATATCTGGGGGTAAAGAAAAATGGATAAGCTCATTCCTGTTGTTGTAATCAAAGAATTAGGTGAGACCGATAAGATCCTCACCGCACTCAAAAATAGCGGTATCAACTGTGCGGAGATCACCTTCCGTACCGCTTGTGCTGCTGAGGCGATCGCTTACGCGGTCAAGAATTATCCCGATATGAACATCGGTGCCGGAACCGTCATCAACGCCGAGCAGTGCGAAAAGGCACTTGAGGCAGGTGCGAAGTTCATCGTTTCTCCGGGTCTTTCGATTCCCGTTGCAAACATCTGTAAGGAAAGAGGCATTACATACTATCCCGGTTGTGTAACGCCTACCGAGATCATGCAGGCGCTTGAGCTTGGAATTACGATAGTCAAGTTCTTCCCCGCAAACGTTTACGGCGGTCTTAAGGCGCTCAAGGCGCTTGCCGCTCCCTTCCCGCAGATCAAGTTTATTCCGACGGGCGGAGTTGACAGATCCAATCTTGACGATTTTCTTAATTTTGATAAGGTGTACGCAGTAGGCGGAAGCTTTATGGTAACTGAAGCACTTGAAAAAATGGAGGCAGAAAACAAATGAAAAAGGCAGTAACATTCGGCGAGCTTATGCTTCGCCTTGCACCCGAAAACTATCTCAGATTCCTTCAGGCGGAAAAATATCAGGCAACCTTCGGCGGCGCCGAGGCTAACGTTGCCGTTTCTCTTGCGAATTACGGAATTAACGCTCAGTTCGTTTCCAAGCTCCCCGCTCACGAGATCGGTCAGTCAGCGGTAAACAGTCTCCGCAAGTTCGGAGTCGATACCTCTAAGATCGTTCGCGGCGGCGAGCGTGTCGGTATCTACTACTGCGAAAAGGGCGCTTCCCAGCGTCCGAGTAAGGTCGTTTACGACCGCGCGTACAGTGCTATCGCAATGGCTGAAAAGAATGATTTTAATTGGGACGAGATCCTTGACGGCGCTGAGTGGTTCCACTTCACCGGCATTACTCCCGCCCTCTGCGACAGCATGGCTGAGATCACTCTCGAAGCATGCAAGGCGGCAAGAGCAAAGGGCATCACAGTTTCCTGCGACCTCAACTTCCGCAAGAAGCTTTGGAGCAAGGAAAAGGCAGGAACGGTAATGGGCGAGATCTGCAAGTACGTTGACGTTTGCATCGCAAACGAAGAGGACGCAAAGGACGTATTCGGCATCGAGGCTGACGGAAGCGACATCACGGGCGGAAAGCTCGACCGTGACGGTTATATTTCTGTTGCAAAGAAGCTTACCGACCGCTTCGGCTTCAAGGCGGTTGCCATCACTCTCCGCGAGAGCAAGAGCGCAAACGATAACGACTGGTCGGGTATGCTCTACACCGGCGGTCAGGCATACTTCTCGAAGAAGTACAGTATTCATATCGTTGACCGCGTAGGCGGCGGCGACAGCTTCGGCGGCGGACTTATCTATTCCATGATGAACGGCGCAGATCCGCAGGCAACGATCGAGTTTGCAATTGCTGCAAGCTGTCTCAAGCACTCTATTGAGGGCGACTACAATCTCGTTTCCGTTTCCGAGGTAATGAACCTCGCAGGCGGAGATGCAAGCGGACGAGTACAGAGATAAATCTGGGAAAGGCAAAAACTATGAATAACAAAATTTCGAGCTGGATAACACATAGCTACGACAAGCTTCTCTCTGATTCCCCTGCTGCTACTGCAAAGGAATATACAGTATACATGGCAAAGGGTGAGACCGAGGGCTGTCAGGTCGCTTTCCGTCCCGAAAACGATGCTAAGATTACGTTCAAGCTCGTATCGGGCGACCGCAGTATGCTTTACGGCATAACGTCCTGTAATCATAAGCATCTTATCGAGGATAAGTACTATACCGACTCGACCGTTCCTTATAACGGCGAAGAGATTGCAGTTGCAGCAAACGAAACGACTCCGTTCCTTGTTGAGTTCAGAACCGCAGCGAACGTGACCGCGGGTGACCACGAGTTCGTTTTCGAGGCAAAGGACGGCGATGACGTTATCGGCAGCTACAAGGTGACTGTTCATGTATGGAATTTTGCACTTCCCGTTAATAAGACACTCCAGACCGCAGTCGGCATTGGCAAATGGCGCATTGAGAATCTGCACGGCTACTGCGACGAGGAGATTTACAAGAAGTATTATGATATGCTCCTCGATCACGGCATCAGTGCTTACGTTCTTCCTTACGATATTCTTGATGACCGTGCGGATGCGTATATGTCCGACCCGCGTGTAACGTCGTTCTCGATGTACTGGGAGGCGGACGATGAGAAGCTTCTTAAATACTATAACAAGATAACAAGCAATCCCGAATGGACGAAGAAGGCGTTCTTCTATCCGCTCGATGAACCGTATAAGCCCGAGCATCTTGAAGAGCTTCAGAAGAGATGCGAACGTCTTATCAAGCTTTGCCCGAAGATCGGACGCACCTCGCCGTTCTTCACCAATCTTCAGCTTGGCGAGAATACCGACCAGGTCGACCATATGTCGCAGTACATAAACATACACTGTCCGAAGCTTGCGCTTTATGATGACGTGATGTCTTACGACAGATACCTCAATTACAAGCCCGAAAAGACCTTCTGGCAGAGAATGGACGATCTTATTGCGCGCGGAGACAAGATGTGGACATACATCTGCAACGCTCCGATAAAGCCCTACGGTGCGCTTTTCGCTGATTATCCCGGAACCTGGCAGAGAGCAATTTACTGGCAGTGCTATGAGAGAAGCGCAACAGGCTTCCTCTATTGGTCCTGCAACGCGTGGGATTATCACGGAACCAAGATCGACCCGTGGGACGATCTTTGGAATAGCTGTAGAGGCGGCAACCCCGGTCAGCCTGACGTTCCCGTTTACGGAGAAGGAATCCTTTTCTACCCCGGAAAGAGACTCGGAATTGATGGACCTATTCCTTCGCTCCGAATGAAGATATTCCGCGACGGTATTGAGGACTATGAGATGTTCGTTCTTGCAGAAAAGCTGCTTGGACGTGAGTTCGTTATTAACAAGATAAACGAGGTAACCCCCTCGATTACCGAGTTCACCTCCGATATAGACAAGATCGTAGAAGTCAGAAAAGCGATCGGCGAAGCAATCGAAAAAGCAATTTAACAAAAACAGCCGCACAAGCGGCTGTTTTTTGTTGTCAACGAAAACCCCGCCATAGTGGCGGGGTTCAAAAAAGGTTGCCGATTAACCGGTAGGAAACGAAAATTAAGCGCAGGATGCTTTTTGTGAGAAAGGCTCCCTTGCGTAAAGGGAGCTGTCACCGAAGGTGACTGAGGGATTGTTTTTAAGAGATTTTGTTCTTTTACAACCCCTCCGTCATTTTCTTGCGAAAATGCTACCTCCCCTTACACAGGGGGGGAGGCTAATAGTAAAACCCGTTTACGGGTAGCAAGTAACAAATGCGCAGCTAGCAGGCCAATCTAAAGCGCACTTGTGCGCAGCCAGTATTATTAGGGCTACGCCCGAAACTGAAATACCCCCGCTATGCGGGGGATGTTTATTAGGTCTTTTTGTGATCGTTTTTCGGGCTTACGCCAAATTCGGATTTATAGGCACGGTAAAACGAGCTATATTCGTTGAAACCGCATTTTTCATACACTCGGTAAGGGTTTTCGCCGCTCGAAAGCAGCTCCTTTGCCATAAGCAGACGCTTGCGCTTGATATATTCCCACATTGACGAGCCTGTCATCTGCCGGAATTTTCTGTTTGTGTGTGATCGGCTCGAGTGAAACACCGAGCAGATGCTGTCGAGCGATATATCGTCGCTCAGGTGAGAATTAATGTAAGCGATGACGTCGGAAATGTTGTCTCTTGCCTCGTTGTGGGGGTGGATGTCCTGCGCCGAATCGCACAGCTCGGAGATCAGGACTGTGAGATAAAGCTTTTTTGTGTCCTCATCATTGCTTTCGCATATTTTGTTTAGATAATAAAGCCAGTTTTTTTTCTTAAAAAAAGCTGCAGGGAAACGGTTGTTTTTTCCAAGAGGCCGATCATTCAAAAAGGAAATTAGCTTTTCTTTGCCCGTTCCGACGATTGAATCAGTGCTGAAATGCACGGCGATTCTTTCATACGGCTGATCCTTTAGTAGCAAAAGCGTATGTGATTCCGCCTTTTTCATTATCAGAATATCGCCCGTGCGGAGAGGATAGACGGTTCCTTCAACGAAATATTTTGCCTTACCGCCGAGAAAACAGTACGCCTCGTAGCCATCGTGCGTGTGCATCTGGAAAAGGCGCGTGTCGGGATTCTCGGTATAGGTTCTTTTTGCATCTATTACATTTGACATCATTTTTCACCTCAAATTCATTATACAACGAAAAAGCACGATTTGCAATATATTTTAGGCATTTATAGCAATTGAATTTAATTTTTGATTGTACTACAATATATTTGAGGTGATATTATGAAAAAGATTAGACTTGGTATAATCGGTATAGGAAACATGGGTACAGGACACGCGTCAAACGTGCTAAAAGGAAGCTGTCCCGACTTCATTATTTCGGCAATCGCGGATAGCAATCCCGAGCGCCTTGCTTGGGCAAAGGAAAAGTTCGGTGAGGAGGTCAATTATTTTGACAACGCTGAGGAAATGATAAAGAGCGGGCTTATCGACGCCGCTCTCGTTGCGGTTCCTCACTATGACCACGCGTCGCTTGCGATCGCTTGCATTGAAAACGGTATTCACGTCATGGTCGAAAAGCCGGCAGGTGTTTACACCAAACAGGCAAGAGAGATGAACGAGGTTGCTTCTAAGCATCCCGAGGTCGTTTTCGGCATGATGTTCAACCAGAGAACGAACTGCGTATACAGAAAGCTGCGCGAGCTTGTGCAGAGCGGTGAATACGGAAGAATCCGCCGCACGAACTGGATAATTACAAGCTGGTATCGCCCTCAGGCATACTATGATTCGAGCGGATGGCGCGCTACCTGGGCAGGCGAGGGCGGAGGAGTTCTCCTCAATCAGTGTCCCCATCAGCTTGACCTTTGGCAGTGGATATGCGGAATGCCGGTAAAGGTTCATGCGCATCTCCATTTCGGAAAGTGGCATGATATCGAGGTCGAGGACGACGTGACCGCATACGTTGAGTACGAAAACGGCGCAACCGGCGTGTTTGTCACGACAACAGGTGACGGCAGAGGAAGCAACAGATTTGAGATCCAGATGGATAAGGCGAAGTTCGTCGTTGAGGACGGAAAGCTTATTATGGACGAGTTTGAGATGAGCGAGCCGGAATTTTCCGCGACCAATACCGAGGTGTTCGGTTGTCTTCTCGGCAACGTTAAGGAGATCGAGACCGACGGTGAGAATCCTCAGCACATCGGCGTTCTTAACGCTTGGGCGGACGCCATCCTTCGCGGCGGCAAGCTCGTAGCGCACGGCAGCGAAGGCATAAACGGACTTATGCTCTCGAACGCTATGCATCTTTCGGCGTTCCTTGGCAAGGAGGTCGAGCTTCCGATCGACGAGGACGTATATTACGAGGAGCTTATGAAGCGTGTTAAGACCTCGCGCAAAAAGGACTTTGTAAAAGCGACATTCGCAGACACCGCGAACACCTACGGCGATCCCAGAAAACAGAGAATGATCGAAGAGCATTACAAATTGAAGTAAGAGAAAAGCACTCACGGTTTTCCGTGATGTTCTTAACGGAGAATTAGTGGGTGGTATGTAACCGGAAGGTGTAAAAACCTTCCGGTTATTACTTTTTATGCGGTTTTTGCTGTTGGTTGTGCGAGGACATCGATTGCGGGGACACCTTCCTGTTCGGGAAGTCGGAAGGCATAGTGGATTCGGATCGGGTTGCCCGCCGTTCGTGAGTATTTCTCGAACTTCTCGTACACCTCTATTCTGCGGATGAACACTCGCAACAGTTCGGGTGTCAGCTTCGGCAT
>JAZNTT010000073.1:0-2160 GCA_045591885.1 Eubacteriales bacterium | reverse complement strand
CATTGAAGGGATCGGAGCTATCCTATATATGTTCGTGTTTATACCCGAATTTGGCGCAAAGGGCATTTGGATCTCGGTGTTCACTTCGGTTTCCGCTTTCTGCAACGCAGGCCTTGACATTATTGCGGAAAACAGCCTTTGTAATTACGCCGCAAATCCCTTAATTAACATCGTAACTTCAGCACTGATAATTCTCGGAGGTCTCGGATATATCGCATGGTGGGATGTTCTCCGTGTAGTCAAGAGTCGTTCACCGAAAAACAGAAAAATATTTAGGCATCTGACCTTGCACAGCAAGATAGCCATTACCGTTACGGCAGATCTCATCCTTGCCGGTGCGATTCTCATATTTATTTTTGAATATGCCAATCCTTTGACCATCGGAGAGATGAACTTATTTGATAAGATTCAAGTATCTTTCTTTCAATCGGTCACTACGAGAACTGCAGGTTTTGCCACCATTCCGCAAGAAAATCTGAAGAATGCCTCTGCTGCCGTATCCCTTCTTTTGATGCTGATCGGCGGTTCACCTGTGGGAACGGCAGGCGGTATGAAAACAGTAACCATCGCTGTACTTATCTGTTCAGCGTTCGCTACCATCAGAAACAAGAATAGCGCAACTCTGTTTGGCCGTCGTATTTCCGATGACTCGATGAAAAAAGCTGTTGCCGTGGTCGTAACGTTCCTTACGATCTGCGTCACCTCAACGGTGCTTATACTGGCAACGAGTAACGCTTCTGCCATTGATGTGGTTTATGAAACGATTAGTGCAACGGCAACCGTTGGTCTTTCAAGAAATTTTACAGCAACACTCAATACATTCGGAAAGATCATTATAATTGTAACCATGTACTTCGGAAGAGTCGGTCCAATCTCGCTTGCGGTAGCACTTGGCAGTAAAAATGAAAGTCAGAACGTGATTTCCGAGCCGACGGAAGATATCAGTATTGGATAAAGGAGAATCCTATGAAAGCAAAGAAAACATACGCAGTCTTCGGACTTGGAAGATACGGTAGAGCAGTAGCAAGAGAACTTGTCGAGAACGGCATGGAGGTTATTGCAGTAGATGCCGAAGAAAAAATCGTGAATGATGCAGCTGCATATTTGCCTGTTTGTAAGTGTGCGGACGTAACTGATTCGGAGGTCATTTCTCGCCTCGGTATTAGCAACATTGATACTGTAGTTGTTTGTATGGCAAGTAATCTTGAAGCAAGCGTAATGGCTGTCACACTCTGCAAGGAAGTGGGCGTTAAGAATGTTATTGCAAAATGCGCCAACGAAATGCAACAAAAGATATTGCTTCGCGTGGGCGCCGATCAGGTAGTTTTCCCCGAGAACGAGTCAGGCATGCGCCTTGCCAAAAATCTACTCAGCTCGGGCTTTATTGATATGATCTCTCTATCAAAAGACGTATCTATGGTCGAGATAGACGTCAAGGACGAGTGGTGCGGTAAAAACCTCATAGAGCTGAATCTGCGCAAAAAATACGGATTTAACATAGTAGCTATCAAAAAAGGCGAAATTGTCAACGTAAATATCAATCCCGAGCAGACGCTTGACGCAGAAAGCTCGCTTATCGTTATCGCAAATACAGCAAAGCTCGGAAAGCTTAAGCTCCGCTATTCTTGATTTTGCAAAGGCTGTAATATGATCTAAACCAAAAGCAAAATCTTGTTCTTTTCGGAGGAATTTATGAAAGACCTTTCCGCGCTTCTCGCGCAAATGACTATAGAAGAAAAGGTGGGACAGCTTATGCTGCTCAGCGCCAACTTTTTCGGCACAGACACAGAGCTTACAGGTCCCGCGCAGGAGTGGGGGCTCTCCCCCGAGGAGCTTTCAAGAGTAGGCGGCTGCCTTGGCGGAAAGGATGCGGACACAGTCCGAAAAAAACAAGATAATCACCTTGCCGCAGACCGCAACAAAATTCCTCTGATGTTTATGAACGACGTTATCCACGGCTATCGCACGATATATCCGATAAATCTCGGACTTTCCTGCTCGTTCGATCCCGAGCTTGTCGGCGAATGCACGAGAATGTCGGCAAAGGAAGCGGCGGCAGGCGGAGTGCATCTGTCCTTCGCTCCTATGATAGACCTCGTGCGCGACGCGCGTTGGGGACGAGTTATGGAGAGTAGCGGCGAGGATCCCGTTCTCGCATCG
>JAZNTT010000072.1:0-3111 GCA_045591885.1 Eubacteriales bacterium | reverse complement strand
CCCGGTACTATCGACAACGATATCACCTGCACCGATAACTCTATCGGCTACGATACGGCCATGAACACCGTTATCGAGGCAGTTGACCGCCTTCGTGACACTTGCCAGTCTCACGCAAGATGTAACGTCGTTGAGGTAATGGGGAGAAACGCGGGATATATCGCGCTTGAAACCTCTATCGCGCTCGGAGCGACGGCAGTCGTCGTTCCCGAGGATGCAAACTATAACGAAGCAAACGTATTTGAGAAGATCAAGGTCGCGCGCGAAGCGGGCAAGCGTAACTTCATCGTCATCGTGGCAGAGGGCGTTGATAACTACGCAGAGGGCCTATCCAAGCGCATCCAGACCGAGACCGGAGTAGAGACCAAGTTCGCACGTCTTGCACACATCGTTCGCGGCGGCTCGCCCACACTTCATGACCGTGTACTTGCGGCAATGATGGGCGTTGCGGCAGTTGACTTCCTCCTTGAGGGCAAGGAAAACGTATTCGTCTGCGAGCGCAACGGCGAGATGGTAGCGACCGATATTCAGGAAGCTATCGTTATAGATACGCTCTATAAGAGCACCTTTACCCCCGGCATGTCTGTTCCCGAGGCGCTCAAGAACTATTCTCCCGAGAGACAGGCAGAGATGCAGGCGTTCTGCGATATGAGAACCAAGGAAGTTGAAAAGCTTCTCAAGATCTCCGAGAGTATCTCCAACTACAAATAATCAGCTGAAAGGGAAATTGTATGAACAACGGTAACGGCTTCGGCTCCGCTCCGATAAGAAGCTACAAAAATAAAAATCAACCAAACCCGCTTCGCACGGCGCTCGTGCTTATAATGACGGCAGTGCTCATCGCGTTTGTTGTGATATTCATAATGTCGGTTACGGGAACAGGTCTTTTTGCCGAAAAAAAGGGCGGCGGCAAGCCGGGAACGACTACTCCCGGCATAACAACGGACGGAAACACGACCGACGGCGGAGGTGAAACGGAGCCGCCCGAAACGACGGAGGACCCGAATGAGGTTAAATGGGCTACCATAAATAAGACCAGAGACGATCTTCAGCTCGGACTTCTTCAGCTTATAAACGAGCAGTATCTTTACGGCTTCAAGGAGGAGGGTATCCGAGTAGAGCTTGGTAATTACCGTCCTACCTATAAATCGTATCAGCTTTCAAAATGGACACATGAGTTGAAAGAGGTTGCGGCGATAGCGCTCAACCAAATGATGGACGATTTTTATCTTGCAACAGGATACACATATCTGAATATCAATAAAGCTTATTACGATTTCGATTCGCAGAAGAATCTGTTTGACAAAGGCTTGACTACTACCCCCGCGGGCGCAAGTGACTGGCATAGCGGTGCGACCTTCCGTTTTACCGGTTATGATTCCAAAAATGACAAGACGGTCAATATTACGACCGCGAGCGAGCCGCAGTGGCTGAAGCAGCACGCGCATGAATACGGCTTCATCTTCCGCGCGCCGTCGAACAAAAACTCAATTGTCGGATATACCGAGCCGTGGCAGCTCCGTTATGTAGGAATGCCCCATGCGGAGTATATGTATAAAAACAACCTTTGCCTCGAAGAGTATCTCAAGAAGCTGTCGACCGATTTCGCAGGCATGTCGAACGCCTATACTCTCGAATGTGCCGACGGAAATACCTATCAGGTGTATTACGTTCAGGCACCCGAAGAGGGAACGCTTCGTCTTCCCATTCCGGAAAACCGTCCCTATACGGTAAGCGGTGACAATATGAACGGATTTATCGTAACGGTCACGCTTGAGACCGGAACGCGCCCGCCGCTTGAAACTCCCGCACCCGAAACGACCGAGCCCGAAACAACTGAAGCGGAATAATAAAAATAAAGGGAACGCCGAAGGCTTTCTTTTTTTGCGAAGCTTCGTCACATTTTTGTAGGGCGGGGGCTTGCTCCCGCCGTTGTAAAAGTGATGTAACATTGTTTTTGCGCGGCGGGAGCAAGCCCCCGCCCTACTAAAGAGACGCGGAACGTTTTTAGCCTTCCCCTGAGGGGAAGACAAGAATATGCGTCGAGCCGCCAGAAAACAAAAAAGAACGCCATCGGCGTTCTTTTTTTATTTGGTGAATTAGTCCTCGTAAACGCTGACGCGCTTCTTATCCTTAGTCATATGCTCGAAACGAACCACTCCGTTAGTGAGCGCGAAAAGGGTATCGTCCTTACCGCGACCTACGTTCTTACCGGGATGGATGTGAGTTCCGCGCTGTCTGACAAGAATATTGCCGGGGATTACGCTCTGGCCGTCTGCCTTCTTCGCACCAAGACGCTTGGACTCAGAGTCACGGCCGTTCTTAGTGGAACCAACGCCCTTCTTATGAGCAAAGAATTGAAGATTAAGCTTCAACATCGTTTCTTACCTCCGTTAATCGTTAATTGGTTGTCGGGGCAATTAATCCTCGACCTCGTTTACGTCAAGATATTCGTCGTAATCCTCAAGCATATCAATAAGCTGCATGAAGTACGCCTCGATAAGACCCGATACGGCGAAACGCTTCGTTTCGTCGTCGCTGTTCTCGGGGAGCGCGCTCGGCACTCTGACCTCGATATCAGCGGTGTCCTCGTCGATAGAATACTCAACGTTTGATTCGTAAGAGACCTCAATAGCATTTATAACGAGCATCGTCATTGCGGACACAGCCGCACAAACGATATCCTTGCCGGCATCGTCGAATCCCGCATGACCGGTTTCTCTGAAGCCGTAATAAACGCCGTCTCTTTTGAAGAATGTGACCTTGATCATGTGAGATTAGCCGTTAATAGCGGTGATCTGAACCTTGGTATAAGGCTGTCTGTGACCGATCTTCTTCTTCTCATTCTTCTTTGCCTTGTAGCGAAGAATGTGGATCTTCTTGCCCTTGCCGTTCTTAACGACATTGGCAGTAACGGTAGCGCCCTCAACGTAGGGAGCGCCGCAGGAGAAAGAATCGTTTGCCGAAACTGCAAGAACCTTATCAAAGGTAACAGTTTCGCCTTCGTTTACGTCGAGCTTTTCTACGTAAACTACGTCGCCTTCGGAGACTTTGTACTGCTTTCCGCCGGTTTCAATAACTGCAAACACGAAAAGCACCTCACTTTCATTA
>JAZNTT010000071.1:0-28504 GCA_045591885.1 Eubacteriales bacterium | reverse complement strand
ACTCCTCCCGCAGCTTGTACTCATAAGTATACATCCGTCGTAGTTAAGCCGAACTGCATAAGCGGCGGCTTCACGACCTACACCTGCTCGCTCTGCGGAGATACTTATACGGGCGATAAGACAAACGCAAAGGGACATAATTACAGCAATAATAAGTGTACCGTCTGCGGCGCTGATGAACCGACAAACTCGGGCGGTACGACCGTTATTATCAGCTTTACTGACAAGGCAAATCTTATCGAGTACAATACGTCAAAGCAGGTTTGGAAGCAGAGCGGTATAACCGTTACAAACAATAAAGCAAACTCGCAAAGCGACGTCAAGGATTACAGCAATCCCGCACGCTTCTACCAGGGCTCTGACGTTATTATTGAATATCCCGGTATAACCAAGCTCGAGATAAACTGCGAAGGAATTACAGACAGCAAGTACACCGGAAGCTGGCTGAATGCCCCCGACGGCGCGAGTGCTACAGAAAGCAACGGTATCATTACCGTCGTATTCACTTCGCCGGTCAATTCTGTTACGTATTCCAATCTGGCAAAGCAGAGCCGTGCAATGAGCATCACGGTTTACACGGGCGACGGCTCGGGCTCGGGTTCTTCTACACCGACCTGCTCTCATACAAATACTACGATCGAGGGTGCAAAGGCACCGACCTGTACCGTTGACGGACACACGGGTAAGATCAAGTGTACCTCCTGTAAGCAGGTTATTAACGAAGGTGCAGTAATCAAGGCAACAGGTCACAACTGGACACCTGCCGACTGCGATACTCCCAAGACCTGTACCAAGTGTCAGGCAACCGAGGGAAGCTCTCTCGGTCACAACTACGGCAATGACAACACTTGTGACAGATGCGGACATACAAACGGAAGCACTACTCCCGATAACACTACGACGGGTGGCAACAATACTAACCCCGACGAAACGACCGCTCCCGATAACACTACGATGGGCGGCGACGAAACTACCTCTCCCGACGTGACAGGACCTGCTGACACGACCGATGGCGAAAGCGGTAAGGGTAATAAGAAGAACGATAATTACATCGTACCGATTATTGTTTCGGTAGTAGTTATAGTCGGTGCAGGCGTAGCGATTGCAATATTCATTAATAACAAGAAGAACGCAAAAAATAAATAAATGAAAAGAACGCGGAATATTCCGCGTCCTTTTTTTACTTTCTTAACCCCTTCGGGTAATGGTTTTTCATCATTCCGTCGCTTGCCTTGCCCCATCCAAGAGGGAAGTAACCGTGCGTTACGATGTGCCAACCCTTTTCGTTACCGCAGGGAATGACCTCGCCGCGCAGATAAGATGATGCCGAGCCGAGGTCGACAGAGAAGGTCTTTTTTGCCTTTGACGGATCAAGCGCCAGCGCCAACGCGTGCGACGGCTCAAAACGGTTACCGTTTACGACCGTGCCGAGATGCAAGCCGTGCCGAAGCGTCTTAAGCCCCTCGCGCGGCGACGGCAGATCATTTGGACACAGATAAAGCTGTTCACCGTAAAGGCAGGGAACACCGTCTACCGTCTCGTCGGTCACGTCCTTGATGAACTGCAAGAAAAGCTTGTACGCGCTCTCTGGCGTCGTTTGGGGACGACCGCCCCTTTCCTTTTGCTTCTTCTTGTCGTTTTTGCGCTCTTTTGCGCTAAAGGTCGTCGCGTCAGCGGATTTGTGTAGAAGTGCCGCAAAATGCCCCTCGCCGTTTGCGTGATGCGGGAAGATGCGAAGCGTGTTTCTTAGCTGTTCGGCATATTCATCGCCGCTATCGACCCACGCAGGGTTTCCGCGGTCGATAAGCCCCTTTTCAATGCAGTCAAGTACCGTCCGATTTTTCGGCAGAACGACCTCAAATTCGGGGTGATTACGGAGAAAATGCAAAATTACGCCCTCGTTTTCCTCGGGCGCAAAGGTGCAGGTTGAATACGTCAGGTATCCGTCGGGCTTTAGCATTTCGGAAGCAGATTCGAGAATGTCCTTCTGACGCGTAGCACATAGGTCGACGTTTTCCTGACTCCACATTGCGAGTGCCTGCTCCTCCTTGCGGAACATGCCCTCACCCGAGCAGGGCGCGTCAACGACTACCTTGTCAAAGAATGCAGGGAAATGCTTTGCAAGCTCCTTCGGCGCGTGATTTGTAACGACTGCGTTTCGGATCCCCATTCGCTCAACGTTTTGCGAAAGGATCGACGCTCTTTGAGGATGTATCTCGTTCGAAACGATAAGTCCTGTACCGTAAAGGGCGGCCGCAAGCTGAGTGCTTTTTCCGCCGGGCGCTGCACAAAGGTCAAGTACCTTGTCATTTTCAGACGGCGGGAAAAGGGAAGCGGGGAGCATTGCACTCGCCTCCTGAATATAGTAAGCGCCGCTTTCGTGATACGGATGCTTGCCGGGACGCGTTTCACTTTCGGGATCGTAGTAGTACCCGTTCTCCGCCCACGGCACACGCTCGCCTATACACGGCATTTCCGAAATATCACTTAAGCAAATATTATTCTTTTTCAAAGGATTCAGACGCAGAGACGGCGTGCTTGGACGGTCATACGAGGACAAAAAAGCATCATATTCATCACCGAGCATCATTTTCATTCGCGCGCAGAAGGCTTCGGGCAGATTCATGTTTGTGCTCCTAAAAAGATTTCCTTCTCATTATAATACAAAAGACGAAATTCTGCAATATTTTTTTGCAAAAACCTCTTGACAAGAGCAATACCTCGTGATATGATGTATTATGTAAGGGGAGGTATGATATGGATATTCAGTTGAAAAGAGGACTGCTTGACGTATGCGTGCTTGCGGCTATAAAAAACGAGGACTCCTACGGCTATAAAATAATAAAGGATATGAAACCGTATATAGAGCTTTCGGAATCGACTCTTTATACGATCCTAAAGCGCCTTGAAAACGCCGAAATGCTGACGGTATGGACAGCAGAGCACGGAGGACGTCTACGCAAGTATTACAGAATAACGGACATCGGTCGGAAGAGAATAGAAGAATTTAAGACAGAATGGAAAGAAATTGTTTCTATATACAATTTTGTAGTGAAGGAGGAGTGATACGATGACTAAAATACAGTTTATGCTTGCGCTCGATAAAAAGCTTTCGGGACTTGCCGAAAGTGAGATCGAGGAACGCCTGACGTTTTACAGCGAAATGATAGATGACCGAATGGAAGAGGGTCTGACCGAGGAAGAAGCAGTCGCGGCAATCGGTGATATCGATGAGATCGCAAAGGGAATAATGTCTGAATCGGCGCAGATGAAATCCGAAGCCGAGCGTAAGCTCGAAGAGAAGCCGAAACGGAAGCTTGCAGGCTGGGAGATCGCACTTCTGATACTCGGAATACCCGTTTGGGTTCCGCTCGTGTGCGCGGCGTTTGTAGTCGGTCTTTCTCTTTACGCATCGGCGTGGGCGATAATGATCTCGCTCTGGGCGTGCTTCGTCACGCTTGCAGTTGTTTCTCCTTACTTGCTTGTGCTCGGTCTGATTCAGATCATCGGCTCGCAGGCGATAACGGGAATCGCGATAATCGGCTCGGCCCTTGTCTCTGCGGGACTTACGGTGTTTGCATTCTACGGCTGTCTTAGCCTCTCAAAGCTGATGATAAGGCTTACCGTATTGGTATTCAAGCGTTTCATTGGTCTTTTCTCTAAAAAGGAGGTGGCGTAATGAATAAGAAAATGAAGCTTACAATGATAATTGCGACGATCCTTATTCTGATTGGAGGAATTGTCTTTACCTCCGCTATGGCGGCTCACGGCTGGGACTTTACGAAGCTGACAACAGTCAAATATGAGACCGATACCTACGTTTTTGAAGAAACACTTGACAATATATCGGTCATATCGGATACCGCTGACATAATCTTCTTAAAATCGAATGACGAAAAGGTCAGGATCGTGACCTATCTTCCCGAGGACGAAAATCACACGGTCGAGCTTGCAGACGGCACGCTTTCGGTCAAGCGAAAGGGCGGATTCCGCTGGTCTATGTTTATCGGAATCAACTTCAAACAGCCTAAAATTACCGTCTATCTTCCCGAAAAAGAATACCTGTCTCTCAGCATTAAGGCGGACACAAGCGACGTGAAGATATCAAGCGGTATGACTTTTAAAGACCTTTCGGTCAAGGTGTCTACGGGTGACGTGAAATGCTACGCATCGGTAAACGGAGAATTGAAGATCAAGGCAACAACGGGTGACGTGCGTATCAGCGAGATAACAGCAGGAAGCATTGATATAACGACAACAACGGGAAATATAAAGATTTCAAAGATCTTATGCATCGGTAACCTGAAAACCAAGATGTCAACCGGTGATGCGGTGTTGACCGACGTTAACTGTAAGAATCTGACGGTAAGCGGTGACACGGGCGACGTTGTGCTTAAAAGCGTTATCGCGGCAGAGAAATACAATGTCAAAACCGATACGGGTGATATCAAGCTTGATAGCTGCGACGCCGCGGAGATATACATCAAAACCGATACGGGCGATGTCAGAGGAACGCTTCTTTCCGACAAGGTGTTTATCGCAAGAACCGATACGGGTGATATCGACGTGCCAAAAACGGTAACGGGGGGTAAATGTGAGATCACAACCGATACGGGTGATATAAAAATCAAGATCAAATAAGTGAAAAGTGCCGATAATTCGGCACTTTTTTCATTAAATCCTTTGATTTTGTGGAATATAACAAAGAAAAAACGGTTGTTAATAGTAGGAAAAATAATATTATATATAGTAAATAGGTTGACAAAAATCGACAACAGTGCTACAATTAAAATGAATATTTATATTCGCCAAAATGTGGCGGAAATAACAATCAAAAGAAAATGGAGTATTTGCAAATGAAAAACAATTTTCTCAAAAAATTGACAGCACTTCTCCTCGGCACGATCATGGTGCTATCCATGATCCCTGCCATCGCAATCGGCACAAAGGCGGCTAGTGAAACGTATGAGCTTGTTACCAACGTTTCTGATCTTAACGCCGGTGATAAGGTTATTATCGTGGCAAACGACTATAATTTTGCTTTAAGTACGACGCAGAATGGCAACAATAGAGGTCAAGCGACTATAACCAAAAACGGAACAACTATAAGCAATATTAGTGGTGATGTTCAGGTATTGACACTTGAAAATGGCACTACGGCGGGCACGTTTGCTTTTAATACGGGTTCAGGATATCTTTATGCCGCATCAAGTAGCAAAAACTATTTAAAAACTGAAACTGCTCTGTCGGCGAATAGTTCTTGGAATATTTCTATAACTGACAAAGGCGTGGCCACGGTAAAGGCGCAGGGGTCAAACACGAAAAACTGGATGCGTTATAATAATACGAGTAGTATATTTGCATGTTACAGCTCCGGACAGAAAGACATTTGCATATATAAGTTGAAAGTTGCGGATGAGCCACAGTGCGAGCACACAAACATAACGGGAATTGTAGAACCCAAAAAAGAAACGTGTACCGAATCCGGAAATACTGCCGGCGAAATGTGCGCAGATTGTAAAGCAATACTTACCCCTTGGGAAAATGTTCCTGCAACAGGGCATAATGTGGTGGACGGCGTATGTACCGTCTGTGGCGAGGAGATTCAAGGATATCAGCTCGTTACCGATGTTTCTCAACTCAAAGTGGGCGACACCATCATTGTGGTAGGTATAATCGACGAAAAGTATTACACAATGAGCGCAGCCCAGAAGGATAATAACAGAGATGCAATTTCGGTAGATGAATCAGCCGGTATAATTTCGCACAAGGACGGAATTATGGTAATCACGTTAGAAGAAGGAACAAAAGCAGGCACCTATGCATTTAAGGTCGATGCCGGTTATCTTTATGCTGCAAGTAGTAGCTCAAACTACTTAAAAATTTGTGAAGATAAAAATGATGACGCTGCTTGGATGGTAGAAATCGATGCAAACGGAGTGGCGACAGTAAAAGCACAGGGCGAGAATACAAGAAATTGGATGCGCATCAATCCTAATTCCGGTTCTCCGCTTTTCTCTTGCTATGCTTCAACAAGTTCTCAAAAAGATGTCTACATCTACAAGCTCCCCTCCGATGAACAGCCCGAAGAGGTTGAAGCTCCCACCTTTACCTCAGCGCTTGTTCTCAACCAGGGTATTTCCTTGAGAGTGAAGTTCAAAATTACTAAGGAATGGCTTGAGGCTCACAAAGACGCAACCATAAAGGTTGACGGCGAGGTTGTTATCTCCGAGCTCGTTGAGGGCGAAAACGTTTACACTATCGACCTTACTCCCGGTCAGATCGGAACGGAGTTTACCGTTACCTGCGGTGACGTTGAAAAGAAAGCAAGCGTTTCGAAATACATTTCCAATGTTAAGAATAAGGATGCTGCTTACTTCGGATATAGCGATGATAAGTTTGCAAAGCTTACAACTCTTCTTGACGCAATCGAGATATATGGCGATATAGTATCCGGCAAGAACGAAGGCGATGTCATAACTACTGAGTTCTCTTCGGAAGATTCCTTTGATGTCGACGACACAAATAACGTGTTTGCAGGATTCAGCGCAACGCTCGGATACAATGTGGACTTTAGTATCGGCATTGATGCAGAAAAGGCGACTAACTTTAAGATTACTCTTGGCGGCAGATCCGCTTCCGGATTGCTCGCAGACGTTCTTGATGAGAACGGAAAGCTTGTTGTAGAAAATCTTCGTCCCGCAAACTATGATGATACCATTGAGGTCACTATCTTCAATGAAAATGAAACCGTAGCAACTGCAAGGTTTACGTTTAATGCATACCTTAAAATTCTTAATAATAATTACGAGGAAGGTTCGGATATAAGCAACCTTATCGCGGCAGTTAAGAATTACGGTGATGCTGCAATCGCATTCAGCAAAGCACAGTGAGAAGAATAATTCTCATAATTCTGTCCGCGCTTCTTATGATGACCGTTATCGCGTGCAAAGATGACGGCAAGTCCGAAGTGACGACGGAAACGACCGCGCTATCGGATACAACGGCTCCCGAGACCACCGACGGAAGCATGACCGAAACGTCCGAAACGGACACAACGGCCGAAACCACGTCGGAAAGCCCGAAGCCGACCGATACGACGGTGTTAGACACGACGTCGGAAACCAAAGCCGAAACGACAACGACCGCATCGACAACCGAAGATATTACTACGGTACCCGATACGACGGATGAAGTTACGACTGAGAAACCGACGACAGAAGCCGAAACAACAGTCCCGGAAACAACAGTCCCGGGCGGCTTTGAGACAAATGATGACGGCAGTGTAGATCTGCCTGAGATAAGCTTCTAAAATGAAAGGACGATGAATATGAACGAAAAATTCACTTCTCCTGAGTGCGAGACCATAATCTTTGATAATGAGGACGTAATAACTATCTCTCTCGGAGGCGACGATATCCCCCTCCCTGATCTCGGAGAATAATTAAAACTAAAGCAAAAGCACGCTTCATCAGAAGCGTGCTTTTTTATTTTACTTTACGGTAGCTTGTCGGAGAGATTCCGACCTCTTTTTTGAATATGAGGCCGAAATAGTTGGCGGAAGAAAAGCCGCATTCCGATGCAATATCGCCCAGCTTCATGTTCGTTGAAGACAAAAGCTCCTTTGCCTTGCTTATGCGAATAAACGATCGGTACTCCATGACAGAACAATGCATCAGCGTGCGGAAATCGGCACATAACGAGTTTTTCGATATGAACAGTTGCTCACAAAGCTCGTCAAGCGTGAAATTTTCGCTATAGTGCTTATTTATGTAGCTGACTGCACGCATTGCGGGTGCTTCTTTTTTTACTCCCGCTTGCTCGTCTATCGTGTTATACGGTATAAGCTCCGTGCGTTTGAGCAGTGACAATAGAACGTGTATGAAATGCGGTGCGCTTGGTTCACCGCCGGGCGTGTCATGCGAGAGATCGACAGACTCGTCAAGTAATGATAAAAACAAGTCAGCCATATTGCCGCCGAGCTTAAATGCCCCCTGTCTGCCCAGCGTGTATAGGTATTCCTGTTCTATTTCGGTCAGAACGTCGGTAGAAACGTTGAGAGTGATGCGCCTGAATGCGCCTCCCTCAGTCTTGTGAAGCGCAAACGGAGGAATGATGCAGACCGTCGGCGCAGTTATGCTATATATCTTATCCTCGAAAAAGTATTTTCGTTCTCCGCTTATCAGACAGTAGATCTCAAAATGCCCATGGCTCTGTAATTCGGACATCGACCATTCGTAATCGCGCTGTCTTTCATCAATTTCCGCAAAGCTCATAGCCCCTCCATAACCGTTATTATGATAATTATAACCGGCACGCGACGTAATGTCAATTGAATTTGATACGATATATGTAATTTTTTATAAAAGAGGACAATTTTATATTGAATCGTACGATTGTTTTTGATACAATACAAGTATCAAATAAGGAGAATGGATATGAAAACAGCAATTATTAACGCAGATATAGTATGCAGCGACAGAATTATTGAAAACGGAGCTTGCCTTTTTGAAAACGGTGTAATCACCGCCATTGGAAAAGAGGCTTTTTCCGCAGATGAAATAATCGACGCACAGGGCGGTTATCTTATCCCCGGTTTCGTTGATATTCACTGTCACTGTGCAATTGGAAAATCCTTTATGGGCGGAGACGTGAATGATTTTGAGGCGATATCAGACTTTCACCTCTCTCACGGAACAACCACGCTTGTAGCAACGACATGCACCTCAGACGATGAGGAAACAACGGCAATGATTGAAGCCTGCGGTGAGTATATGAAAACCGCCGAAAATCCTACGGTTGTGGGAGTATTCATGGAAGGACCTTGGCTCAGTCCCGCACAGTGCGGAGCACAGGCTGTGTCCTGCATGAAAAACCCGAGCGCCGATGAAATTAGAGCGCTAAAAGAAAAATACCCGCAGATCCTGCGAGTTGGTGCCGCACCTGAGCTTGACGGCGGAATGGAGTTTGGAAGAGCTTGTTCCGAGCTCGGCGTCATCGCTTCCGTCGCTCATACCGATGCGACGTTTACCGAGATTGAAGACGCTGTTAAAAATGGCTATACCGTTATGACGCATCTTTATTCGGGAATGAAGCTTACCGAGCGAGTAAACGCTTTCCGTGTCGCCGGTGCAGTTGAGGCGGGACTTTATTTCGATGAGCTTTATGCCGAGGTTATCGCTGACGGTAAGCATCTGCCGCTTGAGCTTCTGAAGCTTATATATAAATGTAAGGGTGCTGATAAGGTCTGCCTCGTGACAGATGCTTCGCGCGGCGCGGGAATGCCCGACGGCTCTGTGACGACAGGCATCAGCCGTGCTGATAAGGATCCGATAATAATCGAGGACGGCGTTGCAAAAATGCCCGACAGAAAGGCTTTTGCGGGAAGCACTGCAACTGCCGACCGTCTGTACAGAACCATGGCTGAGGCTATCGGTAACGATCTTGTCGCGCTGTCGAAAATGGCATCACTCACTCCGTCGAAGGCGATGGGATTCACCGACAGAGGAGAAATTGCGGAAGGTAAACGCGCGGATCTTTTAATACTCGACCGTGATCTTAACGTAAATAGAGTATTTTTCGGAGGAAAAGAAATCTGAATCTGATAATCAAAGAAACGTCAGAAATGGGCGCTCTTTGTTTGTAAAGCGAAAACCACGCGATAATGATATGCACCCCAAAAGTTAGACACTTTTGGGGTGCATAATTATTATGCGGGGGATATTTATTTATAATGATTTAAGTATACAATCCGCAGTTGAGCGGTTGTTTGCGATCGGTATGTCATAAACCTGCGCAATGCGGAGAAGTGCTTTTACGTCGGGATCGTGAGGCATTGCGGTAAGCGGATCGGAGAAGAAAATTATTATGTCAATTTCTCCCGCCGCGACCTTTGCGCCTATCTGCTGATCACCGCCGAGTGGACCGCTGAGGTACGCTTTAACGGGGAGCCTCGTTGCTTCGTTTATCTTCGCCGCGGTCGTGCCTGTTCCGCAGAGGAAATGCTCAGAGAGCTTCTCACGGTTCTCCTTGCACCACTCGATCATCGTAGGCTTCATATTATCGTGCGCGATAAGCGCAATTCTTTTGCTCATTGCTTGTCCTCCGCCTTTAGCAAGCCGTGAAGCATCATCTGCTTGATGTCCCAAAGCTTGGGAGAAAGGTCAACGTAGTAGTTGTGAGGATTCTCAAAACGCTTTACCTCGTCCCACTGACGGTCAAGCTCTTCTTCACAGTACTTACGAATCTCCGCGGTCGTCGGGCGATCATAAACACAAACGCCGTTAACGAATATCGGCTTGAGAAGCTCGATCGCCTCAAAGTCGGTAAGCGTCTTTTCCTTCCAGGTGTAGATGGGGTCAAAGATCGTAAGCGGCTTAGTAGTATCAACGGTCTCGTCATAGACCGTAAGATAGTCTGCGATCGCCTTTCCGCTTTCCTTTTCGATAAGACGGTATACCTTCTTGAAATGAGGGGTCGTAACCTTTTCGGGGTTTTCGCTTATCTTTATCTTCGGTATTATCTCGCCCTTGTCGTTCTCAACTGCACAGAGCTTGTAAACACCGCCGAAAACGGGCGTGCTCTTTGAGGTAATAAGGCGTTCACCGACGCCGAATGCATCAAGCTTTGCGCCTTGCTTGAGAAGGTCGCGTATGATGTACTCATCAAGGGAGTTGGAGGCAACGATCTTACATTCGGTAAGTCCAGCCTCGTCAAGCATCTTGCGCGCCTTGCGCGAAAGATATGCAAGGTCTCCCGAATCGATACGGATACCGCACTTGGTGATTCCGTGTTTCTTGAACGCCTTTATAGCGTTTGGAACGCCGCTTTGGAGTACGTTGTAGGTGTCAACGAGAAGCGTTGCGGCATTAGGGTAAAGGGAACAGTAGGTGTCGAACGCCTCAAACTCTGAGTCGAACATAAGTACCCAGGAATGAGCCATCGTTCCCGTTGCAGGAACGCCGAATCTTTCCTCTGCGATAGCACAGGCGGTGCCTGTGCAGCCCGCAATATAGGAAGCTCTTGCACCGAGAATTGCACCCGACGGGCCTTGCGCACGGCGTGAGCCGAACTCGCTTATAGGTCTGCCCTCTGCGGCACGGACGATTCTAGACGCCTTCGTTGCGATCATCGTCTGATGGTTGAGCGTAAGAAGCACGAAGGTCTCAATGAACTGCGCTTCTATTGCCTTAGCACGAACCGTCATTATCGGCTCGCCGGGGAAGATAACGGTTCCCTCCGGAACTGCCCAGATGTCGCCCGAGAATCGGAACGATTTAAGGTACGAAAGGAATTTCTCGTCAAAGCAGCCCTTTGAACGAAGGAAATCAATATCGTCGTCGGTGAATTTCAGGTCGTTAACATAGTCGATAACCTGGTCAAGACCGCAGGCGATAGCAAAACCGCCGTCATCGGGGTTTTTCCTATAAAAGACGTCAAAGTAGGAAATTTTGTCCTCGTAGCCGTAAAGAAAATATCCGTTACCCATTGTCAGCTCATAGAAATCAAAGAGCATCGTGTAATTTTCTCTTAAATAGCTGTACATAATTTATCCCTCCGTAATTATTCCGCATTTGCTGAACAGCGTTGCGGCATTTTTAAGCGTTAAAGCCGCGATCTCATCGGGAGTAGCTCCGCGAAGGGATGCAAGCTTTTCAATCGTATAGGTAAGGTAGCTCGAATCGTTACGCTCACCGCGGTGCGGATGCGGCGTAAGATACGGGCAGTCGGTCTCGGTCAGAAGTCGGTCGCTCGGGATCGTAGGTACGATCTCGGCAAGCCGAGCAGCGTTTTTGAAGGTAACCACTCCCGAAAAGGAAATGTACCATCCGCGCTTTATAAGCTCCTTGGCGCTCTCTGCGCTGCCGCTGTAGCTGTGAAATACACCGCGTACGTTTGGGTGAGCGAATACTGCGTCAAGGCAGTCACCGTGTGCCTCGCGGTCGTGAATTATAACGGGAAGATCAAGCTTTTCAGCAAGCTCAAGCTGATAGTGAAGAAATTCCTTTTGGAAATCGTGACGCTCCTCGTGCCAGTGATAATCAAGTCCGATCTCACCGATAGCGACTGCCTTCGGATGAGAGGCAAGCGTTTCTATCTCCTTAAGCGCCGCGTAAGGGTCGCTAAGTTCATATAGATCAGACGGATGAATACCGACCGACGCATAAAATCCGTCGAATTTTTCGGTGATTTTCAAGCTCTCTCGCGAGGTTTCGGGACTTGTTCCGGCGTTTATGATATATCTCACGCCGCCGTCCATTATTTCTTTTATCTTCGCGTCGCGCTCATCTTCGAGTCCGAACTTTTCGTCATTATAATGCGCGTGGGAATCGAAAATTATCATCTTACTCTCTGTCCGAGGGGAGTATCGTCGTCAAGGAACACGACCTTGATCTGATCGCCATCGCCCGATGCGAGGATCATTCCGTTGCTCTCAACTCCGCAAAGAACTGCGGGCTTGAGGTTTGCAACAACGATTATCTTCTTTCCGATAAGGTCCTCGGGTGCGTAGCACTTTGCAATGCCCGACGCAACCTGTCTCTGCTCGTAGCCGAGATCAAGCTGAAGCTTGAGAAGCTTCTTTGCCTTAGGTATTCTCTCGCAGGCGATTACCTGCGCGGTACGAAGCTCAACTGCACCGAAGCTTTCAATTCCGATCTGCTCCTCCTGATCCTCGGGGACGGGAACAGCGGGCGCCTTGGGAGGATTCATTGCCTCGAGCTTTTCAAGAGTTTCCTTTTCATCAAGACGCGAGAATAGAACCTTAGCTTCTCCTATCGGCTTTCCTGCTTCAAGACCGCCGAATTCGTAAGAATCAACGGCAGTACCGAGCTGATTAAGAATACTAAGGGACGTCGAGGGCATGAACGGCTCTACCATAACAGCACCGACGCGGATAGCTTCGAGAAGATTGTAAATTACGGTGCTTAGACGCTCTGTGTCGCCGTTTTTAGCAAGAGTCCAGGGAGTCGTCTCGTCGATATACTTGTTAGCACGGCGGAACACGCTGAATACAGTCTCAACTGCATCTGCAATATGATAGCTGTCCATCTGCGCGACCATATCTTCGTACGCCTTCTTTACGCATGCCTTAAGGTCGGCGTCGGGTTCATTTTCAGAAGCAGGGGAGGGAACGACACTGTCAAAATACTTTGCAGTCATCGCAAGAGTGCGGTTGACGAGGTTTCCGAGGTTGTTTGCAAGGTCGGTATTGTAACGTGTGATGATGTTGTCGAACGTGATGCTTCCGTCATTGTGGTAAGGCATTTCCGCAAGCACGTATTCTCTTACCGCATCAACACCGATAATATTAGCAAGGTCGTCAGCGTAAATGCTGTTGCCCTTCGACTTACTCATCTTGTCCGCGCCGACGTTGAGCCAAGGATGACCGAACACCTTTTTCGGAAGCGGAAGATCAAGCGCCATAAGAATGATAGGCCAGTAGATCGTATGGAAACGCATGATGTCCTTACCGATGATATGAAGGTCGGCAGGCCAATTTTTCTTGAACGCATCAGTCTCGGGAAGCTCGGGATTGTAGCCGAGAGCCGTGATATAGTTCGAAAGTGCGTCTATCCAGACGTAGATAACGTGCTTGTCGTCAAAGGAAACGGGAACGCCCCACTTAAAGGAGCTGCGCGAAACGCAAAGGTCCTGAAGACCGGGCTTAAGGAAATTATTTACCATTTCCTTCTTTCTAGCTTCCGGCTCGATGAATTCGGGATGCTCCTCGATGTGCTTCATGAGGCGATCCTGATATGCGCTCATACGGAAGAAGTAGGATTCCTCCTTCATCTTCTTGACCTCGCGTCCGCAGTCGGGACACTTGCCGTCGACTATCTGGCTGTCGGTAAGGAATGCCTCACACGGCTCGCAGTACCAGCCCTCGTATTCGCTCTTGTATATATCGCCCTTGTCGTAGAGCTTCTTGAAGATGGCGGAAACTGCCGCCTCGTGATAATCGTCTGTTGTGCGGATGAAATGGTCGTAGGACGCGTCCATAAGATCCCAGATCTCTTTTATCTGTCCTGCTACGCCGTCAACGTATTCCTTAGGAGTGATACCTGCCTCCTTAGCACAGTTTTCGATCTTCTGACCGTGCTCATCGGTACCTGTTAAGAAAAACACGTCGTAGCCTTGTTTTCTCTTGTAGCGTGCGATAGCGTCGGTCATAATGACCTCGAACGTATTGCCTATATGAGGCTTGCGCGAGCTGTACGCTATTGCTGTTGTGATGTAAAATTTCTCTTTCATTTTATCCTCCTTGCCGCGAATGAGCGGCATTTTAGTCAAATGTATTGTTCCTCAATTATTTTTATCATATCCGCGATGGCACCCTCGTCGTGATGACAAACTACGTGATCGCTGATGTTCTTTACTTCGTCAATTGCATTAGACGGGCAGAAAGCAACGTCGCCCATCTTCAGCATCTCAATATCGTTTTCAAAATCTCCGATACAGCAGACCGTAAGCTTCTTATCGGAAAACTCACGAAGAGCAGGGATCCTCTTTCCCTTGCCGGACTCAACTCCTACGATCTCTGTAAACGAGTAACTTGAACGGAAGCAGGAGTAGCGGTCGCCGTAGGTCTCGTTTATATAATCGCGGGCGCGAATTGCTTCAACGTCGGTAGCGTAGGTAAGATTTGCCTTGCGCCACTTATTGCCTACTGCCTCATCGGGGGTAATTCCGCTTTGAAGCTGTCCATCGTCGGTGTAGCAGGCGAATTTGACAACGTCGAATTTGCTCATAACGTCCTTGATGTCGAGCCGCGCCTGAACGCCGTCGTAGAAAAGCTCGGAAATAACAGTGTCGGTCTTGCCGTCATAAAGAATCGAGCCGTTAGCAAGTATCAAGGGGTAATTAACGACCTCGCGGAACGTCGGGAAAACGATATTAAGCATACAGGGAAGACGCCCCGTTGACAGCGTAAAATGTCCGCCGTTACTTTTGAAATACTCGATTGCCTCTAGATTTCGGTCGACCATTCGGCTGTTTTTACCTGCAAACGTGCCGTCGAAATCGCTTAATATCAGAATGTTATCGAATTTACCCATTGATTTCACTTCCTCCGAGGAGCGTCAGAAGCTTCTTGAAATAGTCGGGAAGGGGACTGTCGAACGACATATATTCACTGCTTTTCGGGTGAATGAACGAGATGGTCTTCGCGTGCAGACACTGCCCCGAAATAAGTGAGGGGTGCTGAGCTTCAAATCTCGTTTTGCCTCCGCCGTAGACCGTGTCACCCATTATCGGGTGACCGAGTGACGAAAGATGAACCCTTATTTGATGCGTTCTTCCCGTTTCGAGCTTAAGCTCGATATAGTCCGCGCCGTCAAGCGTGCTTAGAACCTTGTAATTTGTTGCCGCATCGCGTCCCTCCTTGACGATCGCCATTTTCTTGCGGTCAACGGGGTGACGCCCGATCGGCTTGTCAATTCTTCCGCTTTCTTCCTTCAGATGACCGAGCGAAATCGCGCGGTAAAAGCGGTCGAAGGTGTGTGAACTGATCTGCTCGGCAAGCGAAACGTGAGACGCGTCATTTTTTGCAACGACGAGAAGCCCCGACGTGTCCTTGTCGATACGGTGAACGATTCCGGGACGGATAACGCCGTTTATCCCCGATAGCGAGTCACCGCAGTGGTACAGAAGTGCGTTTACGAGAGTGCCGCTTTCGTTTCCCGCCGCAGGATGAACTACCATCCCCTTGGGCTTATTAACTACGAGCAGATCGCTGTCCTCGTAAACTATGTCAAGCGGTATGTTTTCCGGCTCCGCCTTATCAGGGGTCGGCTCGGGAATAACCGTGTCAACGGTATCACCCTCGCGCAAACGGTAGTTTTTGCTTACCGCTTCGCCGTTTACCGTAACAGCACCGCTTTCTATCAATTTTGCAGAGGCGGAACGCGTAATTTTCTCGCGTTCCGCCACATAAACGTCAAGACGTAAGCCGACGCTTTCGTTATTTATCATTCTTTTCTCCGGATACCTTTGTTTTATCCTTTTCGTCGAACAATACCCATCTGTCGAAGAACATTATTGCGATTCCCGCAAGCACGCAACCGACGGAAACGAAGCAGTCGGCAACGTTGAATATCGGAAAGTCGAAGAACTGAAAATTCAGAA
This sequence comes from Eubacteriales bacterium, assembly GCA_045591885.1. GTDB lineage: Bacteria > Bacillota > Clostridia > Oscillospirales > CAG-272 > Colimorpha_A. The sequence goes on along the minus strand of JAZNTT010000071.1, from coordinate 12,379 downwards.
AATCTATGACCTCGCCGCGGAAGATTCTGTCGATCTGATTGCCGATACCGCCGCCCGCTATCATAGATAGCGCGACGGAAAGAAGCGGCGAAAGCTTCTTTCTGAAGCGGAACAGTACAAATATAACAATAATTATCGCAATGCTCGATATGGGTATAAACAGCCAACCCTGACCGCCCAGCATACCGAAAGCAATACCGGGATTTGTTGTGAAACGAAATTCAATAAAGCCGGGGATAAATGGATGCGATACGATCGGCTTAAGCTCGTTCAGAGCAATAACCTTTGTTATCTGATCGAGAATGACTGACGCGACGATTATGGCGAAAGATATTATTATCATTGATTAGATACCGAGAATGTCGGCGCAACGGATACAGAGGAATCCGCCATCGGTGTCCTTGCCATTCTCACTGAACTTCCAACAACGAACGCACTTGCAACCGTCAGCGGGGGAGACCTTGATCTCGTCCTCGCCCTCGTTTACGGTAACGCTTGATACGATGAATACGGTCTCAAGCTCGTCTCCGAAGGAGGAGAGAAGCGCGTATTTTTCCTTGTCGGAAACGGTGATCTCGACCTTTGCGTCAAGCGACTTACCGATAGTCTTAGCTGCTCTTGCCTCTTCAAGATACTTCATAACATCGTCACGAAGCTCAAAGAGCGCGTTGTAACGCTCTTCGATCTCATCGAAGCAGTACTCCTCGCTGTAAACAGGCATATCGTTAAGAAGAATGTTTCTGACATCGTCAGTCGATGCGTGAGGCATCATCTGCCATGCTTCGTCGGCGGTGAAGGTGATGATGGGCGCAAGCAGACGGGTAAGAGCAGAGAGGATGATATACATCGTGCTCTGTGCTGCGCGGCGTCCATTGCCATCCTTGGCATCGGTGTAAACACGGTCCTTCGTAATATCAACGTAGAGCTTCGAAAGCTCTACGGAGCAGAAGTTGTTTATCTCGTGATATGCTACGTGGAACGCGTAGGTATTGTAGGAATCAATAACGTTCTTGACGAGCTTGTTAAGACGCGAATGCGCCCACTTGTCAATGTCGTAAAGCTCGTCGACGGCTACCATATCGTTATCGGGATCGAAATCGCTTACGTTCGCCATAAGGATACGAACGGTGTTTCTGATCTTGCGGTACGACTCGGAAAGCTGAGAGAATATCTCCTTTGAGCAACGAACGTCAGCGTGGTAATCGGAGGAAGCCGCCCAAAGACGAACTATGTCGGCTCCGAAATCCTTGATAAGGTCGGCAGGATCAACACCGTTACCGAGACTCTTGTGCATTGCACGTCCCTGACCGTCAACGACCCAACCGTGAGTAAGTACCTGCTTGAAGGGAGCGCCCTTGTCAAGCGCACCTACGCTGGTAAGAAGCGACGCCTGGAACCAACCGCGGTACTGGTCAGCACCCTCAAGATATACGTCAGCGGGCCAAAGCTCGGGAGTATCGTGCATGAGGGAAGCGTAGTGTGTCGAGCCGGAATCGAACCAGCAGTCGAGAGTATCGGTTTCCTTCTCAAATTCCTTGCCGCCGCAGTGAGGGCAGGTAAATCCGTCGGGAACAAGCTCCATAGCGGTTTTCTCAAACCAGATGTTCGAACCGTGCTCATCGAAGAGAGCGCTGATCTTAGCGATAGATTCGGGGTTAGATACGGGCTTACCGCAGTCGTTACAGTAGAATACGGGAATACGCATACCCCAACGGCGCTGACGGGAGCTACACCAGTCTGCACGCTCGCGCATCATGCTCGTCATTCTGTCCTCGCCCCAAGCAGGGAACCACTGGACGTTCTCTATAGCTTTTACCGCCTGATCCTTGAAGGACTCAACGGAGCAGAACCACTGAGGAGTAGCACGGAAGATAACGGGCTTCTTGCAGCGGTCGTGATGAGGATAGGAGTGAATGATCTGCTCGGACGCAAAGAGCGCGCCGGACTCACGCATATCCTCAAGAATTATAGGATTCGATTCCTCGGTCTTAAGACCTGCATACTTGCCCGCATAGTCGGTATGTCTGCCGTGATCGTCAACGGGAACGACGAGGTCCATGCCGTATCTCATGCAGGTATTGTAGTCGTCTGCACCAAAGCCGGGAGCAGTGTGAACGCAACCCGTACCGCTATCCATGGTAACGTACTCGGCGTAAACGAGACGCGAGGTCTTGTCAAGGAAGGGGTGGGTAGCATACATATTTTCAAAGAAAGCGCCGGGGAAGGTTGCGAGGATCTCGTAATTCTCGAAGCCGCCCATCTTCATGGTCTTCTCTGCGAGCGCTTCTGCCATAATGTAGTTCTCGCCGTTATCCGCCTTGATAAGAGCGTAGCTCTCACGCGGATGCAGACAGATCGCCATATTTCCGGGAAGCGTCCAGATTGTGGTCGTCCAAATTACGAAATAGGTGTTGTCAAGGTTGTAGCCGGCGAGCTTGCCGCAGTCGTCCTTGATCTTGAATTTTACGTAAACTGAAGTACAGGGATCGTCCTTGTACTCAATGTCCGCCTCTGCTACCGCAGTAGTACAGAAGGGACACCAGGTAACGGGCTTAAGACCCTTGTAAATATATCCCTTGTCGAACATATTTCCGAAGATCTTTACTTCCTGTGCCTCAAAGTGCTTGTCCATAGTGCGGTAAGGACGTTCCCAGTCGCCGATAACGCCGAGACGCTTGAAGCCCGCCATCTGTTTCTGAATGAAGTCTTCAGCAAATTTCTCGCATGCTTTTCTGAACTCGGGAACGGACATTTCCTTATTGAGCTTCTTCTTCGAAAGCTCAATAGCTCTTTCGATCGGAAGACCGTGGTTATCCCATCCGGGAACGTAAGGGGTATAGTAACCCATCATCGCATGGCTCTTTACGATAAAGTCCTTAAGGACCTTATTGAGCGCGTGACCCATGTGGATGTAGCCGTTAGAGAAGGGAGGTCCGTCGTGAACGATAAAGGGAGTCTTTCCCTTGTTTCTCTTCTTTATTTCGCCGTAAAGGTCCATAGCGGTCCAGCTTTCGTAGAAGCCGGGCTCACGCTGAGGAAGGGAAGCACGCATCGGGAATTCCGTCTGCGGCAGATTGAGTGTCTTTGTGTAATCCTGTGCCATAATTATAACCTCTGTCTTAATGTCAGTTTATTTTTTGCCGTCGTAAACAACGTCGAATTCGTCTGTGTTTGAGGAATTGCTCTTGTCGTTTTCCTTGGAGACCGAGTCAAGCATTGAGAAAAGGTCGTCATCGTCTGACGCTTCATTGCTTATCTTGCGTATCGAATCAAGAATGCTCTCGCCCTTTTCGAGAATTATCGTTCTCTCTGAAAGGAAATCCTGCTCGCTGTCACGCGCCTCTGTGAACGCATCCTCATCGGGCTTCTGAAGATTGTCGTCGATAGCGTCGGGAATCGGTGCTTCAGCGCTTCCCGAACCGCCCGATACCGTATCGCCGTCCTCATTTACAGGAGTAAAGGGGTCCTCGGAGCCGGAAAGAAGCTCGCTGCTTCCCGTAAGGTCGCGGCGTATTCTTTCCATGACCTCGCCCGAAAGCTTCTCTGCTATAGCATCATCGTTATTTTCAATTCTTATCTCGGGAACGATCTTCTCAAGTCCCGCAATATGATCTCTGTATGCCTCAAAGAGCGCCGCCTTGAAGGAAGCGGTTTCTCTCTGAGCTTCGCGCAGACGCTCGTTTTCCTTAACGACGTTTGCCTGAAGCTCTGCGATCATTCGATCACAGCTGTTTTTGGCTGAACGCATGATAACGTCGGCACGCTCGTTTGCCTCGTTGATTATCTGCGTGCTCGCCTTCTGCGCGTTTACAAGCGTCGATTTGATCGACTCCTCTTCGGCTTTAAGTGCATCGAGCTGCGCTTCAACGATGCGAAGCTTCTTTTCAAGATCGTCGTTTATGCGGTAAAGCTCTGTATATTTCTCGATAATAAATTCTATATGCTCGTCAACCTCAACGGTGCTGTAACCGCGGAGCGACTTGGAAAATTCTGTGTTTTTAAGTTCGTGTGGAGCAAGCATCGGTATTTGCGCCGAATATCGGCATCCTTTCTTCCGCAGCTAAAGCCCCTGCGGAAAGGCATGAGATAAATTCACCCCAGAAACGGGATGAGAATCGCCCTTACTATCATAAGCAACGTGTAGCCAACCATTACGGAAATATTGAACGGACCGCTGTTGTCGATTTTCAGAAGAACAAGCAGCTTTTCGCTCAATATGATTATCGGCTCCGTCAAGAACGCAGCGAAGCCGAGAATGAGCCCCTCGCCATTTGGATCGAACAGGGAAAGGATCATTCGGATCATAAGCGCAATAATGAGGATGTCGCAGTAAAGATCAACTGCTTTCGCTATCATTAAAACGAGGTATTGCAAGATAGAACCGTCCTCTCACGTTTTTGGAAAAACCCATACAAAGCAAAACAAACGGTACGGCAAGGATAGCTCCGAGCAGTCCGTTTCAGCATGACGGAGGAGAAAATTTCGGACAAAAAAAGCGTACCGAAAAAGCCCCGACCGACCTGTCAAGCCGTCAATTAAGTATGGCAAAAAAAGCACCAACACCGGATTGCCCATATAGGACAACCCGGCTTGAGCGTTTTATTAATAAATGTCGCTATCGTCCTGCTTGCGAGCTTCCTGAACCTGCTCGCCGGAAATGTCAACGTTCTCGGGAACGATGATGAACGTGTTGACCGCGACTCTCTGTATGTAACCGCCGATGGAATAAGCAACGCCGGAAAGGAAGTCGATGAGACGTCTTGCGGATTCCTTGTTGGTAGATTCGAGGTTGAGCACTACCGTGCGGTTGCTGAGAAGGTGATCTGCGATCTTCTGAGCGGTCTGGCTGTCATACTTGTCGGGCTTAACAACCTTCATTTCAAGTGCGCCGGAGTTAACGCCCATTCCGCGGTTAGTCTTAGGTGCGGTAGCGTTGTTAACGGTCTGCGTGTATTCGGGCTCGTACTCGTCTCCGCCGAAGCCGTCATCCTCGCCGTATCCGTCAAAGCCGTCCTCGGGGTAATCATCCTTAGGATCGAATGCTCCCTTTATTTTGTCAAAAAGTCCCATTTTGTACCTCCAAATATATGAAATGTTATTTTCTGGATTCTATCGGTGAAACTGCCATTCCACCATACATAAGGTTATTATATCACACTTTTTTTCTTAAAGCAACCGTTTTTTCAAAAACCTTGACGAATATTTTGTCTTTTTTTTGTGCAAAACGGCGTAAAGAATGCTCTTATTTGGATCAAACGTAATTTCTTGCTCCGAAAATAGCGCTTCCGGGACGAACGAGAGTCGAACCGTACTTTACCGCAAGCGAATAATTATCCGACATTCCCATGCTCAGTATCGGCTTGTCGGAGAGCAGTCCTTTTTCGGAAAGATGATCGAAAAGTTTCTTGGTTCTTTCAAAGAAGGGTATATAATCCTCTGCATTTGCGCAGTGAGGGCCGATAACCATTATTCCTCTTATATTTATACCGGGCAATCCCGAAACGCTGTTTATGAAGGTTTCGGCATTGCACTCGTCAATACCGCCCTTTGCTTCCTCGTTTCCGATATTGATTTCGCAAAGGCAGTCGGTTACCGTTCCGATCTTAAGCGATCTTTTGGATATTTCCTCGGCGAGCTTTACGCTGTCAAGAGAGTGAATAAGGCAGACCTTACCGACGATATATTTCACCTTGTTTGCCTGCAAAGTTCCGATGAAATGAAGATTGACCTTATCCTTTGCAAGAGCATCGTACTTGGAGAGAAGTTCCTGAACTCGGTTCTCGCCGATATCGGTAAGACCGCATTCCGTTATTGCATAATTGATAACCTCGACGGGAACTGTCTTAGTCGCAGCCATAAGCACCGCACTGTTACCAATGCCTGCCCGAATACTGTCAATATTTGTCTTGACGCTGATTTTAACGTCATCGGATATATTATTCAATGATCTTTCCGTCATACAGATCCTTGCCTTTCGTAACGATGAAGTCGTTTTTTGCAATGTAAGATGAGTCTTCTCCCGATTTATCGGCAGAAATAATGTATCCGTCGAACTCGTAGAGCGGTTCAACTTTTTTGAATACAACCTTTGAGCCTTGAAGAACGTAGACACCTGCTTCGCCGTTAACAACTCGAAGGGCCGATATCGGAATACGGCATCCGGTGTAGTACTCTCTTACTATCTGTACCGTCTGATGACGCAGATAATTGAAGTTTGAAGGAAGAGTTCCGGTCTCAAAAACCAGTACTGCGGTATCAGAGCCTGCTTCGGAAAGAATACGGTAAAGCTTCATGGTAATTGCAGTATCGTTATTATAAGGGAACTTGATACTGTAATTTTTCCCCGTTTCGTAATTGTGAAGCTCCGAAACATCGATCTCGCACGCGACGTACCAGAGATAGTCAGTAACAATTTTTCCGACCGGATAACCGTTTTCGCTTACGCTAAGATCTTCCGCCTGACGTGACGCAAGATCAAGGTATTCTCTGTAAGACATTGAGGCAATGTTTTCGGAGGAGAGGATGTTCTCGTATCCGTCGAGCGTTGAGTAGAAGTATCCGCCGCTTGATGCCTTGACGGTGCTTTCGCTTTGCGGCAGGGAAGCGGAAAGAAGTTTCTTTTCCGCTTTGAGTTCTTCAATTTTCTTGTTGAAGTTGATAACGCTCTTCGTTATTATTCTTCGCCTGTTGAGCTGTACAAGGAGATCGTCGGATAACGTGTGCGCACCGGAAATATTATCCTTGTCAATAGAGTCGAGAAGCTTGTAAATGTTCTTTCTTATAAGCGCGTCGGTGCTTGCTGTGTCTGTTCGTTTTTCGGCGTCAGACATGTTGCTTCGTTCAAGCAGACGTATTGCAAGGTCGATCTCCATCATTTTGTGACGTATCTCCGACGAGCCGTTTTGAGGATAGACCTCAGCGACGTTGGATTTGATCGCAACCTTTTCGCCGTCTGCGAAAAGATAACTTATATCGCCGTTTATCGGTGAATAAAGTACCTTTTCCTTACGCAAAAGCGTAACGCCCGTTGTGTAGGTAGATTCGACTGTCACAAGTGATGCGGGAGTAGTGCCGATCTCGGTTTTGAAGCCGCCTGCAAGATGGTAGATGATGTAGGCGATTAGTATAAGGCAGAGAACTGCCGAGAGCATATATTTGACTACGTTCTTTAAATATTTGACGTCCACAGCGTCTCTCCTTTCGAAAGTTTCAAGTTTAACTTGATCAGTATAGCATAATTACGCTTTCAGTTTAAGTGCTTTTTTGCAATATTTACAATATTTTCAAAAATAGCGTCGGCACTGCTTTCATCGGGATATGACCAGATAATGCTTTGGTCGCGTCTGAACCAGGTGAGCTGCCTTTTTGCGTAATTTCGGGTGTTCTTTTTGAGAAGCTCGATCGACTCGTCATAGGAAAGCTCGCCGTTTATATAGCAAAGAAGCTCCTTATAACCAATCGCTTGAGAAGCCGTCTTTCCAAAACGTGAAGCAAGTGCTCTTACCTCGGCTTCAAGACCTTGTTCGATCATAATGTCAACGCGTCGGTTTATTCTTCCGTAAAGTGTGTCTCGGCTTTTGTAATCAAGCCCGAAGATAAGCGAATCATAAGGTGATTCGACTTCAAGAGACAGCTTGTCCCATTCGGTTTTCGTTTTTCCGGTTCCGTGATAGATCTCAAGTGCGCGAATAACTCTTTTGGCGTTGTTCTTGTGGGTCAACGCCGCCGCATCGGGATCAATTTTCAGAAGCTCTTCCCAGTTTTTATCTGGCGGACGGCTTTCAAGCGATTCTCTTATTCCGTCGGGAATGCTCGGCGAAAGATCACCTCCGCGCAGGACCGAGGAAAGATAAAGCCCCGTTCCGCCGCAGAATATCGGCGTCTTGCCTCTGCCCGAAATATCCATTATCGCCGCCTCAGCAAGCGCCTTGTAATCGGCACAGGAAAACTCATTTTCAGGCTCGCAAACGTCAAAAAGATGATGCGGAATACCGCGTCTTTCACTTACCGACGGCTTCGCTGTACCGATATTCATATCGCGGTATACCTGCATGGAATCACAGGATATTATCTCGCCGTCAAGCGCCTCCGCAAGACGTAGGGAAAGTTCTGTCTTTCCGGAAGCGGTAGGGCCGACAACGGCTAAAACTTTAATTTTGCTGTTCAAATCAGTTCCTTACTTTATAAGCGAATCAACCGTTTCAAGCGACCTTTTTACAAGCTCGCGGGGGGCAAGATAACGCTTATAATATTCGTGATTTTTCTTTTTCATCTCGTAAAGCTTATTGGGGAATGAGGCGAGACTGTCAACGGCATCAAGGCATTCTTGTATTCCCGAAAATTCAAGGTAATTTTCACCGGGGATAAAATCACCCGTCACCGTGTAGTTAAACGGCTCGCTGACTATCGCCTTACCCGCCGCAACGTACTCGGCGGTCTTCCAGCCGATGCTTCCGTGAAGTCCCGTTGACGCGATACAAATATCGCTTGCCTTCATAAGCTTAAGATAATTCTTACGCTTGGTGTATTTACCGCTCACTATAAGATCGGGAGCAAGCTCGCGCGAAAGCGGTGAATCGTTCAGTCCTGCAACGATGCTGTCTCCGTATTTTTCACGCAGAGCACGGATTAGAGCAATTCGCTCTTCATTTATCTTTTTTCTCTCCTCGATATAGTTCTGGTGAACGCACTCCTTCGGATCCCAAAGCCGCGTCAAAAAGAGAATTTTTATATCCTTGTCCTTAAATTTCGGCTCGCATTCAAACTTTTTCTTGGTAAAAGGATCGAAGCTCTCACGCTTCAGAAATATTTTGATAAATCTCTTAACAAACCCGTCGTTCAGCGGATTTCCGCGGTAGGTCATATGATAGTTGAAGCCGAGAGGGAACATCTTGCTTTTCAGCTCGCCGAACTGCTCGTTTTGGCTCTCGGAAAAGCTGCGCTTAAAATAGAAGTCGCAGTTTTCAAGCAGATCCTTTATCATGTGCGGACCGATATATCCGTCCATAAGATCGTATATTATGACCTTGCCCTTATATAAAACGCGCAGTATCGACATATCGGTATACTTGCGCTGCGCTTCAGCGGAATCATCTTCAAAAACGACCTTAAATTCACCGCTTTTGTCAAGCTCCTTAAAGCCGCAAAGAATCTGGCTTACGTGCGGAATATGGCAGTATAGCTGTACCTTTATGGTTTCCATATCGTAGTCCTTTCTATCCGAATACCTCGCAGGCGGCGATCAGTGAAAAACGGTCGAAATCAATGTTTTTTCTTCCGTAAGCGTCAAAAAATATATCCTTGTACTTGTCTGTTTTAAGGTTAAATTGAAGCGTCCAAGCTCCCCAGAAAATGTCGATGTGACGGTCGCCTATTCCGCCGTTACCAACGTCGATAAAGCCGGAAAAGCTGTCGCCGTCAAACATTATATTAGGCAGACAGTAGTCACCGTGAAGAAGGGTGTTGCACTCAAGCTCACAAGCCCTTTTTTCAATAACGCTCCATGCACTTTCGGGCGAGGAATATCCCCAGTTGTCAGGGAAAAGAGTATCGTCGTAACGCTTGTTTTTGTAGCCGTATTCAGCATTTTCAAGATAGCTTTCCGTCCTGTTGATCGGACAACCCTCGGTCGGCAAAGAATGCAGCATTTTGAGTGTTGTTCCAAGCTTTTCGGCAAGAAACTCGGGGCGCGAAAGATAATTTTCATGCGTAAGATCCTCGCCATTGACTTCGCTCGTCAAAAGCCAGTCGTGTTCGTCTGAAACATAGGAGAGAACCTTAGCACCGAGTCCAATCGAACCGAAATAATCGTTCAAGACCGCCTCGGTCTTAAGCGTTCCGAGAGGGGATTTTTTAAGGAACAGATGCTTGTCCGCAATATAGTAGACGCGTGCCTCGGGAGAGCAGCTGCTGTCAAAAATCTTACCCGTGAAAAGCGAATGAAATTCCGATGGGAATTCACTAATAATTGGCGTAATAAGCGTTTTTTTCATAAAAATCCCTGTGAATTTAACCGTAGGGGCATTCTTTGAAAGCCCGCTTCGGGTACGTACGAGAAATGAATAACGAATAATGAATAGTGAATAATGAATAATTTCGGTTGATTTTCGCCGAGGCGAAAATCGTCATTAATTTTTCATTATTCATCAGCGAAGCGACTTCATTTTTCATTCTTCATTTGCTTCTATATTATCAGCATCGCATCGCCAAAGGAAAAGAAGCGATACCCCATTTCTATAGCTTTGTTGTAAGTCTCAAGCATCATCTCAAGCGAGGTGAGTGCCGAAACAAGCATAAGAAGTGTGCTTTCGGGAAGATGGAAATTAGTAATAAGCGCATCGGTCACCTTGAAGCGGTAGCCGGGGTAAATAAATATACCGGTGTCGTCGGTTATCGGATGAACGATACCGCTTTCGTCCGACGCACTTTCAAGAACTCGGCAGGACGTCGTTCCGACCGCAAAAAGACGGCCTTTACGGTTGTTGATGATGTCCGCAGACTCCTTCGAAACAGAAATAAACTCAGCGTGCATCTCGTGATCGGTGATCTTGTCTTCCTTTACGGGACGGAAGGTGCCGAGTCCGACGTGAAGCATAACGGGTGCGATCTGAACACCCTTCGCCTTGATCCTTTCGAGAAGCTCGGAGGTGAAGTGAAGTCCTGCGGTAGGAGCGGCGGCTGAACCCTCGTCCTTTGCGTAGACTGTCTGATAACGGCTCTTGTCCTTCAGCTTTTCGGTTATGTACGGCGGAAGGGGCATATTGCCGACCTTGTCGAGGACCGAGAAGATATTGTCGCCCTCGTATTCGAATTTTATAAGTCGGTTTCCGCCCTCAACGGTCTCAAGCACCTCGGCACGAAGAATGCCGCCGCCGAATATAATTTTAGTACCCGGCTTGCATCTTCTTCCCGGACGCACGAGCGTTTCCCACGTATCAAGACCGCGTGAACGGAGAAGAACGACCTCAATTTCAATTCCGCTGTCTTCCTTTATTCCGTAAAGACGTGCAGGAATGACCTTACTGTCGTTTATAACGAGAACGTCGCCTTCGTTAAGATAATCGATTATATCGGAAAAGACCTTGTGCTCACGCTTTCCGCTTTCCTTGTGAAGAACGAGCAAACGCGAAGAATCGCGCGGCTCGGCAGGAGTCTGAGCGATAAGCTCAGTCGGAAGATCGTAGAAGAAATCACTCTTTTTGAGGTCGGTAGGGGATAGATCATTCTTTATCATAGCTAAAAAATCTTTCAAATAGGTATTATCCATTCAATTATATAACAAATCTATCGAAATTTCAACCGTTTTCGAGAAATAAATATAAAAGGAGAAATATAGTGAAAAAACCGCTGTTCAAGGGCGCGGCAACCGCGCTTGTAACGCCGTTTTTGGGCGGCAAAATAGATATAGAGACGTTAAAAAAGCTGACAGAATTTCAAATAAGCGAGGGTATCGACGCACTCGTCGTCTGCGGAACGACGGGCGAAGCGCCGACTCTGAGTAAAAAGGAAAAAATAGAAATAACGGCAACAGTTGCCGAGGTGGCAAACGGCAGAGTTCCGATAATAGCAGGAACGACCTGCAACGATACCGCCTCCTCTGTTGAGCTTTCAAGGGAAGCAGTCCGTGCAGGCGCCGATGGAATACTCGCCGTTACGCCGTATTATAACCGCCCCGGCGCATCGGGACTGCTTCGGCATTTTTTGACGATAGCTGATGGCGCAGGAGTGCCGACCATCCTGTATAACATACCGTCTCGCACGGGAACAGATATACCCGAAAGTGTCTATGACGGCTTCGCCTCTCACCCGATGGCGGCAGGGGTCAAGGAAGCGTCGGGAAGTATATCGAAATGTGCCTATATAGCAAGTAAATACGGCGAAGATCTGCCGTTATACAGCGGAAACGACGATATGACGCTCCCCGTCATCGCAATCGGCGGATACGGAGTAATATCGGTTGTATCAAATATGTTTCCGCGTAAGATGTCAGAGTTTTGTAAGCTCTATGAAACCGATAGGGAAGAGTGCAAAAAGCTCTACCACCGCTTCATTCCCCTTATGCGCTCGCTCTTTACCGAGACCAACCCAATGCCGATAAAAAGCGGTATGGAAAAGCTCGGTCTTTGCCGTCACGAGCTTCGCCTGCCGCTCACACGCGCAAGCGCAAAATGCGAGGAAACGCTCTTTTCGGAAATTGATAAATTTTTAGGATAAGACAGCGAACAAAGCGGCACAATTTCCGGTAGGGGAGGGGCTTATAACGGCGGCGAAGCCGCCTACACCTCATCCGTCGGCTTCGCCGCCACCTTACCCTCAGGGGGAGGCAAGACAACGTGGCAAAGCTTCCCCAAGCCCAAAGGGGGTTCCAAAGGGGGAAACG
>JAZNTT010000070.1:0-13057 GCA_045591885.1 Eubacteriales bacterium | reverse complement strand
ATGAAAAACACACTTAAAAACAAAAAGCTTTTCGTCTTTGACCAGGACGGAACGATATACCTTGGATCGCGTGTATTCGATTATGCGATTGAGTTCATAAAGAACCTCCGCAAAAACGGGTATAAGGTGCTTTTCTTCACGAATAACGCATCGCATAATCCCGATTTCTATTATGAAAAGCTCACACGCATGGGCTTTGAGCCGAGCAGAAACGAGATCCTCACGTCAGGTGACGTAACTATTCAGTTTTTGAAGAGAAACCGAGCAGGGAAGAGCTGTTACCTCGTTGGCACTCCTGAGCTTGAAACGCAGTTCGTAAATTCGGGGATCGAGCTTTCGGAGGAAGCACCGATAGTCGTAACGAGCTTCGATACTACTCTGACTTACGCAAAGCTCGATACCGCTTGCCGCCTCGTGCGTAACGGCGCGGAGTATATCTCTACTCACCCCGACTTCAACTGTCCGACAGAGGACGGATTCATTCCCGATAGCGGCGCGATCTCCGCGTTCGTTACCGCATCGACGGGCGTGACTCCCACGTATTTCGGAAAGCCGTATAAATCGGCTCTCGATATGATGTGCCAAATAACAGAGACAGCGCCCGAGGATATGGTAATATTCGGCGACCGCCTCTATACCGACATCGCGCTCGGTAAGCGTAACGGCGTTACAAGCGTCCTTGTCCTTTCGGGCGAAACAAAGCAGGCAGACGTCGATAAGGCAGACGAAGCAGACAAGCCCGACTTCGTCGCACCGTCGCTATTTGAAGTGAACGAAACAATGTTTAAGTAAAATAAAAACAGCTCTTACGCGATGCGTAAGAGCTGTTTTTAGATAACAAAGAAGGGATAATAAAACAGAATGAACTGTTGAAATATTTAATCACAACAGGGATCAGTCTTTTTCTTCTTCGGTTCTTCGGGAGCGGGCTCGGTAATATCGCCGATGCCTGAGGTTTCGGAGAACATTACGTTTGCCTTCGTCATATTTACGACGTCAGTCGGAACGATGATCTTGGATGCGCGGCCGTTTGACATAGCAACGAGTGCTTCAAACTTCTTAAGCTCGAGAACCGATGCGTCAGCGCCTGCCTCTTTAAGCGCAGATAGACCGTCTGCCTCTGCCTTTTTAGCAAGGTAAATTGCCTGAGCTTCACCCTCTGCTCTTGCAATGCGGGCATCTCTTTCGCCCTCTGCGGCAAGGATCATCGCCTGCTTGTCACCCTCTGCACGGGTGATAACTGCAGCCTTGTGTCCTTCAGCTTCGAGAAGCGTCTCACGGCGGTCACGCTCTGCCTTCATCTGCTTTTCCATTGCATTCTGGATTTCGGCAGGCGGAATGATGTTTTTAAGCTCAACGCGATGAACCTTGATTCCCCACTTATCGGTAGCTTCATCGAGGATCTCAGTCATCTTTCCGTTGATGGTATCACGGGAGGTGAGAGTATCGTCAAGCTCAAGCTCACCGACGAGATTACGGAGAGTAGTCGCCGCGAGGTTTGCAAGCGCGGAAATGGGATTAACGGCACCGTAGCAGTAAAGCTTTGAATCGTAGATGGCGTAGAAAATGACGGTATCTATTTGCATAGTGACGTTATCCTTCGTGATAACTGGCTGAGGAGGCGAGTCAAGCACCTGCTCCTTGAGAGTTACCTTCTTAGCAACGACCTGAATGATCGGCCATTTCCAGTGAATACCGGCAGACCATGTCTTCTGATACTTGCCAAGGAACTCAACAACGTACTCGGTTGCCTGCGGAACGATCTTGATGCAAGCGATAAGAAGGATCAAGAGAACCACAGCGGCTGCTATAATGTAAGGGATCATAACTGTATACTCCTTTATATTTGATATAAATATTATATCATATTAAAGTAGTGTTGTAAAGTATTTTCGTATTATGCACGCATTTTTTTCATAATAGATTTTCTTTTTGCCGCACCGCTTCTGCCTCTGTCTTTTGCAAGCAGCGACCCAATGAGAGAAGCGGTTGTAAGCGTTAACGTACTTACAAGCACATAGTAAATCTCAAAGCCCGAATTTATCAGCGCACCGACGGCAATTACCGCGCTGAAAAGAAGCCCGCTTATGATTGCGGAGAGATAACCGCGCTCCCTTGAAAGCTTACCTGCGAAAAAACCGCCGACAAGTGCTGAGATCACCTGAAATATCTTTGGCAGCACCGCCGTCAACAGTTCAAGACTTTTGCTTTCGGTAAGGAAAAATGCCGATAAGAGGACGGTTACAACCGACAGCATCAACGATACCGCTGCTCCTATCAGAGCGGGAATCAATGGGGAGGCGTTCACAGTTTTTATCATTTTTACTCCTTCGGGAAAATAAATATCCCCTTCAAAAATATCCTTTACCAAAGGATATTCCCGAAGGGGACTTTTTATTCCGAAATATTACTGCGGCTTTTCGCCGGAATCACTTGCGGGCTCATCGTCACGAAGAACAGTTCTCACTGCGCTCTTTAGAATAGTGAGCTTAGAACGATCGTTACCGGTCTCGATCATCATCTTATCGTCCTTGATTATAACAACGGTTCCGATTATACCGCCTATTGTGATTATCTCGTCACCAACGGTTATGCTGTTGCGCATGTCGGCTGCTTCTTTTTCCTGCTTTTTCTGCGGACGGATAGCGAAGAAGTAGAACACGACAATCGTAAGCACGAGCATTATTATTGTTCCCCACATATTATCATCCTCCTCCAATTTATATTGTACCAGATGATTATACCTTATTTTGCCAAAGAATACAAGAGAAAAAGCAAATTTAATTATTCGTTTACAATTATCAGTTCTATTACGTGTCCGTTCAACACGGCACTTATCTTATCGGGAATTTGTTTGTCGGAAACAAAATAAGCGCTTATTTTTCCCATGCTTGTCGAGTAGTTCTCGACGCAGTATTTGATGCCCGCACTCTTTATGACAGAAGCATCTGTATAGTTTTTATGAGAAATAGAAAAAAAGTGTCTTATGAGCAATAGACCGTTTTCTGCTGAATATCCGCCGTCTGTTATAGGAAGCGTAACTCCAAAGACGTGGAGATAACACTGCCCGTTCTTCATTTCTAGGACGGTGTTTTTCATGTTTTCGGGGGAGGAGAATGATATTGTAATATCTGACCCGTTTACAATGGTCAAGTCCGCCTCATAGTCTCTGCCGTCAAACTTTATATATGCGTGAATATCAAGTGGATAGTTCAGGTTAAACCTTTTCACACTGTTTCCCCTCCCGCAGGAGGTGAGTGAAACAAGAATAACGGCACAGAGTGCCGTAAATACCAACGCTTTTTTCATAAAAAATCACCCCCGCAGACAATTATTATGCTGCGGGGGCAATCATTATTCATTCGGATAGGTAATTATAGCTCTGCGGTTATAAAGCTTTATGAGCTTTAACATTTTTTCGGACGCGTTAAATATATACAAAGTCTTGTTTGCGCTCTCCTCGTCCTTTTCAACGGCGTAGAAAACGTATGGGTCGGTTATCGACGAAGAAAGATCGTAAACCTTGACATAGGAATCACTTGCCGCCTCGTCGTAATATATTCCGGTATACGGGGCAAATTTCTCAAGCTTTGAAATGTCGACCGAGCCAAGCTCCTTGCGCTTACGGCGGTTATATACGACCGAGAAGAATAGCTCGTTACCTACTATTCGGTAGTCGTAATCAATTCGGCGGAAATAGCCGGCGGTAACAAATAGAAGCAATACCGAAAGTTCAATTATTGCAATCGGGAATGGCGGAAACCCGTACGCGACAAGCATTAACACGGAATACAAAATCGGCATCACACCGGTGACGATAGGGGCGACGAACTTCGCTACGTTATATATCTTGCTTCTTTTCTTTGTAACAGAATACTCTGCAATATTAGAATAATCGTTCATTTAGAATTCTCCAAAATGTTTCTTAAAATATTATAACATTAAAGTACGGACGTGTCAAGGCATTGACTTTTTTCGGAAAGATGTAGTATAATGTAGATATGATACTTATTATAGCCGAAAAGCCAAGCCTCGCACGAAATATCGTTGCGGGCATCGGACAAATGCAAAAGAAAAACGGATATTTTGAGGGGTGCGGATACCTGGTAAGCTGGGCATTCGGACACCTTTTCGGGCTTTGTGATATTGAGAGCTACCGCCCTCTTCCTGAGGGGCAGAAGTACTGGTGTATGGACAATCTGCCGTGCTTCCCGAACGAGTTCCGATATGAATTACGCAAGGGTGATAACGGTGACCGCGACGACGGAGTGATCAGGCAGTTCAGGATAATCGAGGAGCTATGTAACCGCGACGACGTTGAAAAAATAGTAAACGCAGGAGACGCCGACCGAGAGGGAGAGATAATTGTCCGTACCTGTGTTACCAAGGCGCTGAAAACTCCAAAGCCCTTACTTCGTCTATGGCTTCCCGACCAGACGCCCGAAACGGTTGCCGCCGCGCTTCGCGACATGAAGAGCGAGGATGAATACGATAACCTCGCAAACGAGGGCTATGCGCGTACCTTTATCGACTGGCTGTACGGCGTCAATCTAACGCGTTACGCTACGCTTAAAAGCGGCAAGCTTCTGCGTGTCGGACGAGTCATTGTTCCAATAGTGCTTGCAATCTACGAGCGCGATATGGCGATAAGAAACTTCGTACCCGACGTGTATTACGCGCTTGTCAGCAAAGCGGAAACTAATGGAGAGGTCATCGAATTACAATCCAAAACAAAGTTCGACAAGACCGAGTTCGTCAAAGCGAAAAATCTCTGCGATCAGTATAATGCCACAGGTGCGGCAGTGTCTGAGGTCAAAAAGAAAAAGGACACGCTTTCTCCCGGAAAGCTTTACTCACTTTCAAAGCTTCAGAACGTGCTCGGTAAGAAGTATAAGATGTCAATGGCGGAAAGCCTCGAGATCGTGCAGAAGCTTTACGAGGAGGGCTATCTTACCTATCCCCGTACAAACTCCGAGTATCTTGCGACTGCTGAAAAGGACAAGATAAGAAAGATAATAGAAAACTGCAAGAAGCTCGGTTATCCGCTTACCTTCAAGGATAAAAAGACGATCTTCGACGACAGCAAGATCGAGTCACATTCGGCGCTGACTCCGACGTATAAGATACCCGATAAATCGCGCCTAAGCGAAAAGGAAATGCAGGTCTATTCGACGGTGTTCCGCCGATTTGTTGCGGTGTTCTGTGCCGAGGAATGTGTTGTAAACAAGAGCGAAATTAAGATCGCAGTCGGGGACCTTGAGGAATTTACCCTTAAAGGAACCGTCATTGTCGAGCGCGGATGGACCAAGTACGATGATTACAGCGGAAAGGACAAGGTTCTTCCTCAGTTAAATAAAGGCGACACGGTGAATATCAATTTCGAGCCGGTCGAGAAGGAGACCAATCCGCCTAAGCACTATACGATTGAAACTCTTAATAATTACCTCAAAAACCCCTTCAAGCAGGAAAAGGCGCAGGAAAATTCCGCCCCCGATAATGCAGACGATTCTGAGGAATACAAGGCGATCTTCGAGGGACTTGAGCTAGGAACCGAGGCAACGAGAACAGGAATTATCGACAACGCCCGCAAGAGCGGATACATAAAGCTGAATAAGGACGTATACACGATCCTGCCCGACGGCGAATATCTGATAGAATCGCTTAAAGCCATGCAGATAAGTATGGATAAATATAAAACTGCCGAGCTTGGTAAATCGCTTAAACGCGTTTTCAGAGGTGAATGTACCGTTGGTGACAGCGTCGAGCTTGCTAAAGCTGAAATATCCGAGGTCTTTGACCGTAAGGGAGATAGCTTTGCAAACGATACCGACATCGGCTTCTTCATGCAGACTGTAGGAAAGTGTCCGCTATGCGGCGGAGAGGTTCGAAGAACAAACTTCGGCTACGGCTGCGGCTCTTACCGCGAAAACGGATGTAAATTTACCGTCAATATGCGTATCTGCTCTCGAGTGATCCCGTTATCCGCCGTAAAACAGCTTCTGACAAACGGCAGAACCGAAAAGCTTTCGGGCTTTATCTCAAAAAAATCGGGCAAGAGCTTCGATGCTTGCCTGAAGCTTGAAGACGGCAGAGCCGTGTTTGACTTTAATTAAAATAGAGAGCCTTCGGCTCTCTATTTTAATTCATTATATTTTCGGTCGAATATTTTTCAAGCACCGCTGTGCGAACCGAAGTGTAAAGGATCGACGAGCAAACCGCTATCGCTACTCCGAGAACGAGCGCGTAGGTGTTAAACATGGGCTTCTTGTAAAGATTTCCGTAGGTGTAAACGTTGAATACTGAAGCAAGGCAACAAACGGCAGTTAGAATAACTGAGAGCCGCAGTCGTCTCAGCTTTTCATTTGCAGCCTTTGAATTGTGCGTTATATACGCGCTTTCCCAGAAAAGCCCCGTGTGTTCCTTTATAACTCTGCAAAGAGCGATTCCGACGGATACCGTCGAAAGAATGAGAGAGAACGAATAGACAATATTTGCGTAGTACGGGAAAATAAATTTGGCTTCAACCTCGGAAAAAGCAAACGATGCCACCTCGTGATATTGAGCTGCAAAAAACTCGGTGAAGAGCTGAAACGGGAAGGATATAATTACTGCGGCGATCGAAAACGCACGCGTAACCTTTTTATCAAGTATCTTACGCAAATAAGATATAACCGTAATGTGAAGTATTGGGGTAAAATACGGCGGGATAACGGATTTGCCATCAATATAATAAGAGATAGCGCAGAAGCACGCGATGATAAAGCAGGTTATAGCGGGTCTGACAGCCGACATTATACGCTCCTTTTCGCTTCTTACAAACGACGAGATATCCGAAATGATTCCTCTGTTAAATGCCGCTTTTCTGCGCAGAGCAGAGAAGTATATGCAAAAGGAAATGTAAAAGATGATAGCAATAACCGTAACGATCATCGCGCAAAGGACAATGATTCCGAGTCTGAACGGAGCAAGAGGATAAATCTCTTCAACGCTGTCGGTCATTCCAGAATCGTTGACCTTAAAATAAACTATTTCGGGGAATGAGGAAAGCAGGGCGTGAATGATAATATATACCTGCATTACCGTTCTCATTACCTTTAGCTTTGGAGTAGAGACTGTCTGACCAACCTCGGCGTGTCTTTCGGCAAAATAGGTTAAGCCGTTAAAGAGCTCGTGCAGAGCAGGTATCAGAAAAATGATGCGCAGAATATTGAAGCAGAACGAGAATACCATATTGAACGTCGGGTCGGAATTGACGAGCGTTATCATAGGTATTGTAAGACCCAACTGCGCTATCGACAGAGCCGCCGCTTTCTTGAAACCGCTTGATGCCGCCTCCATTGACGGCGATATCTCGGTTAGCGGACGGATCGCTCTTGCCATTATTAACAGACCAATGAAATCCGGTAAAATATCGAATACCCAGATATACGGATTTATGAGGAAGAACAGACCGAAGAGAAATAAACGGTACTTCATTGTTTATTCGTCGTCTCCTTCGGTTCTTCCGCAGCACTTCTTGTATTTCTTTCCGCTGCCGCATGGACAGGGATCGTTGCGTCCGACCTTTTCGTTTTTCTTGTGAACGATGGGCTTTTTCTTAACAGGCTCACCCGAGCCAACGAATCCCTCATTCTTTACCTTTGCAACCTCAACTCGCTTGATCTCGCGTCTCGGCTGAACAGAGAGGATCATTCTGACGGTGTCTTCCTTGATCTCCGAGTTCATCATATCGAACATGTCGGCACTTTCGATGCGGTACTCGCTTATCGGATTTCTCTGAGCGTAGGCGTTAAGACCGATACTGCCCTTGAGATCGTCCATTGCATCAAGATGCTCCATCCACTTTCTGTCTACGTTCTGAAGGAGCACGACTCGCTCGATTTCGCGCATATCGTCTCCGAACATCGCTTCCTTTTCAGCGTAAAGCTTTTCAGCGCGGTCGATAAGAAGCTGTTCAATTTCGCCGGGAGCAACGTTTTCAAGGTCATTTTCTGTATAACGGAAGTCGTCGTTACTTGTGAGAGTACCGAGGAAGTAAGCGCGAAGTCCGTCAAAATTCCATTCGTCCGGATTTTGGGGATCAAGGTATTCATCAATCTTAGTACCGATAACATCCTCGATCATCGCAAATATCTTGTCCTTAACGTCGGCACCGTCAAGCACCTCACGGCGCTGAGCGTATATTATAGCTCTTTGCTGATTCATGACGTCGTCATAGCTGAGGACGTGCTTACGGCGGGCAAAGTTGTTTCCCTCAAGACGCTTCTGTGCGTCCTCAATAGAGTGTGAAAGAATACCTGCTGATATGGGCTGAGTATCCTCAAGACCGAGACGTTCGACGAGTCCGAGTATCCGCTCGCTTCCAAACAGACGCATAAGATCGTCCTCAAGCGAGAGAAAGAAGCGGGATTCACCGGGGTCACCCTGACGGCCAGAACGGCCGCGGAGCTGGTTGTCGATGCGTCGGCTTTCGTGACGTTCGGTACCGATTATATAGAGACCTCCCGCCGCCTTGATCTTTTCTGCCTCAGGCTCGATCTCCTTCTTGTATTTTTCGAACAGCTCACGGTATACCTTGCGGGCTTCAAGAACCTCGTCGGGAACCGAAAGGGAAGATCCAATAGCAAGTCCGACAACGTCCTCATCGTAACCATTTTTTATCATTTCCTGTTTAGCGAGGAACTCAGGGTTGCCGCCGAGCATAATGTCGGTACCACGTCCTGCCATGTTGGTGGAAATGGTAACAGTGCCGTATTTACCTGCATTAGCAACGATTTCGGCTTCCTTCTCGTGGTACTTCGCATTAAGTACGGTATGCTTTATACCTTCCTTTTTCAGAAGCTTTGAAAGCTCCTCGGACTTTTCGATCGAAACAGTACCGACAAGAACGGGCTGTCCCTTTTCGTGGCATTCAATGATCTGATCGACGATAGCGCGGTATTTACCTCTTACGTTCTTATAAACGGCATCGGGGTGATCCCTTCTGATCATCGGCTTGTTAGTCGGAACCTCAACTACGTCGAGATAGTAGATCTCTCTGAACTCAGCGTCCTCTGTAAGCGCGGTACCCGTCATGCCCGAGAGCTTTTTGTACATACGGAAGTAGTTTTGGAACGTGATAGTCGCGAGCGTCTTGTTTTCCTTCTCGATCTTTACCTTTTCCTTTGCCTCGATCGCCTGATGAAGACCGTCTGAATAACGGCGTCCGGGCATAAGACGTCCTGTAAATGTGTCGACGATTATGATCTGTCCGTCCTTATTGACGTAGTCAACGTCGCGAACCATCGTTCCGTGTGCCTTTATTGCCTGATTAATATGGTGAGAGAGGGTCGTATTTTCGGAATCCGAAAGATTTTCTACGTTAAAGAATTTTTCTGCTTTCAGCACACCGCTTTCGGTAAGAGTTGCACTCTTTGCCTTTTCGTCGACGATATAGTCGGCGTTTATGGTGTCGGTTGATACCTTATCGTCCATTTCCTTGATTCGGTACTGCTTCAGAGTACGCACAAAAGCATCGGCGCGATCGTAAAGATCAGTCGACTTGTCGCCCTCGCCCGAAATGATAAGAGGGGTTCTCGCTTCATCTATTAGAATTGAGTCGACCTCGTCGACGATTGCAAACGCGTGTCCGCGCTGGCAGAGACGGTCGCGGTAGATGACCATGTTATCACGAAGATAGTCGAAGCCGAATTCGTTGTTCGTTCCGTAGGTAATATCAGCATCGTACGCCGCCTTCTTCTCTTCCTTCGTCTGATCTCGGATAATAAGTCCTGTCGTAAGTCCGAGGAAGCCGTAAACACGTCCCATTTCCTCGGCGCCGAGAGAAGCGAGGTATTCGTTTACAGTTACGATATGAACGCCGTTGCCGCTGAGCGCATTAAGATAAGCAGGCAGAGTAGCAACGAGGGTCTTACCTTCACCGGTTTTCATTTCGGCGATTCTACCCTGATGGAGAATGATACCGCCCATGAGCTGAACGCGGAAGGGCCGCTTGCCGAGAACGCGGTCGTCCGCCTCGCGAATAACGGCAAATGCGTCGGGGAGAATATCGTCGAGCGTTTCACCGTTATTAAGTCTGCCCTTGAGAACGTCGGTCATAGAACGAAGCTCGGCGTCGGTCATTGCCTTGTATTTATCGGCAAGTGCCTCGATTTTATTTACGATCGGAGTTATCTTCTTTATCTGTCTTTGAGAGTAGGTTCCGAAGATAGAATTAAAAAGTCCCATTTTTATACCCTTTCAAAAGGAAATTCAAATATAATTAAAGTCATTGTACCATATTTTCCTCCGGATTAAAAGGGGTATTTGTAAATATTTATAAATACTTGAAATATATAGAAGGATATAGTATAATCAAACTATAAATAAACGGAGAAATCTTAAAAATGAAACTTCATATATGCTTAATTGAGCCAGAAATTCCGCAGAACACAGGAAATATCGCACGAACCTGTGCGGTTACTGGAGCATCGCTGCACCTTGTTCGTCCGTTCGGTTTTGAGATAACGAGTGCGAAGCTGAAAAGAGCGGGACTTGATTACTGGGACAAGCTCGATATTACTTACTATGATTCCTTTGTGGAATTTCTTGCCAAGCACAAAAACGACAACCTCTTTTTCTTCTCTCAAAAGGGCAAGAACTGCTATACCGATATAACGTATCCCGAAGAAGCCTATCTGGTTTTTGGCAAGGAATCGTGCGGGCTTCCCGAGGATTATCTACGAACCCGCCCCGATGATACCGTGAGAATCCCGATGCGCGCATCGCTCCGCTCGCTTAATCTTGGAAATTGCGTTGCGATCGCAGCGTATGAGGTGCTTCGCCAAGACGGATTTGAAACGCTCAAAACCGCGGGAATCCTTTCGGATATTTGAAAAATACCGACGAATTATTTGTTTATTTACAAGGACAGGCAAAAAAATCAACAAAGATGTCACGAAAAGTTTATATTTTACTGATATCATATCGTTAGAAAATAAACTATTAGGAGAAACCTTGTGACTTCTGAAAACAAGCGTTTTGAAAACATTACCTCCGATTCGTCGTACGGCGGCTTGACTTACCGTCTTTCGTATGACCATGAAGAGAATAAAAAAAGCATAAAGAAACCTCGAGGAATAAAGGCGATTATTGCAGTTATTGTCTCAATAATTCTTCTTTTCGTTTTTTCATATCTTGCATTGCGTCATTATGACGATGCAATACAAAAGCTTTACGCAGCGGAAACTATTCCCGATGACGGCAAGACCGCGGCAGGCTTTCAGTCAAGCGTTGTTATAGTAAAAGATTAAACCGAGCATCCTGCTCGGTTTTTTGTTGAAAAAATAAGACCGCATCTTTCGATGCGGTCCGTTTTTGTTATCAGCCGAGTCTCTTTTCGAGTGCTTCAAGCTCCTCGTACATGGTAGAGGGAACGTGGTCGCCGATGAGGGAGTAGAACTCCTTGATGTTCTCAACGTCTTCCTTCCAGGAAGCGGTATCAACGGAGAGAAGCTCCTTGATAGTGTCGAGAGTAACGCCTTCAAGTCCCTCGATGTTGATATCTTCAGCATTAGGAACGTAACCGATAGCGGTCTGACGGGCGTCAACCTTTCCCTCGCAACGGTCGAGGATCCAGAGAAGAACTCTGAGGTTGTCACCGAAGCCCGGCCAAATGAAGTGACCCTCGTCATCGGTACGGAACCAGTTGACGTGGAAGATTGCGGGAGGATTCGGGATGTTCTTGCCCATATCAAGCCAGTGCTGGAAGTAGTCACCCATGTTGTAGCCAACGAAGGGACGCATAGCCATCGGGTCGCGGCGAACTACGCCGACAGCACCTGAAGCAGCAGCGGTAGTCTCGGAAGCCATGATGGAGCCGACGAAGGAGCCGTGCTGCCAGTTAAAGGACTGATATACGAGGGGCGCAGTCTTTGCGCGGCGTCCGCCGAATACGATAGCGGAAACGGGAACGCCCTTGAGGGAGTTGAACTCGCTCGAAATGCAGGGGCAGTTCTTAGCAAGCGCGGTGAAGCGGGAGTTGGGATGAGCGCCGCAGGTCGACTTATCCTTCTTGTCGTACTTTGTGCAGTCCCAAGGATTGCCCTTCCAGTCGATAGCGTTACCGGGCTTGGGAGGATTATTATCAAGACCTTCCCACCAAACGGTATTGTTCTCGGTGTTGTGAACGACGTTCGTGAAGATGGTGTCGCGCATACAGGTGTGAAGCGCGTTGGGGTTGGATTTCTCGTTAGTACCGGGAGCAACGCCGAAGAAGCCGTTCTCGGGGTTAACAGCGTAAAGCTTGCCGTCTTCCTTGTTGACGCGGAGCCAAGCAATATCGTCACCTACGCACCATACCTTGTAACCCTTCTTAGCGAGGAATTCCGGAGGAATGTGCATAGCGAGGTTTGTCTTACCGCAAGCAGAGGGGAATGCAGCGGAGATGTACTTTGTTTCGCCGTTGGGATATTCAACGCCGAGGATAAGCATATGCTCAGCCATCCAGCCTTCCTTCTTACCGAGGTAGGAAGCAATACGGAGTGCGAAGCACTTCTTACCGAGAAGAACGTTTCCGCCGTAACCGGAGTTAACGGACCAAATTGTGTTGTCTTCGGGGAAGTGACAGATATAACGGTTGTCCTCGTCAATATCCTTTCTTGCGTGGAGACCCTTGATAAAGCCTTCACCGTCGCCCATAGCCTCAGCAACCTTAGCGCCTGCTCTTGTCATAATGAGCATATTGAGAACTACGTAAATGGAATCTGTAAGCTCGATACCGTACTTAGCAAAGTCGGAGCCAACCTGACCCATTGCGTAGGGGATGATGTACATTGTGCGTCCCTTGTAGGAGTTCTTGTAAAGCTTACCAAGCTTATCGTAGCACTCTACGGGGTCCATCCAGTTATTGATGTTACCTGCATCCTCTTTCTTTCTTGTGCAGATGAATGTTCTGCCCTCTACACGAGCAACGTCATTGATTGCTGTTCTGTGGAGATAGCAGTTAGGCAAAATTTCCTCGTTAAGCTTAATAAGCTCGCCTGTAGAGCAAGCCTCCGCACGAAGAGCCTCTGTTTGC
>JAZNTT010000069.1:0-20575 GCA_045591885.1 Eubacteriales bacterium | reverse complement strand
TCCGCCCGAGCTGTTTGTCTATATGCTTGTGTTCTTCCTACTTGGCTTCTTGATTTATGCGTTCCTCTATGGTGCAATTTCCTCTACCGTTTCAAAACTGGAGGATATCAATACTGCCGTTCAGCCGGTAACATTCTTGTTCATTATTGGTTTTATGGTGGTTATGTTCTCAATGAGCAGCGGAAGTGTGGACAATATACTGATGCAGATTTGCTCTTACATTCCATTCACCTCACCGATGGCAATGTTCACAAGAATTGCTATGAGCACTGTACCCTGGCATGAGATTGCAATTTCTATCAGCATTTTGGTTGCATCTACCTTTGGAATTGGAATTCTATCTGCTAAGATCTACCGCGTTGGTGTTCTTATGTACGGTACATCTCCTAAAATTGGCAACATCATCAAAGCTGTTTGGAAGGCATAAAACGATAGCGTTGCAGTATTTGCAATTAGGTGTTAATAGAATTTTAATTTGACTTTTGCAAGAAAATATTGTAAAATAATTATAGTAAAGTTTGCACGGATTGTTATTTACGGTGGGTTGTACCGCAAATAGTAAGACTGTGATTGCCATTCTTTACTCACCGCTTATACTCACCCGAACATTTAGCGGACAAATGGGAAATCGGGAGTTATGGGATAAGGGTGTAAGGTTTGAATAGTATCAGAGTTTGGTCTTGAACCGAACATAGTCTATCAGGTTTGATGTTGTCCGTAAGGTTTGACAGAGCCGATATGGAGAGTAGCCGAGGTAAGCCTAGGCAAAATTCATCGCATGCACTACCCGCATTGCAAGGTATAATCCGCTTACCTTATTGTTGGACACGCTTTGTCGTGATCGGGACCGACAGTAATATTCATCGCTCATTTAACCCGTAATAAAGAGGCATTATGCCTTTTAGAGCATAAACCACAAGGAGTACAGTTTCACTGTGCTCCTTTTCGTTTAGCTTGGGTTCTATTGCCGGTGGTGAAGTTTTTTCCATGGCGCTTATTTTATGAAGGAGGTGGTGCGTATGCTGAAAATCTCGTATTTTATTCTCTATAGCATACTTAATATGACTGTTACCCTTACCGCCTCCGGTATTAGCACCCGATAACAAGAGGATTTCTCATGCTTGATAACCGGAATAATAAAACCGGTATGATGGCACCCGAGAAAAAACAGGCTGATATTATTTCAGCAAAAAACATCTACAGTACGTTTGCTTTTAATCTAAGAGAAGAACGTAAAAAACAAGGACTTAGCCAGGAAGAATTAGCGGATATATGTGGTGTTTCCGTACATACAATTAAACGCTATGAAACCGGCACAACAAAACAAGGCTCGTTAGATGCTGCATATAAAATTGCAGCGGGTCTCGAGAAATCATTAGATGAAATGCTTGTTAGTCCATTTGATAAGAAAAAAATTGATGTTTTAGAGGATCCCGAAGTTCGATCAGTCTTATCAGAGCTTATTCGTGTACTGAATAAGAAATAATATCACAAAAAAGCGCAGATCTGATACCAAAATGGTGCAGGTCTGCGCTGTTTCTTTTATACCCGGTGATTTACAATATAGACAGGTCAAGGGTGCGCACCATAGACCGAGATTAAAATAAAGGAGATTACCCCTATGTTAAATATTCGTGATTTAAAAATTGATCCCGCTTCGCTTGGAGCAAAGAAGTTGTTGGTGGATATTACACCTGCCTATGAGTACAAGGATGGTCGCCGTATGGATACCATCACCGGCTATCGCTATGTAGTCGCATTGCCTGAACACAGTCTGGAAAAACTGGGCGTAAAAATCGAAGGCAAACAGCTTTTGGAAAAGCCCGAAGGCTTTGTTGAGGTTGAGTTCAGCGGTCTTGAAGTGTTTGCCTATGAAAGTCAAGGCAGGACTCAGATCAGCGCTAAAGCCACCGGTATTTCATTGGTAAATAAGAAGTCTTAACGTGTGGGCGGCGCTGTGAGACGCAAGGGGTTATAAATATTTTTCCATAAAGAAAAATATTCCCCGGCGGCAGCGCAGCGCCGCCCTTCCATAAGGGCAAGTATTACCCTTATGGAAGCATAAGTAGCAGTAGCAAAGAAAGGAGTTTTAATATGGCTGCTAATCCACAATCACGCAAATGGATGTTAACGATAAACAATCCGCAAGACTGCGGTCTTGACCACAGCAGTATGCAAACGCTTTTGAGTCTGTTTTGTCCCGACTATTTCTGTCTGTCGGACGAAATAGCAACAACCGGAACATTCCATACTCACATTTTCGTTTATTCAAAATCGCCTATACGTTTTTCCACGCTTAAAAATCGCTTTCCAACAGCACATATTGAGAAAGCATTTGGAAGTGCAAAAGATAACCGTGATTATATCCGCAAAGAAGGCAAATGGTTAGAGGATAAAAAAGCTGAAACTTCCGTTGAGGGTAGCTTTTATGAGTTTGGTTTAATTCCGAGTGAGTGTGAAGAACGAGATCCGAAGATGTATAAGCTGCTCCAAAATGTAAAGGACGGACTATCTACCACCGAAATCATTGATGAGTCTCCAAACTTCGCATTTAAGTCTAAGGATATTGATACTCTACGTGAGGCATACCGCGCTGAACAGTATATGGGCCAAAATCGAAAACTGACCGTAACCTATCTTTACGGCGCAACCGGAACAGGCAAAACAAGCGGAATTTATAAAAAGCATCCTGCAACAGAGATTTGCCGCATTACCGATTATAATGGCAAAAACGGTGTACGCTTTGATGCCTATCACGGACAGGATGTGTTAGTATTCGAGGAGTTTAATTCTCAGATACCTATTGAGGCGATGCTCAACTACCTCGACATCTATCCGTTAATGCTACCAGCACGATATACTGACCGTACAGCTTGTTTTACCAAGGTATATATCACTTCAAATATACCGTTGAACGAACAATATATTGACGTGCGACACAATCGCCTTGAAACGTGGAAAGCATTTATCCGCAGAATCGATCGCGTGTTTATGTATATGCCTGACGGTTCGGTTGAAGAAATTTATTTTAAATAGAGGTGGTGAGTATGAGAAACGAAGAAAAAGAACGTCTTGAAAAACAGACTGAGGCACGGTATATATGGCTCCGTTTCAAAAATGGTTGTAAAAGCCTAAAAAACAGTAAAGCCAGACAGTTTGCGCTGATTGCGTTTTATATTCTTCTCATACTGATTTGGACTTTTAATAATGACGATTTCAGTCTGGAGAATATGGAGTTGGTTTCGCCTGTATTTATTGCTCTGTCAAAGTTGTCTTTACCACTAAGCATGCTCGGTGGCACCGTCGCCATACTTATTTTGTACGGAACTCCCATCGGAAGTTTTAAGATTATGAGTGAATTACAGCGAATCGGTCTGACAAACAGCGCAGGAGAAACGCCTATATTCACTGCAAAAACCAAAGAGGAAAAGCAATCGGAAGTAACGGTATTTGAGTTTGACGGTGTGGGGATTCCACTTACAGAATGGGAGAATAAACGGCAGCGGATTGAGGCGGCGTTGAACGTGCATATTGTCAGGCTGAAAGAGGGCGAAAACAAACGCTCTATTCTGCTCTATACCGTCCCCGCATGCAATCAGCTTTCAAGCTGTATTGAATGGAATGACAGTTATCTTATTAAGGACAGTTCCACTCTTGTTCTCGGCAAAAGCCTCATGGGTACTGTTACGGTGGATTTGGCAAAGATACCGCATATCCTACTCGGCGGCTCAACCGGTAGCGGTAAAAGTGTTCTGTTAAAGCTCTTGCTTATGCAGGCGGTCAAGAAAAATGCAGTTGTCAGCATATCCGATTTTAAGGGTGGCGTGGATTTCCCGTCAGTATGGCACAGTAAATGTAAAATGTGCTTTGATGAGGATAATTTATCCCAATTGCTGACCGAGCTTGTGGACGAGCTGCAACACCGCAAGGTGCTATTTCGTGAAAATGAGTGTCATAATCTCGACGAGTACAACAAGCGCACGGGTAAAGCATTACAGCGGTATATCTTTGCTTGTGATGAGGTGGCAGAAATCCTTGACAAGTCCGGTCTGACAAAAGAGAAAAAGGATAAGGTCAGTCTGATAGAAAGCAAATTGTCGGTGATTGCCCGCCAAGGCCGTGCTTTCGGTATTCATCTCATACTTGCAACACAAAGACCGGATGCAAATATTCTCTCCGGTCAGATCCGCAACAACATAGATTGCCGAGTATGCGGCCGAGCCGATAACGTGCTTTCGCAAATCATTCTAGACAGCACCGCCGCAGCCGAGCAAATACCCAAAGATGCTGCAGGACGTTTTCTGCTCCACGACGGCACCATATTTCAAGCCTATCTCATAAATGAAAATAGCCTCTGACATAGGCATAACGGACAAGGAAGGCTTCATAATTTAGAAAGTGAAGAACAGATATGAAAATTACATTGATATATTTTGTTGAATATCGCAAAAAGAAGGTGGTGGGCACCTATGACAACATATATAACAGAAGCCCACGAAAAGCGCATACGTGGTCAGGTTATATCCGTTGTTAATCTGACACCGAGTTTTCGTGAGGATCAAAAAAGTGCTGCGAAGAAAGCAATCGAACAGCAGCTTTATGAAATTTTCTGTAAATATATGTCAAGCAAGACTTGAACAAACGGAGTAGCTCACTTATAATATAAGTGTCAGTTACTCCGCTTCTTTTTGCGAAGAAGGGAGTACAAGTTGAGTCTTTATGACGCTATTTATACAAGACAATCGGTTGACAGAATAGACAGCATATCCGTTGAAAGTCAAGTCGAGTTTTGTAAAAAGGAAGTGATAGGACAGGAAATAAAGGTATATACGGACAAGGGCTATAGCGGCAAAAATATTGACCGCCCCGCATTTCAGGAATTGATGCGTGATATTGAAGCCGGTATTATTCGCCGTGTTATCGTTTATCGGCTTGACCGTATCAGTCGTTCGGTGCTTGACTTTGCCAATGTGATTGACATATTCCAAAAGCATAATGTGGACTTTGTTAGCACAATGGAAAAATTCGATACAGGAACGCCAATCGGTAAAGCTATGTTGATGATTGTTATGATTTTCGCACAGCTTGAACGCGAGACCATTCAACAACGTGTTATTGATGCTTATTCATCTCGAAGCAAACGCGGCTTTTATATGGGTGGCAGAGTTCCGTTTGGATTTGACCTTAAAGAAACGCTGATTGACGGTATACGCACTAAGATGTATGAGCCGATTGAGTCTGAAGCAGAAATCGTCAGACTGATATTCTCGCTCTATTCTGAACCACAAACCTCTCTCGGTGATGTAATGCGCTATCTGGAAGCACACGGAATAAGAAAGCGTGACGGTAAGTTTTTTAACCGAAGTCGTCTGCGAGACGTAGTGATAAATCCCGTGTATGTTAGAGCCGATTATCAATTGTATGATTTTTTCAAAGCGCAAGGCACCAATATTGCTAATATTCCTGATGATTTCATTGGAACAAACGGAGCATATTTGTATTCGGGTGATACCAAGAAGCGCAAAACCGTATCTCTTGAAGGTCATACCCTTGTAATTGCTCCGCATGAAGGGCTTGTTGATTCGAGAACGTGGATCAAATGCCGTTCGAAGTGTCTGAATAATCAGAGTGTTGCAAAGCCTGTTAAAGCGAAAGCAACGTGGCTTGCAGGCAAAATCAAATGTGCTCATTGCGGATATGCCCTCACCGCCAAAATATACCGATGTAAAACCAAGTCCGATAACCGTTATTATCTATGTAATAATAAGTACAATGCCGGTGGCTGTAACTTCGGCTCGCTTGACGCCGATATAGTCGATGAAATTGTATTTGAAGAAATGCAGAAGAAATTAGCGGAGTTCAAAACACTTTCTAAACAAAAGCAGGAAGGCTGTAACCTGCAAATCGTCAAACTTAAAACACGCATAGATGCTATTGACAAAGAAATATCCTCTCTGCTCGATAAAATCACGGCAGCCAATGAAACAGTTATGCAGTACATAAACAACCGCATTGCCGAGCTTGATGCCGAAAAGAAAGAACTGTATGCACAAATCACACAGTTCGATAATGACCGCAAGGATAACATTGGAGAAATCAGCGGTTATATGGAGCATTGGGATGAACTGTCGGTCAGCGACAAAATCACGGTTGTAGATTCGTTGATTGAGCGTATTAACGCCTCGGAAGACAGTCTTGAAATCAAGTGGAAAATATAATTATTTTTTTATCGCAAATCCATTCCACTGTGATTGTTCAGGCGAAGCCCTTGGAATGGTACAGGATCAGCTCGACAGCAAGAACTTCTACTATTTTAATCCCGCCGATAAACGCGGATGCTAAAAAAGAGCCACTCGGCTCTTTTTTTGTTGAGTAAAAGTTGTTTGCCACGCCCTCTTACCTTCTCCAGCGGGAGAAGGTGTCGGCGAAGCCGACGGATGAGGTGTCTATGTATGGATATTGCTCCCACGTACACTCTATTGACTTGCTTTGCGAATTTGTATCACACCTTGTAGGGCGGGGGCAAGCTCGGAACCCCAAAGCTCATTTCATTCGCTTCGGGGAACCCCACGCGCTCCCGCCGCTTACCTTCTCCAGCGGGAGAAGGTGGATTTTTGCCGACGCCTGTCATTCTGAGCGGAGCGAAGCGTAGTCGAACGGCATAGCCGCGCCGAAGCGCAAGCGCGGCGGAATCTCGGCGTCGGCAAAAAGGCGGATGAGGTGTCAAAGAGTTTATCAAAGCGAATGCAATGAGCTTTGACAATTTCTTTTCTCTATATATCGGGAGATTACTCCTCATCCACCACCTACGGTGGTCCCCCTTCTCCCTCAGGAGAAGGTAAAAATCGACAATTCGCTATTGACAAAAGCGCTTTACCGTGATAAAATGAAAATGCCAAACGAACTTAATATACAGAAATCAAGGGGTATTTTTATCTTTTTTAGGGATAAACATATCTTTTTTCGGCATACTTGAATTGTTGAATTTGATAAAATGCAAATTCCACAGATTCAAGTATGTAAAATACCCATTCTGTATAAGTTTGTTTGGCGACAACCGGAGTTTGCGTTTTTGTGCGTCAGCTTCGGCTGGCGCACTTTTTAATTTTATGTGATACAAGGAGTAACGCGGAATGGCAAGAAAAAGGTATTTAGATGTTAGCAGATCAAAACACGGCTTTTGCTGGTGGATACTTGTTGGGTGGTGGGAAAGACCTATTGCGAGTGCTTTGTGGTTTCTGTTTGCAGGAATATTCGGATTCAAAGGTGTAAAGTTTCACTATCACAGATGAATTTGATTACTCAAATGTAGTATAAAGTATATCTATACAATAAAAGGAGGTAAATAATATGCAAATGTGTCCGTTTTGCGACCACGTGTACGATGAATCAGAGTATTCTCGTTGTCCATACTGTTCGGGTGAACTAGTAGACGATGATGAAGTTCGCGAATGTCCTGAATGTGGCGGTTGCCTGCATTGGGATGGCGATGTTTGGGAATGCTCGAACTGTGACTATTCTGAAAACGACTAGGAAACAAAAATCCACCCTCATCGGGTGGATTTTTTGCTATGTTATTCTCCCAATATCATCTCCGCCACTATCGGCAGCATATCGAGCGACGGAATTTCGTAATCCGGCACTATTTCGGGATCGCGTTCGTAGCCGCGCAGGTTATACCAAACTGTCGTGATACCTGCGTTTTTGCCGCCTTGGATGTCCGAGGTCAGACTGTCGCCGACGATGAAGCAATCGGAGCGGTCGAGGTCGCCGATAAGCTCAAAGCATTTATCGAAAAACTTCGGGTTCGGCTTATCGTAGCCGACTCTTTGAGAGATAAATATCTGCTCGAAATATTTGCCGATACCGCTTAGTGCAATTCGTCCGTCCTGCACCTTTGCAGTACCGTTTGAAACGACGAAAAGTCTATATTTTTGTGATAGCTCGTCGAGCAGCTCTTCTGCGCCGTCGAGGTAGAACCAGCTTTGCGAGAGGGCGTTTTCGTAACCGCTTTGAACCTTTACGGGATCGCAGGTAAGACCGAGGTCGGCAAAGAATATTTCAAAACGGCGGTAAAGCACCTGCTCACGCGTAAGCTCGCCCTTCTCGAGTAGCTTCCACTGCGAAAGGTTGACATTCGAGTAGTGCTTTATCATCTCGTCGGTCGGGGTAACGCCGTTATCTTTCAGCGTTTGGCGGAGCGCCACATCCTCCGAACGGTGGAAATCAAGCAGCGTATCGTCGAGGTCGAAAAGTATCGCTTTCTTTTTCATATCAGAGAAGAGTTATTCCCGCTTCGTTACAAACGCGGAGCGTTTCTTCATCCCATACCGAGGACTGAACCTCGCCAATGTGCGCCTTATGTAAGAAGAACATACACATACGTGACTGACCGATACCGCCGCCTATCGTGTAGGGAAGCTCGCCGCTCAAAAGCGCACGGTGGAAGGGAAGATCGGCTCTCTCTTCACAGCCCTTTATCTTAAGCTGACGCATCAGCGCTTCCTCGTCAACTCTTATACCCATTGACGAAAGCTCAAGAGCGATGTCAAGCAGCTCGTAATAAACTATAATATCTCCGTTAAGCGTCCAGTCGTCGTAGTCGGGTGCGCGTCCGTCATGCGGCTTGCCGGAACGCAGCGCGCCGCCTATCTGCATAAGGAAGATAGCGCCGTGTTCCTTTGCCGCCTTGTATTCACGTTCCTTTGCGGTGAGGTCGGGATATTTATCCTCAAGCTCCTGCGAGGTCACGAAGGTGATCTTTTCGGGAAGCAGGCGTTTTGCGAACGCATAGTCGTCCGCTACGTGCTTTTCGGTGTGACGAAGCGCCGCGTATATTTTTTTGACGGTCGATTTGAGAGTTTCGACGGTTCTTTCTTCCTTGGAAATGATTCTTTCCCAGTCCCATTGGTCGACGAATACGGAATGAATGTTGTCAACGTCCTCGTCGCGTCGGATGGCGTTCATATCTGTGTAAAGACCCTCGTCGCGTCCGAAGCCGTATTCCTTGAGTGCGTTACGCTTCCATTTTGCAAGCGAATGAACGATCTCTGCGTCGCTCTCGACTCCCTTTATATCGAATCTTACCGCGCGCTCAACGCCGTTCAGGTCATCGTTAAGACCTGAGCTTGACGTGACGAAAAGAGGCGCGGAAACTCTTATCAGGTCGAGCTGAATCGCGAGGTCGCGCTCGAAAAAGTCCTTTACCTTTTTTATCGCCATCTGCGTCTGACGCGGATTGAGTATTGATTTGTAGCCTTCGGGAATATAAACGCTCATAGTACGCTCCATTTAATAAATCTTTTTATATTCTACTATATTAAAGCGAAATTGTCCATAGTTTTTTGAAAAATTGAAAATACTATTGAAAAAAAGGTCGAAATGGTGTAGAATGATGACAACGAATTTTTATGCGAGGGCATTAAAATGTCAAAGAAGGCTATCATAATCGTAAATCCCGTTGCGGGAAAAATGAAGATAAAAGAGGATCTTCCGAATATGCTCGTAATGCTGAAGGCGCAGGAATACGAGACGAAGGTCTATACTACAAAGGCACGCGGAGATGCGGCAAAGGCAGCCGAAAAATTCGGACGTACGAGGGATCTTATCGTCTGCTGCGGCGGTGACGGAACGCTCAACGAGGTCATAAGCGGTCTTCTTAAAATTGAGCAGAAGCCTCTGCTTCTATACTATCCCTGCGGAAGCACGAACGATTTCGCTTCTACTCTCGGCTTGAAGAGAAACGCCGTTGATGCGACCTGCGATATTGAGAACCGTGATGTAATGGAGCTTGATGTCGGTATGTTCAATAACGAGCTGAATTTCTCGTATATCGCTTCGTTCGGACTTTTTGTCAAGGCATCCTATTCCGCACCTCAAAAGGTTAAAAATATTCTTGGACACTTTGCATACGTTCTCGAGGGCGCAAAGGAGCTTCCGACACTCGGTAAATCGTATCATACGAAGATCGTTTACGATCACGGCGAGATTGAGGGCGATTTCGCGCTTGTCGGTGTTACAAATTCCACCTCCGCGGGCGGCGTTCTGAAGCTTTCGAAGGATGACGTTAGCTTGAGCGACGGACTTTTCGAGGTGCTTCTCATAAAGGGCATCAAGAATGCCGTTGATCTTGCCGAGACCGCAAAGCTTCTCCTTGCGAAGAAAACGGACGGCGATAGAGTAACGCTTCTGCATACGGCGAAGGTCCATATCGAGTGTAAGGATAATCCCGAATGGTGTACTGACGGCGAATTTGCAGGCAGATATACCTCGGTTGACGCAGAGTGCCTGCACGGCGCGGTAAGAATACTGATCTGATTTTTTGCATATACTTCTTTCATAAAACCGAAACGGAGTATATATGTCAAAGGCAGAAAAAGTTATCCGAAAAGCTTATGGAACGGTAAAACGGATAAACAAGTGGCTTGAGAAGCACCGAATTCGGGTGTACGCTTCTCAGGCCGCTTTTTTTATAATTATTTCGGCAGTACCGATGTTGATATTCGTCCTTTCGTTTTTCGGATACTTTATGCCGAACGGGGATGAAATGTATTCACATATCGTTGAGATTTTTCCCGACGGACTTGCGCCGTACGCGATGCGTGTTCTTTCTGAGATTAACGAGAAATCAAACGTTCCGCTATTGTCGGTCAGTGCGGCAACGCTTTTGTGGTCAGCTTCAAGGGGGATACGCGGCATCGGTTCGGGAATAAGGAACGTATACGGCGGTAAAAGAGACAAAAGCTACGTTCTTTATATACTCAAAAGCATCGGAATAACGCTTCTTTATATCTGCTCCGTGATACTTGCGCTGATCGTCTGGGTTTTCGGTGATATGATCCTCGCTACGGTTCCGAATTGGAGGCATATAGGTGCGTTAAAGGTGCTTAACAGCGCGGCGCTTTTTCTTCTTTTAAGCGCGGTTTTTATGCTTAGCTACCGATTTTTCGGCGGCGAAAAGAGCAGGGAAATAAAAGAGGCACCGGGCGCGTTTTTGAGCGCGGCGGCGTGGTTTGTCTTCTCGGCGATATTCGAATATTACGTCGAGCATTTCGGGCGGTATTCATACGTTTACGGAAGCCTCGCATCAATAATCGTCGTTATGCTGTGGCTCTATTTCTGTATGGAAATTCTCCTCGTCGGCGCAGGGATAAACATTCTTTTAAGCAGAAAAAGGCGAATGGAAAAATGAATGCGACATGTTTTTTCTCACCTTTCTTGCTTGCCCAAGAAAGGTGACCAAAGAACGGCACCAAGGGGACAACCGTTTGAGTTTTGCAAGGCAAAATTCCGCACACGTTTTCCCCTTTGGAAACCCCTTTTGGATTAAGGAAGATTTGATATGTGAAAGCAACATCTTTTTACGGGCGTCGAGGACGTCGCCCCCCTACAACGACGCGGCAAATAGAGTGAACATCGTTTAGCCCCTATAAAAGGGGCTTTTTTGATTCTCAATTTCCTTGACAATTTCCTTGAAATATAGTATAATAATCATAATTATACAATACAATGGGGGAAATTTGCCCTTTGAAGACAAATACAGTTAAAATTCTTGCTCTCGGTGACATAACGGGCGTGTCTGCCTGTGAAAAGGTCTGCCGATGCCTGAATAAGATAAAAAGTGAATACGGAATAGATTTTACAGTCGCAAACGGCGAAAATGCCGCGTCGCATAACGGTCTTGACCGTTCGACTGCCGAGCTGCTTCTCGGTGGCGGTATCGACGTGTTGACGTCAGGAAATCACATTTTCCAGAAGCGCGAAATGCTGATCTACATAGAGGAAAATCCTTATATAATTCGCCCGGCGAATTATCCCTCCGGCACACCCGGAAAGGGAAGCTTCATATTTGAGAGCTTCGGACTTCGCATCCTCGTTATGAACGTGCTTGGAACGACCTATATCGAGCCGCTTTCCTGTCCCTTTGAGGCGGTCGAAAAAATGCTTAGCGAAAATGACGGTCAGTACGATATTTCGATCCTCGACGTTCACGCCGAGGCGACCTCGGAAAAGCTTGCGCTTGCAAATTATTTCGACGGCAGGATCGACGTAATATACGGCACGCATACACACGTTCAGACCTCGGACACGCGCTTTTTCCCGAAAGGAACTGCGTATCTTACCGACCTCGGAATGTGCGGACCGATAGATTCGATACTCGGTGTTGACGTATCAAAGGTCATTGAGAAGTTCCGTACTCATCTTCCCGTGCGCTTTGAAACGCCCGAGGGCGAATGTGAATTAAACGGCGCGGTGTTCACCTATGACCGTAAGCTTAAAAAATGCACGGGCATCGAGCTTGTGCGTAGAAGTATTGGATAATATCCGGATTATGAAATTTGCACTTATGTTACAAAGCATATAGGGCATGAGTCTACCTTCTCCAGCGGGATGAAGGTAAGAGGTAAACCTCGGATGAGGTGTCAAATAATGGAAATTACTCCTCATCCACCACAGGCGTTCCGCCTGCGGTCCCCCTTCTCCCTCAGGAGAAGGTCAATGAACGTGCGATCTTCTTTTGAAATCGCCAGACAGTATATAATAATTCAAACACAACGGCAAAAAGGAAAAAACAATGCAGAAATATATAGAAAAAGTGGAGGCGGTAAGCCTTCCGGTAGTAGTTTTAAGAGGAATAATACCGTTTCCGTCGGTACCGATGAGCTTTGAGCTTACCGACGAGAAGGCGGCAAGCACATGCGAGGAAGCCGAAAACGGCGACGGACTTATATTCATCGTTTCGCAGAACGATCTGCGCGAAGAGGAGCCGACGGCGGAGACTCTTTTCAGAGTAGGATGTGCGGCGAAGATAAAGCAGACGGTGCGTCTGCCCGAGGGTTCTCTCAAGGTCTTTGCAACGGCATATTGCCGCGCGAGCGTTGAAGAGTATTATTTTGACAGCCGACGTCTTTATGCGTCGCTTCTGTGCAAGACTGTAACGACGGACAACGATGGCGGAATCAAGGGCGAGGCGCTCATTATGGAAATGAGAGACGCATTTGAAAAGCTCGCGTCGTTCCTTCCGAAGCTCGCGCCCGAGATGGTGGCGGCGCTCAAGTCGATAACCAATCCCGGTATGCTTGCAGACTTTATCGCCTGCAACGTGCTTCTCAACTTCAAGGATAAGCAGGCGGTGCTTGAGGAGTACAATCCGATCAAGAGAGCAGAGCTTGTTTGCGTCCTCATGGAAAGAGAAAGCAAGGTGCTCGGCACCGAAATGAAGATACATAAGCGCGTCCGTGAGCGCCTTGACCGCAATCAGCGTGACTATTATCTCAAGGAGCAGATGAAGGTCATTAAGGAAGAGCTTGGCGAGGGCGATGATGAGGACGACGAGGAGATCGTTGAGTACAACAATCTTATCGCGGAGGCAGATCTTCCTGCGGCAGTACGCGAGAAGCTGACCAAGGAGGTCAAAAAGCTCGCGAAGATGCCCTATACCTCGGCAGAAAGCTCGGTAATGAGAAACTATCTCGATCTTTGCCTTGAGCTCCCTTGGGGTAAAAAGAGCAAGGACCGCATCGACGTCGACGCAGCGAGAAAGATCCTCGACGACGACCATAATGGCCTAACAAAGGTAAAAGAAAGAATACTCGAGTTCATCGCGGTCAAGCAGATGACGCCCGAGCTTAAGAATCAGATACTCTGTCTTGTAGGACCTCCCGGAACGGGTAAGACCTCGATCTGCGCGTCTATCGCAAGAGCGATGAAGCGCGAATACGTAAGAGTGTCCCTCGGCGGCGTGCGTGACGAAGCGGATATACGTGGACACAGAAAGACCTACGTTGCGGCTATGCCGGGACGAATCGTTACCGCGATTAACCAGGCGCAGACGCTTAACCCCGTAATTCTTCTTGATGAGATAGATAAGCTGACAAGAGACAGCCACGGCGACCCGTCGTCGGCGCTGCTTGAGGTGCTTGACGCCGAGCAGAACAAGGCGTTCCGCGACCATTTCGTTGAGCTTCCCATCGACCTTTCCGACTGTCTGTTCATAGCGACTGCAAACGATATTGACAATATTCCGCGTCCGCTTCTCGACAGAATGGAGGTCATCGAGCTTAAGATCTATACACGCCACGAAAAACTCGCCATCGCTAAGGATCACCTTATTCCGAAGCAGATGAAGCGCCACGGTCTTAACAAGCGTATGCTTAAGATAAGCGACAGCGCAGTGCTCGAGCTTATTGACTTCTACACAAGAGAAGCAGGCGTTCGCAACCTTGAAAGAGAGCTTGCATCTCTTTGCCGTAAGGTCGCAAAGAAGATGGTCGAAACCGATGTCAAGACTGTCAAGATTACCGAGAAGAACGTAAAGGACTTCCTCGGACAGCGAAAGATAACCCCCGACGCGGTTTACGAAAACGACGAGGTCGGAGTAGTAAACGGTCTGGCATATACGGAGGTCGGCGGTGACCTGCTTCGCGTTGAAGCGGCGGCAATGCCGGGTAACGGCAAGGTAGAGCTTACCGGCTCGCTCGGCGACGTTAAGAAGGAATCGGCAAAGGCGGCTATAACCTATATCCGTTCACACTCTGCCGAGCTTGGAGTCGATTCCGACTTCTATAAGACGAAGGATATACATATTCACGTTCCCGAGGGCGCGATCCCAAAGGACGGTCCCTCGGCGGGCGTAACTATCGTGACCGCACTTGCGTCGGAGCTTTCGGGCAGACCTGTTCGACGCGATCTTGCGATGACGGGCGAGGTCACGCTTCGCGGACGCGTGCTTCCGATCGGCGGTCTTAAGGAAAAGACGATGGCGGCATATAAGGCAGGCGTAAAGACGGTATGTATTCCGAAGGAAAACGAAAAGGATCTATCAGATATTGATCCTCTCGTTAAAGAATCGCTCGAATTTATCCCCTGCTCAAGCGTTGACCAGGTGATAAACGCGGCAATAATCAGATAAACGGTGAAATAAGTGAAAATAAACGTACAGAATTCCTCGCTCGGTCTGACGGCGGGACTGGTTTCGCAGTTTCCGCGCGACAGCCGTCCTCAAATAGTTTTTTCGGGACGCTCAAACGTCGGAAAAAGCTCGCTCATAAATACGCTTCTCGGCAGAAAATCTCTTGCGCGAGTAAGCTCCGCGCCGGGTAAGACGATAACTGTAAACTTCTACGATATTGACAAGAAGATATGGTTCGTCGATATTCCGGGATACGGCTACGCGAAGCGTGATTTCAAGGACAAGAAAAGATGGTCTGCGCTGACCGACAATTTTTTAACCAGTCCTTGCGAAAAGCGTCTTATCCTTCAGCTTATAGATATGAAGGTAGGACCTACCGAGGACGACTATATGATGCTCGACTGGCTCGACGAGAGCGAAACGCCGTACGTCATTGTCGCGACGAAATGCGACAAGCTCAATAAGACGGATTTCAATGCGAACAAGGAGGAGCTTAGCAAGCTCGGTCCCGTCATTCCGTTTTCCTCGCTCAAGGGGATCGGAAAAGACGAGCTTTGGAAAACGCTTTACGAATTTTTGGAGAACTGATAAATGATTTTTGAACTTCTTCGGGATGGGCTTACAAAGGACGATTTTATACTTGTTCTTCTTACCTTTCCCGTAGTCCTCATATCGCTCGTTATACACGAGCTTGCTCACGGACTAATGGCAAAAAAGCTCGGCGATCCGACGGCAAAATATATGGGTAGACTGACACTT
Organism: Eubacteriales bacterium; assembly: GCA_045591885.1. Taxonomy (GTDB): domain Bacteria; phylum Bacillota; class Clostridia; order Oscillospirales; family CAG-272; genus Colimorpha_A. The sequence goes on along the minus strand of JAZNTT010000069.1, from coordinate 4,905 downwards.
AACCCCTTTTCACACCTCGACCCGATAGGAACCGTTTCTATGCTTCTTTTCGGTATCGGCTGGGCAAAACCGGTGCCGATAGATCCGAGATATTTCAAGAACCCGAAAAAGGGAATGGCGCTTGTGGGTTTGGCAGGACCTGTGTCGAATCTGATAATCGCTTTTACTGCATCGCTTTTACGCAGAATAGCGGTTGCAATATATTTCAACGCACTCCCGGCATCGGCAATAACGGTGACCTCATTTGACATTCTTATGGTCATTGTTAATTTCTTCTATATTTTCGAGATACTGAACATCTCGCTTGCGGTATTTAACCTTATCCCCGTTCCGCCCTTTGACGGCTCGCGCGTGTTCTACTTCCTGCTTCCCGACAAGTACTATTTCGGAGTTATGCGTTACGAAAGACAGATAATGATGATAACGCTTGTGCTTCTCTTTACGGGAATACTCGATTATCCGCTTGAGTTTATACGAAACGGAATATCGAACCTATTTGATTTGATTTTTGGATTGGTTCCGTATTTATGAGTAATGAATTAAGCTTTCATCTTGAGATATACGACGGTCCTCTTGACCTTCTTCTCGGATTGATAACAAAAAACAAGGTCGATATTTACGACATACCGATCGCGCTTATACTTGATCAGTATCTTGAATATCTCGATATGATGCGCGAGATGGATATGGAGATAGCGGGCGAATTTATCGTCATGGCGGCAGACCTTATGCTTATCAAGAGCCGAATGCTGCTTCCGAAGCCGCAGGTCGAGGGAGTGGAGGAGGAAGACCCACGTGCCGTCCTTGCACGCGCCCTTATTGAATATAAGAGGGCAAAGGAAGCGTCGGTTTATCTTCAGGATCAGTATTCTATATACGCAGGCAGAATTGCAAAGGAGCCGGAGGTGCTCGACACACGCTCCGATCTTCCCGAGCATATTGATATTGACCTATTAAGCCGCGCAATGCAGCGCGCGCTGATAAAGAACAGCCGTCTGCCCGAGCTGGCAAGGGAATCGGAAAAGGCAATACGCCGTCTGCTTGCTGCAAAGGTCGTTCCCGTATCTGCTAAGATAATTACCGTTATGAAGTATCTGCGCCGAAACGGAAGAAGTAACTTTGAGGATATTTTGCTCACGGCAAGATCACGCAGCGAGCTTATAGCGATCTTCTCGGCAACACTTGAGCTTCTCAAGGTGCAGAGAGTTATTATGGAAAACGAGGAAGATACGGTGTACCTTACACTTAGTCTGACTCATTTAAGAGAGGTAATGAACAATGGACAAGAGGGAACTGATACCGATAATTGAGGCGATCCTTTTCGCCGCAGGCTTCCCCGTAAAATACGAAAAAATAGCAGAAACGCTTGAAATAACGGTTGAAGAGCTTAAAGAGATCCTCGAAAGCGGCGCGTTTGCTTACGAGGACAGAGGAATACGCCTCGTCTGCTTCTCGGATTCATGTCAGCTCTGCACGAACGAGCTTTACGAAAGCATGGTAAAGACCGCGCTTGGTATGCGTCACGGCGGCGCGCTTTCCAATTCTTCAATGGAAACGCTTGCGATAATCGCATATAACCAGCCCGTAACCAAGTCGTTTATCGAGCAGGTAAGAGGTGTTGACAGCTCTTATGCAGTCACGACGCTCTGCGAAAAGCAGCTCGTTGAGGTCGTCGGACGCCTTGACGTTCCGGGTAAGCCGAATCTTTACGCAACGACGGAAACCTTCCTTCGCTGCTTCGGTCTGTCTTCTCTTGACGAGCTTCCTAAGACCGAGGTTCTCGAAAGCACGTCGGATAACGAAGAGGCAGAAAATACGGAAAACACAGAAAACACGGTCAACGCTTGATTTTTAAGTAAACGAAAGGGGTGAAGCGATGACGATAATTTTAATACTTCTCGGCATTGCTTTGCTTGTAGCTCTTGCGGTGCTGTTCGGACCGATGATACTGCTATACATATTCGGCGGTATTGCGGCGCTTATCACACTGATGCTTTTGACACCTGTCACGGTCGATATAAAGATCAAGGACGAGCTTTGCGTTGCACTGAAAATATGGTTTGTTAAAATAAAGCTGACACCGAAAAATGAAAAACCGATAAAGCTGTCGGATTTTAAAATAGCACGCTTCCGAAAGCGGCGATTAAAGGAGCAGAAAAAACACCTGCTCTCCCGCCCAAAGAAAAAGAGCGGGCATATTACCGATAACGATGCTGAGGAAAAGGAAAAGCCACAGTACGCGTTAAAGGAAAATATAAGATACGTTCTTGACCTGATACGGCTTGCCGTCCTTAAATCAATAAAGAAATTCGGAAAGCATTTCAGAATAAGCCTGTATCACCTGCGGATAACAGTCGGCGGACAAGAACCGGACAAGACGGCGATAACCTATGGATATATCTGTCAGGGTGTATCGTATCTTACGGCAATATTCGATCGGCATCTTAATATGAAATATCCCGGTAAAACGGAAAACAGGATATTTGTAGGCGCGGATTTTACCTCGCCGAAAACAAAAATCGACCTGCACGTTTCGTTCAGATTAAAGGTCTGGCACGTAGCTTCGGTGGGTCTGACGGGACTTTTCGGATTCCTTAAGGTTCCGAAAAGAGTAGCAAAAGAAATCAAAGAAAATAACCCTGCAAAGGCAGGTACGGAGGTATAAAAATGGCAGAGAACAATTTGAGCGACGTAATCAAAAAATCCCTTGAGGGTATACGCACGGTTGCCGATTCGGGAACAGTCCTCGGCGAGCCGATAAGCACAAACAACGGTACGGTCATCATTCCGGTATCTAAGGTCTCGGTCGGCTACGCATCGGGCGGTGTTGACTATATGCCCAAGAGCGGCGATAAGGATAACCAAAAGCCCGTTAAATCCTCGTCTCCCTGCTTCGGCGGTGGCGGCGGAACGGGAATCACCGTCACTCCCCTTTGCTTCCTCGTCGTTGACAAGGACGGAAACGTAACGACTCTTAACATAACGAATCCCGCGGCAGTTCCTGCGCCGGTCGGCGTGATCGATTCCGTTTCGTCGCTGCTTGATAAGGCGCCCGAAACTATCGAGAAGATCAAGAATCTCTTTGCGAAGAAGGCGCCCGAAACGGCTCTGGATGACGAAAAACTCGAAAGCGAGATCGAGGGGCTTGAAAAAGAGCTTGACGAGCTGGCTGAAAAGGAACAGGCAAAAGAGGACAAAAAAGCGGCAAAAAAGGCGGCTAAAAAAGCTAAATAAGGCGTAAAACGTGCGTTTTGGGCATATATTTTCCCAACGGAGGGATGAATATATGTTTAGAAAAACTGTTCTTCTTTGTATCATAACTGCAATTTTTATAGGTATTTTTGCGCCGTTTTCGGCACGCGCCGAGGGGCTTGACATCAGCGTTTCAGCGTTGAGCGCGGTGCTTATCGAAGCCGAAAGCGGACGCGTTCTGTATGAAAAGGATGCGGACAAACGGCGCCCTATGGCGAGCACGACGAAGATAATGACGGCGCTGGTCGCGCTTGAAAATCACGACCTCGACGCGCCGATAAAAATTCCGAAGGAAGCGGTCGGCATCGAGGGCTCGTCCTTGTATTTGACCGAGGGCGAGACGTTGACGCTTCACGAGCTCCTTTATGCTTTGATGCTTCGGAGTGCGAATGATGCCGCTACCGCGATAGCTATTGCGGTTGGCGGTTCGGTCTCGGATTTTGCCGAGATGATGAACGAAAAAGCGGAAGAAATGGGGCTTACCGATACCCATTTCGATAATCCTCACGGGCTTGATAGTGAAAGTCACTACACGACCGCGCGCGAGCTTGCGCTTATTACCGCCGAGGCGTTGAGAAACGATGTCTTTCGTGAGATAGTGTCGACCTATAAAAAGTCGCTTCCGCTCGGCGGTGTTCCCGACAGACGGCTCGTCGTAAACCATAATCGGCTTTTGCGTACTTATGACGGTTGTATCGGCGTCAAGACGGGATTTACCAAGAAGGACGGACGGTGCTTAGTGAGTGCCGCTGAGCGCGACGGCGTTAGGTTGATTGCCGTGACGCTGAACGCGCCGAACGACTGGAGCGACCATAAAAGGATGCTCGACAGCGGTTTTTCTGCCGTCAAGCGTGTGAAGATAAGCTCCGACGGGATAGAGGGATATCTGCCGACTGTCGGTGCTAAAACCGATATGATAATGTACGGCGCGGTGGGCGACACCTCTGCCGTTTTGCCGAACGACGCGGGCGAGCTTTGCGTCGTTATTGAGCTTCCGCGCTTCGTTTTCGCGCCTGTGAAAAAGGGCGACGTTATCGGCAGAGCTGTGTTTATGAACGGTAACGACGAGGTTGCGTCACTGCCCATCGAGGCACTTACCGACGCGCCGAAAAGAAAGGTCAAAAAGACATTCTGGCAGTGGCTTTTGGGGTTGTTTAGGTAATAGGAGTGTTAAATGAACCTTCTCCAGCGGGAGAAGGTGGCTGAGCGAAGCGAAGTCGGATGAGGTGTGGGTTGCGAAGCAACCGTATTTCAAAGCGATTTCAATGAGCTTTGACAGTTTCTTTTATGGATATGTTGTGATATTACTCCTCATCCACCACTTCGTGGTCCCCCTTCTCCCTCAGGAGAAGGTAGATCTACGCCCCGGTGATTTTAGAATTAGGATAAAAACATGGAAAATAACGAAATAAGAGTACAAAAATACGTAGCCGACTGCGGACTTATGTCGCGCAGAAAGGCGGAAGAAGAAATACAGGCAGGACGCATAAGGGTCAACGGCGAGCGCGTCGAGCAGGGAAGAAAAATAATTCCCGGTGTCGACCGCGTCGAGTATCTCGGCAAGCCCGTCGAGATGCCGCGAGTTAAGAGAAACGTCTACATAATGCTCAACAAGCCGCGCGGATACGTTACGACTATGAACGACGAGCTTGG
>JAZNTT010000068.1:0-14135 GCA_045591885.1 Eubacteriales bacterium | reverse complement strand
CCGACTAAAAAAACCGATGTTAAAAACATCGGCATCACATAATGGTTATTATGTTGTTCATAAAGCCGAACAAGCACATCGCGTTACCTTTTTAGTACAACACATTATAGCATAATACAAGCGAAAAAACAAGTGATTTTTTCAAAAAAATGAGATTTACATAATATTAACGGAATTTGGGCGTGAACAACAAAACCCTTTGGTTAATTTTTCAAAAAGTCTTGTTGTTTGCGCGTGTTTTGGGGCTATATTTAAGCATTTAATAAAAGAATACTTTTTTTAGAATTATAAAAACAACATAATAACCATTATGTTGACTGTTACCGTTATTCATTTAGCGAACAAATAATCTTTATCAAAATGGGTTTCGTTCCCAGACAACACGTGAATTAGTTCCCGCGCCTGAGCCTTAGAGCCTGTGCCATTTAATCGTTTTATGCGATTATGGTGCAGGTTTTTCTTTTTTCTTGGACGCAAGTAAGACAAGAATCAGGAGGTTTCTTTTGAAAAACACATTAACGAACAAACCAACACAAAATGATATTGAGACATCGCGGCGACGTTTCCTCTGTCCTTTATGCGGCAAGCATACAGTGCTATGGTTGTTTCCTGATACGGAGATTAAAAATCTTCCAATTAAATGTAAACGATGCGGCAAAGAAATCATTGTAAATGTTACGCCGCTTACTGAATTTTAAAACTATTCAACCACAAAATTCGTGCAACTTCATAGATGATGCCGATTCTCGGAAAAGACTATGTGTAAATTTCAGCGCAAACGCTTGGCGTTTGCAATATTTTGCCGAAAAATGTAATGAACATTTACAAACAGAAAGGAATAATACTAGAAATGAAGCAGGAGGAAATCCGTCGTAAGCTTATTGACGGAACAGTCCACATCATTGCACGCGATGGGCTCGATAAAGCAAGCGCCAAACAGATTGAGACGGAAACCGGCCTTAACGTTGTGTATATCTATCGTTGTTTTAAAGACAAAGAGGATATGCTTGCCAAAACGTTTGATGATTTGGACAAAGAGCTTTTTGAAAAAGCAATGCAGCACATAGACGTTATGTATATGCATGAAATAAAATATGAAACCCGCAGCCGATTATATTTTACGGCATTATGGAATTTCCTATTAGGTAATCATGATAAATGCTTGACGTACGTGCGGTATTACTATTCGCCATACTTTACCAAGTATTCCGCAGAAAAACACAAAAAAAGATTTGCCCCGTTGATAGAAAAATTTCAAGACGCTTTTAAAAAAGAAGCTGACATATGGATGATCCTAAATCATATATTGAATGTGATGCTTGATTTTGCCGTAAAGGCACATAACGATCAAATGCCGAAGAATGACAATTATGTGGAGCATGTATTTCGTGTAATTTATCGTTCAATCGAGCAATACTTTAAAGCTGATGAAAGCGAAACGTAATTACCCCAAAGAAAGGAAAGAAGCAGTGTTGCAATTCATTTTAGGCACTATTTTCGGAGGATTTGTCGCGTTTGTAATTATCGTAATTATTTGTATCAATAAAACCGATGATAAAAACTGTATTCCTCAACATTCCGATAAGGATATAAATAATAAAGGAGAAGAAAATGAAAAAGCTTAAACCTATTATCGTACTTCTTTCGGCAGTTCTTCTGGTTGCGGCTACCATTCTTGGAACGGTTGCATACCTGACGGACTCATCGGAAGTAGTCAACACCTTTACGGTTGGTAACGTAAAAATCAAGCTTGATGAAGCCGTTGTTGATGAAAACGGTAATCCTACGGGCGGCAGAGACGAGCATGGTAATGAGTATCACCTCGTTCCCGGACAGTCTTACGTCAAGGACCCTACCGTTACCGTTATCAAGGGCAGTGAATCGTCTTACGTTCGTATGACCGTAACGGTTAACTGCTACAGCGAGCTTGTCGCTATCTTCGGCAATCCCTTCCTTCCCGAGCAGTTCGTTGAAGGCTGGGACAACACCGTGTGGGAAACCACTCGTGTTATCGACGTTAATGACGCGGCAAACACCGCAACCTACGAGTTCCGTTATTTCACGACGGTTAAGCCCGCAAGTGACGCCGACCTCGTTCTTCCCGCACTCTTTGAGAAGATCGTAGTTCCTGCAACCATGACGGGCGCACAGCTTGCTTCGATCGCTGATCTTGAGATCACCGTTGAGGCACACGCAATTCAGGCGGCCGGCTTCGATAATGCCGCTGACGCTTGGAACGCATTTACCAAGTAATCCCTATGTTAAAATGCAGACGAGAGACTTCGTGTTCCCTTGACTGCTTAAATAATTCTTTGAGAAAGGAGGAACACGAATAATGAAAAACAGAAAATCCGTACTTAAGATCGCTCTTATCGCTTGCGCTGCTTGTCTTCTTATATGCTCTATCGTTGGCGGCTCTATCGCATGGCTTATGACTAAGACTAATCCCGTCGTAAACGTATTTACCATTGGAGATATCAATATTACTCTTACCGAAACCACCGGCGCTACCTACAAGATGATGCCCGGTAAGTTTCTTGACAAGGATCCCGCGCTTACCGTTAAGGCAGGAAGCGAGGACTGCTGGGTATTCGTTAAGATCGACGAATCTCAGTTTGCTGCTTTATCTGACTTCATCGAGTACACGGTAGATCCTATCTGGACTCCCCTTGACGGCGTAGCCGGCGTTTATTACATGGAAGCAGATTATAGCGCTGACGATCAGGTGTTCAATATTATCGACGGCAAGACCGTTAAGGTAAAGGACACCGTAACTAAGGATATGCTCAGCGAGCTTGATAGCACAAACTATCCTAAGCTTACCTTTACCGGCTACGCAGTACAGCGCGACGCCAATATAGGTGCGATCGATACTGCCGCTGAAGCATGGGCACTTATCGGCAACTAACTTACGCAATATCGTTTGCGGCTTTGACGCAGTATTGACCGTAAACGATCCGACTAAATACTGACATAACTTAGGAGAAAAAAACATGAAAAACTTTAAGAAAATTCTTCTCATGGGCGTAAGCTACGTGCTTATCGCAGCCCTCGCTATCGGCGGAACTCTTGCATACCTTCAGGATTCCGACGAGGCAGTAAACGTAATGACTCTCGGTAACGTATATATCGAGCAGATCGAGCAGGAGCGCGATGCTAACGGCAAGCTCGTTCCTTTCACTCAGGCAAAGCCCGCTTACCCTGCAGTTGGTGAAATTGCTTGGGCAAACAACGGTGTAGTCGTGAACGGAGCCGAATACAAGCTATTCACTCCCGAGCTCAAGAACGTTGTTGATAAGATCGTAACCATTAACAACGTTGGTAAGACCGACGCATTCGTTCGTACAATTGTTGCGATCGAAGCACCCGATTACGATCCCCAGGATCTTATCCACATCAACTTTAACGAAGTCGGTGTTACAATAAGCGCTCCCCTTACTACTGAGATCAATGGTGTTAAATATGTAATTTTCACATTTACATATACTGAAGCCCTTGCAGCCGGTGCAAAGTCCGCACCTTCGCTCATTCAGCTCTTCCTCGACAAGCGTGCTGACAATGAATTCTGCGCTAAGTTTGGCACTGCTTGGGAAGTCCTCACCCTTTCTCAGGGTGTTCAGGCAGCAGGTTTTGCTGACGCTCAGACCGCACTTAACGCAGGTTTCGGTGAAGTAAATGCCGCAAACGCAGCTAAGTGGTTCGGCGATGAGCTTGATATTCCCGCGCTTGTAGACGATGCAGATGAGCTTATTGACGCTCTTGGAAACGGCGAGGACGTTATCCTTAGCGACGACGTTATGATCGCAAACAACAAGACCGGCACTAACGGATACGGTGCTACCGGTATCAGCGTTCTTGACGGTCAGACCATCGACGGCGCAGGCAACTCTGTTGGCGTTAATGCATGGGGTACTTGGGACACCGCTATCAACATTACCAGCGGTACTATCAAGAACATCACCGTTAACAGCGGTATGCGCGGTATCTTCATCAGCCACAACGGCGATGCAGGCAAGGTTTACCTTGAAAACGTAATTATCGACGGAACTATTTACACTATCTCTTGCGACCAGGGTACTAACAGCGGTCTTGAGGCAAAGAATTCCGTATTCAACGGTTGGACCTCTTACGCTGCAACCATCGGCGACGTTAAGTTTGTTGACTGCTCCTTCGGCGAAGGACAGGGCTATGCATTCTGCCGTCCTTACGCTCCTACCGCATTCGTAGGATGCGACTTCGAGGCGGGTTATGAAATTGACGCCCGCGCTGCAGTAACCTTCGAGAACTGCACTATCAACGGTGTAGCTCTTACCGCAGAAAACCTTTCTACCCTTGTAACATCAAACATTGCTAACGCAACCGTAGTTAAGTAATTATTACCTTATTAAATAAGTCCACCCATCCCCTCGGGGATGGGTTGGATAAGACAATTGAGTGTACATTTGATAAAAAACAAAATTAATATAAGGAAAACACAATATGTCTAAACTTAAGAAATTTCTTCTGATGGGCGTTTCCTACGCGCTTATCGCAGCTCTCGCAATCGGCGGCACTGTTGCGTATCTTCAGGACGAAGATAGCGCAGTCAACGTAATGACTCTCGGTAACGTTTATATTGAGCAGATCGAGCTTCAGCGTGCTGAAGGCGTTGCTTACAACGCAGGTGAAGCAGGAAATGGAAACGGCGTTAAGGACGGCGCTCTCGTAAAGTTCGTTCAGAATCAGCCGCTTTATCCCGCAGTTCCCAAGAACAATGCGGCGACAGACTATACCGCAGAAGCAACCGACTTGTTCTTCTGGGGCGACTACGTTTATTCAGGAACCGCAGGTAACGGTCTTTGGAACGATAACAAGCTTTCGAACGCAATGGATAAGTTTGTATTCGTAAAGAACACCGGTAAGACGGAAGCTTACTTCCGTACCCTCATCGCTTTTGAGTGTCCCGAGGGAATGGAATTCAGTGAAGGTCCTGACAAGGAACTCATGATGAACATCAATGGTTCTGAAACCCTCTATGAGTGGGAAGAAATCGGCTATATTACCGTAGACGAAACTCGTTATCTTGTGATGGAAGCAACCTATCTCAACCCCCTCGCTCCCGGCAACACCTCTCATCCTTCGCTTCTTCAGGTTGTTCTTACTCACAATGCAACCAATGAAGATATGGAGCTTCTCGGTGGTACTTACGAAATACTCGTTCTCTCTCAGGCTGTTCAGGCTGCTGGTTTTGATAACGCCGCTATCGCTCTTAATACTGCTTTTGGTGAATCCGAAGTATACGCTCCCGAGTGGTTCGGCGGCGTACTCGCAGATTACGCTGTTGACACTTGGGACGGTACTGTCGATACCTCTTGGTATGACCCGGCTTCCCCTGCTACCGAATATAATATCACCACAGCGGAACAGCTTGCAGGTCTTGCTGAGCTTGTTTCCGGTGATACTACATTTAAGGGTGTTACCTTCACATTGATGAACGACCTTGATCTTTATTGTGAAGATACCACTGCAAGTGCTGACGGCGATCCTTTGACGTTTAGACCGATCGGTGATCATTCAAAGAATGGTACTTTTGAAGGAACTTTTGATGGTAATGGAAAGGTTATTTACAATCTTTATCAAAATGGTTGGGATCTCGGTTATCAGTGGGGAGTATATGGTTCCTACGGTCTGTTCGGCAATCTGAACGATGCTACCGTAAAGAACTTGACCCTCTCCGGTGGCGAAAGCTATATCGAAGGTGGCGACGTATCCTTTGTTGCCGGTAGTGCTACCGGTACTTGCGTATTTGAGAACATTACGATAGAAGACAGCGTTGCAGCGACATACAACAACGGTTGCGGCGGTATTATCGGTTGGTCCGGTGCCGGCAATTATACTTTCAAAAACATTACCATCGCTGAGGATGCGGTTCTTGGCGGTCTTTGGGGCTCCTTCGATAGCTCTATCGGTGGTATTGTCGGACAGGGCGAGCCCGGTGCAACCTACAACTTTGAAAATGTAGATATCGCTTGCCGTCTTGACGTTTACAATGACGTTACCGCTGCATATAAGTATTACATTTATCGTATGTCCGGTATGCTGATTGGACGTCTTGAAGAAACGACTACGATCGATGGCACCAATTATCCGGATATGAGCAAGTACAAGATCACCTGTACTGATGTAACAGTTACCTACAACGACTGGGCAAATTATCACTACTGTGTTGTAGCAGGTAAGACTGCATGGCGCGTAGAACCCGGATATGCTTATGGCGGAATCCCTGCAGATCACGATCATAGCACGTGTGCAGTTTGTTGTAATGAGCTTCTCGTATTTGATTCACTCTTCGGTGGAGCTCAGTACGGCGTTAGAGGTATTACGACTCACGACGGCGTAACCGTTATTTACAATAACAAGTAATAATAAGTTCTGTCTTGTCTTCATAAAGTCCGTCTATCCCCTTCGGGGGATGGGCGGCGATCAAAGGGCATAAGTCTCGTGTTTATGCCTTTTGATTGCCGAACAATTTATATAGTTCCTTAATACAGGAGGCAGATGATTTTGAGAACCGGTAAAATAATAAGAAGGCTTGCGATGCTGCTGTCGCTTGTGATGTTGACTACGTCTGCTATAGGAACCACCTACGGCTTCATCGTGACCTCGACAGATAGCATCACCAACACTTTCATTCCCGATGACGTGAAGGCGAGCTGTTTGGCAATCAGTAAGGTTGTGGAACATCCTTTGGGCAAGGATTACAAGATCCCGAATAACGTCAGCTTCGACTTCAAGATAGAGCTTGGCTCCTATTACGCCAATGCGAAGTTGAACACAACTGTCGGAAAAATGACAGCTGATGCGAACGGAGTGCTGAACGTATCTGTCAAGCCCGGTGTGAGCTTTGGAATCGAAGGGCTCGAAGAAGGAACCACCGTTAAGGTAACCGAGCAGATGACTACCCTCGCGGGCTTTACCGTGAAAGGCGATGCTACAAAGACCGTAACCGTCAGTGCAGACGGCGTGGCAAACGTCGGCTTTGTGAACGTCTATACGCCCGATGCGGTAAAACCGAATAATGTAACCGTCAGCGGAATCAAGGTTTTAGAAGGCCGCGAATGGCAGACCGGCGATAGCTTTACGTTCATTTTGGAACAGAAGAACGGTGATAATTGGACTAAGCTTGGCGAACAGACCGTGACCTACGATGCGGAAAAGGCAGATTTCAATAAATTTGATTTCAACGAGGTGTTCCAAGCGCTTATCTTCGATAGAGTTGGTACATACAAGTATCGCATCGGTGAGGTGATCGGTAATCTCGAAAACGTTGATTACGACAAGACTGTGAACCACTTCACTGTACTTGTCACCGACGTAGATATGGACGGTAAGCTTGAGATCAACAGCGTTACAGGCACCGAGAACGCAAAAGTTGCCGAAGCTAATGGCGGCTGCGGCGTAGTCGTGACCTTTAACAACACCTTTGTTCCCCCCGCTGTACCGGATCTCGATCCTATTACGGTTCAGATCAGCGTTGACAAGAAATTGGAGGTCAAGGGCAAACTCAGCCACGGTCTTGGCGGATTTGAATTCGTTCTGGAAAACACTGCAACTTCTGCAAAAATCGCAGCCGCTTCCGATGACAGGGGTAAAGCATCTTTTGCACTAATTTTTGACAAGGACGATATCGGCAAGACTTATACCTACAAGCTTTCCGAAACGGATCACGGCTGCTATGGAATGACCTACGATACGGAAGTCTATGAGATTGCCGTTAGCGTGACGTTGAGTGAGGATAACAAATTGATTGCGTCCTATACGATGAACGGTAAGTCAGTCGATACACTGAATGCCGCTTTCCAAAACATTTATGACGCTGATAGCACGACGTCGCCTCCAACGGATGATACAGGCTATCTGACCTTCTGGTTCGTTATTATGATCGTCAGCGCTTTGACTTTAATTGCACTTGTAGTATACGACAGAAAGCGCTGTCAAATTTAATATAAATACGGCACACCCTTACCGGCGGGCTGTTATACACGAAACACAAGAGATGGGAAGAAGCGAAACGCAAATGGCTAAAAACAATATCTTTACCAAAATATACCGTTTTTTTAAGACATCATCCTGTCAAAAAGAGACTGATTGTGTGGAAGCGTGTGTCTCCGTTGAAGAGGAATATGAGAAATGTATTATATGCGGGGTGACGACTAATATCCCGATTTCTATGCCGATAGATTGGCGTGAAAATTATGAGATCGGTCTTGGCCAAATCTGCGCTGAATGTGCGAAGAAACAACGAGAGGATGCGGTAGTATATTATATCTCAAATAATAGATGACATTGTTTAACGCAAAATTACAATGGTGCATCTGATATTATGATTATTCGATATAAATTGACTTTTAAAGTATTGCTGACATGGCGAATCCGATTGGGAGGACGCTCCTGCGGAGGACGGCACTACAATGCATCCGAGAAAGGAACGCAATAAATATAACTGCCTCGTTATAGGCGAAATAAAAGAGCGTGAGAAATTTACAACTCACGCTCTGTTTTATTACAAATATTACGTTGTGAAAACCGTCCGTGCTGCTCAAAGATACCGGCTTATGCAAGATATTCCTATGACAACTTGCGCAAAGCAGTTATATGCTCCAAACAACTGCTTATGGGATAACATCCTTATTCGTATCCGCCTGATGCGTTTTTTTATTATCTTACCGTTACAAGCACCTTTACTGTTTGCACGTCGGTATCATTCTTGAAATGTCCCCAGTCGATCTGGCCGTAGCCGTCGATATACTTTGAGTAATCAACTCCGTTGTAGAAGAGCTTATAGGACACCTTATCGTCGCGTCCGAGGGCAGAGGTTTTTATCAGGATCCTGCCTGCGGTGTTTTTGAAATCAAACTCGTTCGTTCCGTAAATGAGCGATCCGTCGGCATCGATATGTGATATCAAAACGCCATTCTTGTTATATATCTTTATTCCGTCATACGCGTTTGTTTCACCGAGGCCGAGGCGCGAATAGAGATTGTTTGCCATATCCACACCCATATCGTTGAATACCTTTTGAGTATAATGGGTGGAATTTCCTTGGTCCATCATATCGCGGCTGCACGTCTCGGAGAGTGTCGAAATCATATAAAGATTATCAATATCGTTGCAGAGCTTATACTGAGCATAACGTGCTCTGGTGTAGGACGTGCTTGCTTCCTTAGTGTCGCCCGCGCGGTCTGCACGGACAACGGAAATACCGCCGAAATCGAGGTCGAGAATCTTCATGAACGACTCGTGCATGCTCTTATATGCATCATAGTAGGTCTGGTCGTCATGGACTGTCGCGCCCGATCTCTTCACTTCGTCATGCTCGCCTTGATTCCAAATGTAGCCCGTATGTACTATATTATAGCTTTCGGAGAGAGACGTATATGCTTTCTTGTAGGTTAATGCAGCGTTTGAGAAGCAGACACCTTTGCCGTAATTGTCGCAGTTGCACGTATAATTCTGCGGGTCTGACACCCATTCGTGGATTCCGGTTGCTTCAACTGCCGCTTGAATGAATACGACCTTTGTTCCCGTCAGTTCATTCCATCTTACCGCAAACGGCGGCGTCACTCCGCCGACACAGTCGTTCTTTTTTTCGGGAGCTGAGCTGTAATACATATCGCTTGCATCATTCAGCTGGAAGGTTTGCGCGCCGGCAAAGAAGGAATATGCCGTTCCGGGCTTCGGAAGAGTCGGCGGTGTCGGCTCGACGGAGCTTATATGCTTGATGTAGTAATGACTGTATTCCCATGCATATCCCGCCTTGCGGGTGAAATTTGACTGACCTATCACAAGAATGAGAGAGATGTCCTCCTTCGTTTCATCGTAAGGACGGGAATTTTCCTGCTTCTTTATTTCATTTTGATCTACGAATATTCTTAATACTGCTCCGGGCTCCGTTTCAACGTAATTATCCTCGGGGAGCGTCGGCTCCTGGGGATCGTCTTTTTTGCCGTTGCCGTCATTTGATGCACATGAGAAAAGCATTTGCAAAAGGAGAAGAGCGATTAGAAAAAAGCTTGTGATACGTTTCATTTCATACCTCTTTATATTTAAAATTTTTATATTTTAATTATAACCCTTTATCCGTTCTTTGTCAATTCAAAATGTGTATCAAGAACGTCAATACGAAAAATCGGGCGTAGATCTCCGTCCGATCATTTATTTTTTTTGGTACAAAGCTTTTTCAAATTTGCTTTGAAGCTGTCGCTGTACACGAACGGATAGACGAGTGCGCAGACGAGCAGCGCCCACGGCATATCAATTATCGAGTGTTGCTTTAAGAACACGGTCGAAAGTGCGATCAGCACCGTCATTACAGTGAATGCGATACGCCAGATGCGTTTTCCGAAAAGCTTGCTGTGCCAGGCGGCGACCGATACTGCAACCGCGCCCGTTACATGAAGCGACGGGCAGACGTTCGTGTTTGTGTCGAAATCATAAAAATCAGCCATGAAGCGCGTGAGGAAATTACTTCTTCCGAGACCGTCAAGGTCGGGGCGAAGCTCCTGCATCGTCGGGAATATAAGATATATGATAATTGTTACCGTATAGGTTCCGATTATGAAATACATATATTTTTTATATGCTTCGGTATCGAAAAGTATCGTGTAGACGTACATTCCGACTATGTAGCCGAACCATATCATATACGGTATCACGAAAAGCTCGCAGAACGGTATTACGTCGTCAAGCGGCGAATAAACGACGTAGTGCTTACAGTTCTCAACAGTTCTGTAAACCTCAAGTGACGAGAAGCAGATTCCGAATATCGGCCAGAAAAGGAGCAGAAGCAGATATCTGTACTCACCGCATATAAGTGTTTTCGGTGAAAGACGACGAAAGTCGACAAGCGTCAGCTTTTCGCTTTCGTTTGACTTTTTGTTCATAAGGGAGTTACTTCCTTAAAATTTGTTTTTCATGAATGAAGCCGACGATCTCGCGCGCCGAACGGTGTGTAAATTCCGCCTTCATTTTTTCTCGCATATCGTGGAGCAGCGGTTCGGAGCCGAGAACGGTGTTTATAACGTCGGAGATGTCCTCCGGCTTTTCGCCGTAAAAGGCGAAGCCGCGGCTTACGAAGTAATCACGGTTATGGATCTCAAGACCGGGAATTGCATCAATAAAGACGATGGGGAGATGCTTTACACCCGCTTCGGTGGACGATAATCCTCCCGCTTTCGTGATGATAAGCTCGGAAGCATCCATATAGGTCGGGATTTCCTTAGTGAAGCCGACGGGAATGACGTTCTTTCTGATTTTTGAAAGAGAATTGAGGGCGGAAAGCAGCTTTTCGTTTTTTCCGCAGACGGCAACTATCAGACAATCGTCAGGCAGCGTCTCTGATACCGCGGCAACGGTCTTTTCTATCGGGCCGCAGCCCATGCTTCCGCTCATGAGCAGTACTATCCTCTTATCAAGCGGCAGACCGAGCTTGCTTTTTGCTTCGTTTTTGTCGGATTTCGTATAAAAGTCCTCGCGAACGGGTATGCCGACGGGGACGATGATCTCTTTTTTCGTTCCGAGTGACAAAAACTCCTCCGTCAAGCCCTCGGACGGCGTGAAGCACGCCTCGACGTCGGAAAAGCTTGCGCCGGGAGAGCAGGTATAATCGGTAACGACGAGATAGGTGGGTTGCTCCTTGCCGCAGGTCTTGCGATATTCGCTTACCATGAGTGAAGCGAATATATGGGTGCAGATAACTACGTCATATCTGCCTGCCGATACTGCTTTGTGAAGCTTCTCCGACGGCTTTTTTGCAAGCGGAGAAATATGCTGAGAGGTATTTTTGCGTTTTTCTCGCATTTCGTTTTTTATTTCGGTTACCTTTTCAAAAAAGCGGTAACCAAGCCCGAAAAGCTCGGGGATATTGTTATACAAGAATACGTGGCCCTCTACGATGAGCTTGCTCGTCGCCTTCGGCCAAAAGGACATAGCATCCCATATATCGACCGTGTCGCCGAGCCTTTCGGCTTCCTCGCGGATCGCGCGTGCGGCAGAATTATGTCCTTCGCCTGTGTTACAGGATAGGATCAGAATTTTCATTTACGAAGTCGCTCCTCTCGACGCATCAGCCTTTCTTCGGCAATGATATACTGCGGACGGTTATAGCGCTGGATCATAATGAATGGCAGATTTCCGAGGAAGCAGAAGATATATAGAATTGCTCCGAGCTTTCCCGGGCAGATAAACAGAACGCCGAGCGAGAGGATAATGAGTGCAATATGCACTATTTCCGCTACACAGGTTTCCTTGACAAGCGCGCGAAGATCGGTTGACGTAGTACCGGATTCGACCTTCTTCGGGCGCAGAAAGGGAAGACACTTGCTCATATCGGGGACCTTGCCCTTCCATTTTCTTATTGCGAGCTTGTCGTATATTTTCCCGTTCCTTTCCCATTTGTGGATTCTGAACGGACGTTTACTTTCGTTCAATTTGTCGCGGTTAATGAAGATTGCGAAAATATTGGAGAGTGCGCCGATCACCGCGACGTAAATGACGCCAACCCAAAATCTTTTAATCAATTTTTACACCTCACTCTTTTCCTCGTCTATATCCCTTATATGCTCGGACGAGGTGAAGAAGCACTTTGCGTAGCTGACAAGCGAAATTATCATGAATACGGAGCAGAGCCCCACGATGCTGTAAACGCCCTCGGTCGAAATATCCTTGAATACGACGAGCGCTGCCATGCTGATAAACAGCACGGTCGTGCATATCTTGCCCGCAAAGAGTGCGCCGTCGAGCATTTTTCCGTTATGGAGCAAGCGGCATGCCATTACGAACATGAAGCCCTCCTTGATAAGGAACACGATAAGGAGCGGCAGAATTTCAAGATTGCGAAGCGTAAGACAGATAATAACTATGCCCTGTGTCAGCTTGTCCGCGAACGGGTCAAGCATTATCCCGATGCGCGAGCGCATATTGAATTTTCTTGCAATAAGACCGTCGACCATGTCGGTCAGCGCCGATACGATGAACACCGATGCTGCTATTATATAATCCTTCGCATTTTGCGCCTTCATATACAGTACCGCGTAAACCGGAATGAGCAGTATCCTGAAAACGCTCAGGAGATTTGGAATTGTGAAGATTTCTTTCTTTGAATATCTCATTTTGTTCTCCGTGAGAAATATTGATATTTACCCTTGTTGGTCTTTATGCCGTTTCTTCTTGCTTTTCCTCTTCAGCCTCGGCCTGCACAGCCTTTCCCTTTTTTGCCTTAAGGCGCATAGCAACGTCGTTCTTCAAAAGTGTGTAGATTATAGATGCGAGCGGAATGAATACCAACATTCCGACAACACCGTATACTGCGCCGCCGATAATGAGCGCGGCAAAGGTCCACATTGCGGGCAGACCTATGCTTCCGCCTACGACACGGGGATAGATGAGGTTGTTTTCAAGCTGCTGAATGATGAGAAACATTATGACGAATATAAGCGCTCTCATCGGGCTTACCATAAGTATCAGGAGAACGCCGACGATGCATCCGATAAACGCGCCGACGTAGGGAATGAAAGCCGTTACGCCTATAACCACGCTTATGACGGGGGCATAGGGGAAGCCGAAGATCGACATCGCGATGAAGAATATCGTTCCGAGAATGATCGCCTCAACACACTGTCCCGAGAAGAATTTCGTGAAGGTTTTTACGGTGAGGTCAACGAGATATTTTACCTTGGGCGCGTGCTTTTCGGAGCAGTATGCCTTTATTATGTCATCTGTCTGACGGCCGATCCTCTTTTTGTTTGCGAGGAGGTATATTGAGAAGATGACCATCGTGACGAGATTTGCAAGGAAGGTTATGAGATCGTTAAGGGAGTTTTTAACGGTGTCGAGAATGTGACCCGCGTTTGATGTCAGGGTCGATATCAGCTGATCGAAGTTGATCTTGTCGAACATCGTTTTGAGGTCTTTGGTATCGAAATTGTACTTTTCGAGAAGCGCAAGAACCTTCGGGTAGAGCGTTTCGACCGACTTCACGATCTCGGTTATTGATTCAACGAGCGCGGGGATCATTATTCCGATAACGAAGGTTATCGCCGCGATCGCGAGCAGATACGAGAGGATAAGGCTTGCCATCGTTATGAATTTTTCGGGAA
>JAZNTT010000067.1:0-5632 GCA_045591885.1 Eubacteriales bacterium | reverse complement strand
CCAAACGTCACGACGCCTGAAAACACAACCGACGGCGACACAACCGCCCCCAACGTCACCGTTACAGACACGACCGGCAGCGGAAAGATAAGCGGTAATAAGAACAAAGGTAACACGACGAAAGTTGTAATTATTGTTGCGGCTTCCGTTCTCTGTGTTGGTGCTATCAGCGGAACTGCGTTTGCGCTTGCTAAAAAGAAAAAGAAATATTAACTAAAAAAGCGACCTTTTGGTCGCTTTTTTGCGCGCTCAAATAAATGCGGCAAATTGCCTTGACAACCTTTCTTTTTTGTTATATAATATTATGAAATTATGAAACAATCTGCGAAAAGAAAGGAAATACTATGGCACAGGACAAAAAGCTCGTCGAAGCTATCACTTCAATGGACGAAGACTTCGCACAGTGGTATACAGACGTCGTTAAAAAAGCAGATCTTATAGATTATTCAAGCGGAAAGGGCTGTATGATATACCGCCCCTACGGCTATGCAATTTGGGAGCTTATACAGAAGATCCTTGATGCTCGCTTCAAGGAAACAGGACACGAGAACGTATATATGCCGATGTTCATTCCCGAGACGCTTCTCAATAAGGAAAAGGATCACGTTGAGGGCTTTGCCCCCGAGGTTGCGTGGGTAACTCTCGGCGGAAGCGAAAAGCTTGCCGAGAAGCTCTGCGTTCGTCCTACCTCGGAAACGCTCTTCTGCGAGCATTACGCAAATGTAATCAAGTCATACCGCGACCTTCCGAAGCTCTATAACCAATGGTGCTCGGTCGTAAGATGGGAAAAGAATACACGTCCGTTCCTCCGTACAAGAGAATTTCTCTGGCAAGAAGGACATACTATGCACGCAACGGCTGAAGAGGCTAAAGAAGAAACTATCCGCATGCTCAATATCTATGCTGATTTCTGCGAGCATGACCTCGCAATGCCCGTAATCAAGGGACCGAAGACCGAAAGCGATAAGTTCGCAGGCGCAGAAGCTACCTATGCTATCGAAGCACTCATGCACGACGGTAAGGCGCTTCAGGCAGGAACCTCTCACTATTTCGGCGACGGCTTTGCAAAGGCGTTCGATATCCAGTATACCGATAAGAATAACCAGCTTCAGTATCCGCATCAGACCTCTTGGGGCGTTACTACCCGTCTTATCGGAGCTATTATAATGACTCACGGAGATAATAACGGTCTCGTTCTTCCTCCGGCAGTTGCACCTATTCAGATCGTTATCATTCCCGTTGCACAGCATAAGGAAGGCGTGCTTGAAAAGGCAAACGAGCTTAAGGACCGCCTTACAAAAGCGGGCTTCAGAGTAAAGCTCGACGATAGCGATAACTCCGCCGGATGGAAGTATTCCGAATACGAAATGAAGGGCGTACCGGTACGTCTTGAGATCGGTCCCCGTGATATCGAGGGAAATCAGTGCGTGCTCGTTGCCCGTCACGATAGAAGCAAGGACTTCGTTTCGCTCGATAACCTCGAAGACGAGGTTGCAAATAAGCTCGAGGCAGTAAGAGCGGGTATCTTTGCAAAGGCGCTCGAAAACAGAGCAAACAAGATGACCGAGTGCGAAACTATCGACGAGATCGTTAAGACCCTTAATGAAAAGGGCGACGGCTTCATCTCGGCTCTCTGGTGCGAAAGCGAGGAATGCGAGGATAAGGTCAAGGAGCTGACTGGCGTCGGCTCGCGCTGCATACCGTTCGATATGCAGGGTAAAGAGGGTAAGTGCGTCTGCTGCGGCAAGCCCGCAAAGACAACTGTCCTCTGGGCAAAAGCGTATTAATAATGAAAATCCACCCGTTCGGGTGGATTTTTTTCGATTGTTGACAAATACTGAGTTGTCAGGTAGAATATAAACAATGAATTATTGGAGAAAACAAAATGATAGACAAGAAAAACGCAAAAAAATATTTCATATTCGGAGCAATATCGTTCATTCTCTTTGCTGTTTTGACCCTGCTCGTCAAGACTGTTGACGTAAAGCCGATCGGACCGTTGGGCAGCGAAATAGGTCTTTCGGGAATAAACATCTACTTCCGTGACCTTATCGGCGTTAATATGACGCTCTACGACGTGACGGAGCTTCTCGGCTATCTCGCAATAGCAGTCGTTGCCTGTTTCGGGTTGCTCGGTGTGTATCAGCTTATAAAAGGGAAGAGCATCAAGGCAGTAGACAGTAACATAATAATTCTCGGCGCGCTTCTTGTAGTTCTCGCCTGCGCCTACGTGCTTTTTGAATTTGCAATAGTAAACTACCGCCCGATAGTTATGGAAAACGAGCTTGAAGCGTCATTCCCGTCGTCACATACGATGCTTTCGTTCTGCGTTTTCGGCGCCGCAATACATCAGCTTCTGAATAGGATCGGTAATAAAGCTCTGCGTATCGTGTCCGTTTCCGTCTGCACCGTTTTGATCGTCGCAACAGTCATCGGACGCCTGCTTTCCGGAGTTCATTGGCTTACCGATATAATGGCAGGAGTTCTTATCAGTGTTTCACTTCTCATGTTCTATATCGGTTTTTGCAAATTGTTCAAGAAAAACTGAATCTCTCCTGATCGACCGACTGTGCGTCGATCAGGGGATGTTTTTTATCCGATATTTTTCCACATTTATTGACTTTATTCACGTTTTAGTGTATATTATTAACAGTATCTTAATTAATTGCTCTTTGAGCCAAGGAGGAAACAATGAAGAAATTCGCAAAGCTTTTGGGATACGATCCCGTAAAGAAGCAAACGAACGTCAGAACTGAGATCATTGCAGGTATCGTTACGTTCCTTGCGATGTCGTACATTCTGACGGTCAACCCTAATCAGATCTTCGGCAGTACCGCAAACCCCTACTGGTCGTCGGCATTTATCGCAACGGCACTCGGTGCGATAATTGGAACACTTCTTATGGCCTTTGTCGCCAAGATGCCTCTTGCACAGGCATCCGGTATGGGACTTAACTCCATGGCGGGCGGACTTATCGGCGGATGGGCAGGTTATGCAGCGAAATTTACTCCCGGACAGACGTTCTTCCTCGTTCTCATTTCCGGTATTCTTTTTCTCCTTCTTTCCCTTATCAAGATCAAGGGGAAGACCTTCCGCGAGCTTGCTTTTGACGGAATGCCTCTTCCGGTAAGAAGCGCTATCTCGGTCGGTATCGGTCTCTTTATCGCGTATATCGGCTTCCAGAACGCAGGTATAATCGTTCAGAACGATTTTACACAGGTTGGCTTCGTTGATTTCACAAACTGGGGTAAGCAGGTGGTTAACGACGGTAACCCAGAATCGTATGCGGCAAAAACCGCCGCGGTTGCTTTGATCGGACTGTTCATCATTGCAATTCTCGATAAGCTCAAGGTCAAGGGATCGGTCATCATCGGTCTGCTTGGTGCAACGGTAGTCGGCATCCCGTTTGGTGTAACCGACCTCGGAATCCTTAAGGGTACGACCCCCGGTATATCCTGGAAATTCTGGGAAAACTTTGAGAACTTCTTCACGGGCGATAACACGGTATTCGGCTCGTTTACGAGCGTGTTCAAGGAAGGCGTTATTCCTGAGGGAATCTCCGTATTTACCATAGTAATGATAATCATCACTATGTGTATGATCGATATGTTCGACACTATGGGAACTATCGTCGGCTGCTGCGGCGGTAACAGAATCCTTTCCGACGAAAATAATAAGCCCTATAACTACGGTCAGATTATGATGTCCGATGCCATCGCAACCTGTTCGGGCGCAATGCTCGGTACCTCTACCGTTACGACCTTCGTTGAGGCGGGATCGGGCGTATCCGCAGGCGGAAGAACCGGTCTTACCGCATTCTCGACAGCGTGCATGTTCTTTATTTCGATGTTCGCGCTCCCGCTCTTTGCCGTAGTCCCCTCGGCAGCGGCTGCATCTGCGCTTATCTACGTCGGAGTTCTTATGATGAAGAACAACGCTAAATCTATAGATTTCAGCAACGCAATAGGTGCAACTTCGGCATTCCTTACCGTCTCAGTAATGGTTCTATCTTACTCCATCACCAAGGGTATCGGCGTAGGTCTCGTTTCCTATACTGCAATGTCGCTCGTCTCTTACGTCATCGAGCTTATCAAGAGCGCGGTTAAGAAGACAGAAAAGCCCAAGTGCGAGTTCTCGGCAGTAGCTATCGTGGTTTCGATTCTCTTCATAGTCTACTTCTTCGTTCCCGCAGCGTAAAAAAGCATTTAAAACGGACCCGGAACGGGTCCGTTTTTTCATAATGAGCGGTTTTTGTAGACGTACAAAATGAGCGCACGAATTTGTGAAAGTTGACGAAATTTAATATCTGTATTTTCAAAAGCGTTGACATTTCAACTTAAATATGCTACAATAAATCGGTGGATGAGAATGCTTCACCGCGATATTTTGGTATATGCCTGCAATATGGGCAGGCGTCTCTACGAACCACCGATAATGGTCGACTACCTATTTCCGATAGTCGGCTATTTTTATTTGTTTGGGAGATAATAAAAAATGATATATCTTGAAATTTTCGGTTACATAGGGACAGCACTCATTTTACTATCAATGATGATGACGAAGCTGTCGATGCTTCGCATTTTTAATATATGCGGATCGGTCATCAGCGCGGCATATTCGTATCTTTCAGGAGCGATGCCCGTAGTTTTTCTCAACGTCGGGCTTATTGTGATAAACCTGACGCAGCTGATAATAGAGAAAAAACGAAAATAGCATAGTGAGAATATTGAAGGATGATTCAGCGAGCGCCGATCTAATATCGAGGGAATGTTCGTCATATATATAATATATTCCCGAGGTGAAACGATAGGTTTTTTCCCGTAAAGCTGTTAAAAAAGAAAAATGATACGATAGGAGAATCGATTATGAAACTATACATTGAAGAACACGAGGTTAACGTAATTCCCGACGAATCCTTGCTTGATATAGTGAAAAGGCTTGGGCTGATGAACGGTAAGCTGTCAAACGATCCCATCGCCGCAAAGATAGCGGGCGAGGTATTCACCCTTAATTATGTGCCTCAACGAAGCAAGGATGTGGGTCAAATCGGTGAAACTAAGCGCAAGGCCATTGAAGCATCGGATGGAAGAATAAAGCTGCTCCGCTATACCGATCCTGCCGGATACGACGTATATTTCCGTACCGCACAGTTCGTCATATTCCTCGCTCTGCGCCAGCTCTGGCCGAATGCAAAGGCGAGAATGCACTGCACGGTCGGCGACGGACTGTATATTGAAATACTGAATGCGCAGGATTTCAATGCAGACGTACTTGAAAAGAGAGTGCAAGAAATAGTCGATATGGATATCCCGCTTCGCAGACGCCGAATAAGCACGGCTGATGCTATCAAGCATTATGCGGAGGAGGGTCAGGACGATAAAGCACGTCTCTTTTCGTACCGTCCCGTACCGACGCTCGACGTCTATGAATACGAGGACTTTTCGGACTATTATTACGGCGAAATGGCGCCCTCAACCGGCTTTTTGCGCGTGTGGGACATAATCCCCGCTCCCGACGGCTTCGTCTTTATTTTCCCGGGCAGAAAGAGCGCAGACGAGGTCGCGGAATACCGCGAAATGCCGAACTCCTTCAACGTCTATATTGAGGGCAAAAAATGGGGCGAGCTTATGGA
>JAZNTT010000066.1:0-8153 GCA_045591885.1 Eubacteriales bacterium | reverse complement strand
AAATCCCCATAGTTCAAAAGTTTTTGAAAAGGGGTGCGGGGAGAAACTTTTTTCAAAAAGTTTCTCCCCGCGTTAATCTTTATTCAACCGCTTCCGAAAGTGCCTTTGAAAGCTGATCGGGGCAAGAGGTCTGCTTGAAGCCGCACTTGATGCCCTCGACGCGCTTGATTACCTCGGTAGCGTCCATACCCTCGACGAGCTTGCCGATGCCCTGGAGATTTCCGTGGCAGCCACCCTCGAAGACTACGTTATGTACCTTACCCTCGTCATCAAGCTCGAAGATGATCTTGCGCGAGCAGGTACCGCTTGTTTTATATTCGTGTTTCGTCATTTTATTCATCCTCATTTTCAAGTCTTCTGTATGCTTCCTTAATATCCGACGGCGAATGTCCGTAGCGCATGAGCATAGCAAACGTCTTATCATCACGCGCTCCGCCTTTTTTCTTCAGAAGCTTAAGGCAGATCTCTGTAAAATCTACGTCCTCAAGCTCGTCGCTGTCGAACGTGAACGCATCGTATGCCTCGGAAGTAAAGTGTCGAAGCGAAAGCTCACGCATTATTCTGCGCTTGCCGTAAAGCTTGTTCAGCGCAAGCGAGCGCGCGAATCGGAATATAACGCGCGTATCGTTTATATATCCCTTTGCAGTCATAAACTCGCAAACGTCGTTTACCGTCGTTTCAGAATAACCGCGCTCGGTCAGCTTGGTTCTTAGCTGATAGAGCGTATTATCCTTGTAGCCGACGATATTCATCGCCGTGCGAAGCGCCGCGCCGTATGCCTTTTCAGGATCAGACGGTGCGAGTGCTCTGCGTTTTTTATACATCGTCGTCAAGATCGAACTCGAAGTCGTCCTCGTCGAGCGAAACTTCGTTCGATGCTTCGTCGCCTGTCAGCGCCTTCTTGATCTTTTCCTCTACCTCACTGAACATCTCGGGGTTGCTTTCAAGGAATGCGAGCGCATTATCGCGTCCCTGTCCGAGACGGGTTCCGTTATAAGAGAACCATGAGCCGCCCTTTTCGATGATTCCGAGCTCGGTACCGATATCCATGATCTCGCCCGAGCGGTTGATTCCCTTACCGTAGATTATATCGAACTCTGCGGTCTTGAAGGGGGGAGCGACCTTGTTCTTAACGATCTTACACTTGGTACGGCTACCGTACGGCTCCGATCCGTTCTTGAGTACCTCGGAGCGGCGGATGTCGATACGAACCGACGCATAGAACTTGAGAGCGGTTCCGCCCGTTGTAGTTTCGGGGTTACCGTACATAACGCCGATCTTCTGGCGAAGCTGGTTTATAAAGATAACAACAACGTTAGACTTTGAGATAGCGCCCGAAAGCTTACGCATTGCCTGCGACATAAGACGCGCGTGAACGCCGACGTTAGAGTCGCCCATGTCACCGTCGATCTCGACCTGAGGAACGAGAGCCGCAACTGAGTCAACTACAAGCACGTCTACCGCACCCGAGCGAACGAGCGCCTCGGTAATTTCGAGTGCCTGCTCACCGCTGTCGGGCTGGGAAACGAGAAGGTTGTCTATATCAACTCCGAGCGCCTTAGCGTAAATGGGATCGAGCGCGTGCTCGGCGTCAACGAATGCCGCAACGCCGCCCTGCTTCTGTGCTTCAGCGGCAATGTGGAGCGCGATAGTCGTTTTACCCGAGGATTCGGGGCCGTAAATTTCAACTATTCTTCCCTTCGGGACTCCGCCTATACCGAGCGCGAGGTCGAGGGTGAGCGAGCCGGTCGGAATTGCGCTGACGCTCATAGCGTTATTTTCGCCGAGGCGCATGATCGCGCCCTGTCCGTACTGCTTTGTGATCTGTGTTATTGCAACGTCAAGTGCTTTTTTCTTTTCAGCATCGGTGCCGGGCATTTCTACCGGTTTTTTAGGTGTTGCTTTAGCCATAATTTTATTCTCCTTATCAGTAAGTCGGACCGTCAAGCAGCCAGACTTCATTTTCAAGTGTTAAAAAGAAGCGTTTATTGACTTCGTTTCCGTTTTCATCGTGACAGACGGCATCAACGCTTACGTATTTCGGCGTTTTCTTCACTATCTGAGTCGAGACAACGGTCAGCCGACCCATTATTTCAATCTTATCGTAGCTCGCGTCTATCATCAGCTTTCCGCCGATGACCTTATAACGGGGACTCACGTCGTTATCGAGAAGCCCGTCCTTGCCCGTCGTTTTTGAGCCGACGAACATATTAACATAGATCGAGCGCAGGTATCTCTTTGAGTACACTCTTTCGACCTCGGTCTTTATCTCGGGTATCGAACCGTAGTCGCTCCTTGCCATATCGACCTCGACGTAGGTCGTGTCCTCATATTCGCCGTCCTCGTGAGGAAGCCCCTCTCCGAAGAAGATCACGTTAAATTCATACGAGCGCGGAACGAGATCGCAAAGCACCTCGTACGCCTCTTCTTCACTAATTTTGAGCGGCTTCGGCTTACTGCATGAAAACATTGATACCGCCAAGACGAGTGAAATAAGTAAAAGTAAAATTCTTTTCATATTATCTCTTATCAAAAAACAAAGCTTATTTGATCCGTTATTGAAAATTCGGTCAGGTTTATGACCTCAAGACCCTTTTTAAGAGCATAGGTAACCGTATTATAGGTTCCGCCCTTTCTCTTTTTCATATATGCAATACATACCGTGCTTCTGTCGACCATATATTTATTTCGCATCTGCATACAGCCCCTATGGTAGCAGTCGCTCACATACGCTTCACTGTCTGCACGCGATCTTACCCGTTCAAAAAGCCCGATCTCGGATCTGCTCCACTTGCTTTGATACTCGGGACAAGGAAGCGCAAGATTAAGCGTTATATCGGGATAGATCCGTTTCATATTAAGAACCGTAACCGCCGCCGCAAGATCGAAGCCAAGCGCTCCGCCCGCGTAGTAATTCTTGATTCCCTTAGCGTAAAGCCTTTTGATCTGCTCCGATATAAGCACCGCCGCATCCTTGATCTCTGTTTCGGTCATTGCTCTGTGTCCCGTGAAGCAGGCGCAGGTGTCGGGGGAATATTCCATATTGCGTTCCCCCTTCATCTTACTGAATACAGTATATCACAAATCAAATAAAAAGTCAAACATTTGTTTGAATTTTTATCCCAAATTTACATAATTATGAGAAATGCCCTCTTTATTCAGAAGTTCAACCTCTCTGCCGTTCGACGTCAGAACTATTATCTGTCCATTTTCGCCCGAAAGAAGCTTCAACATATTGGTAAGTCTCCTATCATCAAGACGCGAAAAGCTCTCGTCAAACACCATCGGAATCTGCTTTCCGCCGGAGATAAGCTCGGAGAGTGAAAGCCGCAGAGAAACGTAGGTGATATCCGACGTTCCCGCACTCATAAATTCTTCGTCCTTTGTCACCCTGCCCTCTCCGCTGATCGGACGGAATGTGAGCGAAAACTCGCCGTCTACACCGATTTCATCATACTTACCGTCGGTAAGCGACGCCATTTTCTCCGATGCACCGCGAGAAAGCCGCGGAGAAACGGAACGGCGCATATTATCGGAGGCGGTCTCTATCATTGAATAAGCAAGCGAGAGTGCATCAAGCCGTTCGTTCAATGCCGCCTTTTCAACTCGTGTGCTTTTAATCTGTTCATCAACGTCATAAGGATTCTCCGTCACACCCGAAAGCTCGGCACGGCGAACCTCAAGATCATGCTTGATTCCCTCTTTAAGACGAATCGACTCCTCGGCAAGCTTCAGCTTGCGGTCGGCATCGCGGTAATCAAAGTTTTCCGGAACGATAACCTCACGGCCATCGTCTATCGGCTCGAACGGACGTCTTTCCTCTGCTTCGCTCTTCGCCTGAACGTAAGCTATACGCGCGTGCTCGGCTTCGGTCTCAAGTTTATTTGCCGTATTGATGACCTCAACCATTTCGGTCAGCACCGCTCGTGAGAATTTTATATCCCATCTTGAACAAAGGTCATTAAGCGCCTTGGAATATCTTGCGCGCTCGCTCTTATGCTCTTCAAGATCACCGCGAATGATATCGAGCTTCGCCTCGTAGCCATCGTCATGAACGAGCGCCTCGGTCTCAAGCTCTCTTATCACATCAGACAGCTTTTTAACAAGCGAGAATGATCCGATCATACCGGACAGGCAGACAAACGAAGCGGCTCCAAGCGCGATACCAGCACCCCTGCTTTCGATTATAAACATCCACGCGCAAAGAGCAGCGCACACAATAAGCAAAATCAGACAAACAACTCCGAGTGCGGCAACCGCTCCTCTTTTCGTAACTGCTTTTTTCTTCTTCTCGTTGTTTATTCGCAGAGCTTCCTCGCGCTGACGGCGGTCGATCTCCATTTCCCTGTTAAGATTTTCAAGCCGTTTTTCAACGTTCTCTATCCGTGTGTCGCAATTTGCGACCTCGCCCGCGCAATCTCGGAGCGATTGAAGATACGATGCGTCGGGGAAGAAGTTCTTTCTCGTGTGCGACGTCCTGTGCGCCAAAAGCGCATCGGTCGCGTTCCGGTAATTCTCTTCAAGCTGACGAAGGCGTTCCTTGCTTTCGCGGCTCTTTGAAAGCTGATAATCGTCTATGTTCGATGCGAACTTATCTCTGATCACCCTGTCGCTTTCAAGCGTTGTATCATTTTCCTTGAGCCTGTTTTCGATAGAAAGCAATTCTTTTCCGTCGTTTCTCGCCTTTTCTGCGCGCGTGTCAAGCTCGGACAGCTTGTTTTCAAGCTCAAATATCTTTCCGCCCTTTTTGTTTTTATAAAGGAGCGTAACTCTTTCATCGTCAAGGCGCTTCAGCGCCTTTTTGACGTTCACACCCTCGTCTGCGGCAAAAAGAAGATTATCGAGAAGCTCGGAGGTGCCTTTCCCGTCTATACGGCTTCCGCCCGTCTGACCGACAAATGCAGTGCTTGAAAAGAGTCCCGACGGCATTCCGAAGAACACCTCGCCGGGGACCTTGCCCTCATAGCAGGTGCTTCCGTTTTCAAGGTCATAAACGTCAACGGAATCCTTGGTGCCGACCGTTCTTCTCTCTATTCTGAATTTTTTATTGCCGTCACTGATAACGATGCTTCCTGCCACGGCGTTCGACGAAAAGCCGAGATACCTTTCGCGGTCGCTTTTACCGTTGAAGCCGTAGAGAACGTAACGGATAAACTCCGCTACCGTACTCTTTCCCGCCTCGTTATCACCGCGGACAATATTAACTCCGTCACGAAGGGACATTTCGTATCCGCTTATACCCGCAAAGGACGTTATTTGTAGGGATTCTATATACATATATCTACCCTCGTAAAGTTTATTAAAGAACCTTTATAGCTCCGTCTTTTCTTACTTTAAGAACAGTGCATGAGTTTTGACCGAATACTCTTTCGATCTCCTTCTTGTAGGCGGGAACGTCCTCGTTCGGAACGAACGCTTGAATGGTTCCCGCAAATCCGCCGCCGTGGATTCTCCAAGCGGAGGGGCGGGAGGTATTCGAAAGCGCGTATTCGGTTACTGCAAGAGCAAGGGAAAGACCCTGTTCCTCAACGTTTTTAGTCGTATATACGTTCTGAAGCCACATGAACGACGAACGTCCCGAATCCTTAACGCCGTTAAAGAAGCCGTTAAGGTCTCCGCTTCTAAGGCACTCTGCAAGCATCTTTACGCGGTCGTTTTCACCGATAAAATGGAAGGCGCGAAGAATTGCTCTGTCGCCAAGCTTTGCTCTGAGCTCTCCGGCACGGGAAAGGAGTGTATCCTTATCAAGACCGCGAAGCACCTCCTGACCGAACTCCTTGGCAACCGCTTTCATTTCAGCAGGAACTGCAGCATAGTCATCGGTAAGGTCAGCATGGTTACCGCCCGTATTGGTGATGCAGAGGGAGTAGTCCTCAGCGCTGAGGTCGAAGCCGAGCTTTTCGATCTTCGCCGCCTTGGGGTCGGCAAAGTCTATGTAGGAAAATCCGCCGACAGCGCAAGCGGTCTGGTCCATAAGTCCCGACGGCTTGCCGAAGTATACGTTCTCCGCATACTGCGAGATCTCCGCAATTACGGGATTCGGGATCTGTCCGTCATTTACAAAATAGTTGAGGATATTTCCTATCATAACCTCAAACGCGGCAGACGAGGAGATTCCCGATCCTTTAAGTACGTTAGAGGTCGCATATGCATCAAAGCCGCAAACCTTATATCCACGGTTCTTGAAGCCCGCACAAACGCCCGAGATGAGGGAGGACGAGGAATTGAAAAGTGCCTCGTCGGGCTTTTCGGGTTTACAGGTAACTACGTCCTCGGGGAAGCCCTTGCTCTTCACTCTTACGGTATCGTTTCCGCTCATCGAAGCGACCGCGATAATGTCAAGGTCGATAGCGGCTGCAATTACGCAACCGCGGTTGTGGTCTGTATGGTTACCCGAAATTTCGCTTCTTCCGGGAACCGAAAAGAGATTAACGTCTCTGTCCTCGCCGTAGATAGCGGCAAACTCCTTCACCGCCTCGGTATAACGCGATCTCTCATCAATAACGTTTTCTTCGCCGTAAAGAGAAGAAAACGCGGAATCGAGATATCCTTCGGATATTTTAGTTATAAGCTCCTTAATTTTCATGGTGATCTCCTTTTATAGATGCTTATACCTATCTAATTATATATTATAGCAAATTATTTTCCTCTTATCAATAGGTGAAAGCAAAAAAACAGAGCCGTTCGGCTCTGTTTTTCAAGGAAGATCAAATTCTCTTACTATGTTCATTTTTATCATATCCAAGGTCTTGCTGTCAAACGGTAATATACCCGAGGTTATCATTTTTGTACCGCCGAAGATAAGCGAGCGTACAACGTAATATTTTCTTACCTTCATATCTTCGTCGATCCAATGCTCTACACAGTATTTATCAATAAGCTCGGAGGTTTCAGCCGAAATATTGCCGTTACCCGAAAGGCTGTTGGGGCGGAAGATCGTATCACTCATACAAAGCACCGAGCAATACTCGGGATAGGTGCAAAGGAAAACTATATACGCCATGCATATAGCAACGATCCGGTCTTTCAGCGGCTCGTCTCTGTGAGTCTCAACCGTGCTTGTCAGCACGTCCCGCCATTTCTTGCCTATATAACGCATTACCTCCTCAAGCAGAGCGTTTTTGCTTTCAAAGTGCTTATACGGTGCCGCACAGGAAACGCCGCACTTTTTTGCTACTCTGCGTATCGAAAAGTCGGCAACTCCGTGTTCTTTCAGCTCGCTTACCGCCGCCTTTAAGAACTTTTCCTTATTTGCCTCGTTAGCCGTTCTCATACGGGCTATTCTCCTTATTCGTTATCGAGATTTTCGGGAGCATTGCGTTTGATTTTTCTTGTTGTGGTCTTGATAAAGTCGGTCTTTCTTACACATACCTTGCCGATGTGCTTATAATTCGGGAACTGCGAGTTTACGTCCTTCACGATCTTTGTAAAGAGCTCCTTTTCTGCATTAAGGTAGCCCTCGTCGTCGGGCTTCATTCCGAGCTTTGACATAACGTTTTCGTCATCGGCAATTATAGCCGCTACGATCCATCTGCCGTCCTCGTTATTTTCCTCGTAAACAAGGCTTTCCTTAACGTACTCGCTCTTTTCAAGATACAGCTCAAGCTCCTCGGGAAATATCTTTTTGCCCCCGGGAGAGACGATCATGCTCTTTGCACGGCCCGCGATCTGATATGCGCCGTTCGGCTTCTGACGAGCGAGGTCGCCCGTGCGGAAATAGCCGTCCTCGGTCATAACTCTTGCCGTTTCATCGGGATTCTTATAGTAGCCGAGCATTACGTTCGGCCCCTTGACAAGAAGCTCACCAACGCCTTCCTCGTTCACATCGTCAAGCTTGACCGAAACGCCCGACACGGGATAACCGATATCATCGGCGCAGGTATAAAAATCGTTATGCATTAACGAAATAGGCGCAGTTTCGGTAAGACCGTAACCGATCATAAGCTTAATGCCGAAGCGCTCGTAATCACGGAACACCTCGGGAGCAAGCAGAGCCGCGCCGCATACCATAAGGCGAAGACGTCCGCCAAAGGTTTCGCTTATTATGCTGAATATTTTTTTACCTGCCTTATTACCCGTCACGTCGGAAGCCGCTCTCTGGAGCGAAAAAATCAGTCTGCCGCCCTTGATCTTCTTGTATTTCTTAAGAATCG
>JAZNTT010000065.1:0-2293 GCA_045591885.1 Eubacteriales bacterium | reverse complement strand
TTGACAGTATGTACGGGTTATATCCCCGTCGATCTTAACTATCATTTTTTGTCCTTTCGAAGCTCGTCTGTGTCGAGGATAATGGTAACGGGACCGTCATTGAGAAGCTCGACCTTCATGTCCGCGCCGAAAATTCCCCTTTCGGTCTTACATTCCGAGAGGGCTTTCACCTTTTCGGTAAAATACTCGTAAAGCTCGTTTGCGCGAACGGGGCCTTCCGAACTAAAAAAGTCGGGGCGGTTGCCGTGAATGCAGTTTGCGTAGAGGGTAAACTGCGAAATTACGAGAATTTCGCCGCCAACTTGGCTCAGTGACAGGTTCATTTTTCCGTTTTCGTCGCAGAAGATACGCATTTTAGCTATTTTCGATGCGAGCAGGTCGGCTTCCGCTTCGGTATCGCCCTTTCCGACGCCGAGAAGAACGAGAAATCCCCCGTTTATCTTGCCGACGACCTCGTTTTCAACGGTGACCGACGCATATTTTACTCTTTGAATTACTGCTCTCACGTTGTGTAACCTCTGCTTACCTCCTCGACGTTGTCGACAGAGCGCAAACGCGAGAGGATCGATTTGAAATGGTCAAGATTTTTACAGCTGACGGTAAGCTCGACTATCGTGCAGTCGGAACGATTGTGCGTGGTTATTCCGAGAAGAGCAACTCTCATATCGGCAAGCGCCATTGTAATATCTGCGATAAGTCGGATTCCCGGCTGTGCGATTATGCGTATCTGCGCCTCAAATTCACCGCCGTGGTTGGTCGTGCTTTCCCAGCGGGCGTTCACCCAACGGTCTATATAGGCGGGATTGTTAAGTCCCGAGACGACGTTCGGGCAGTCCTGCTTGTGTATGGATATTCCGTAGCCCTTCGTGATAAATCCGATGACGGAATCACCCGGAAGCGGATTACAGCACTTAGAGAACTTGACGGAAAGACCCTCGACGCCGTCGACGATGACGCCGCCATTCGACTTCTTGCGCTTGACGGTCTGAACGTCCGACGCGTCGATGATAGCAGGGGCTTCGTCCTTGACTACGCGGTCGAATTCGTCCTTGATCTTCGCTCCGATCTTCGAAACGGTAATACCGCCGTAGCCGATGGTATTGTAAAGGTCCTCGATATCCTGAATACCGATGCGCTTTGCGACGTTAAGAAGGATCTCATTTTTCTGCGCCTCGGTATATGACTTGCCGATGCGCTTGAATTCGCGCTCGACTTCAATACGTCCTACGTTGATATTCTCGGGCCGCTGCTCCTTTTTGAACCACTGACGGATCTTGTTGCGCGCCTCACCCGTGCGGACGATCTTCATCCAGTCACGCGACGGTCCGCGAGATGCGGCGGAGGTGATTATCTCAACTATCTCGCCGTTTTGCGGTGCGCGGTCGATAGGAACTATCATTCCGTTTATCTTCGCGCCGACCATCTTATTACCGACGGCGGAGTGGATAGCGTAGGCGAAGTCGATGACCGTCGCACCCTGCGGAAGAGTGATAATATCGCCCTTCGGGGTAAAGACGAAGACCTCGTCGTGCATAATGTCTATTTTGAGTGCCTGAAGAAATTCCTCGGGGTCGCGGGTATCGTCCTCCGTTTCGATCAGCTTCGCTATCCAGGAGAGCTTGCGGTCGATATCCTCCCTGCTTTCCTCGCCGCTCTTGTATTTCCAATGCGCGGCGACACCGTATTCTGCTACACGGTGCATTTCCCAGGTTCTGATCTGAACCTCAAAGGGAATAGCGTTTCTTCCCATAACGGTCGTGTGAAGGGAACGGTACATATTCGGCTTCGGGGTCGAGATATAGTCCTTGAAGCGACCCGGCACCATATTAAACATCTCGTGTATCATACCGAGGACGACGTAACATTCCTCCTCGGTGTCAACTATAACGCGGAGGGCGTAGAAGTCGAAAATTTCCTCAAAGCTCTTATTCTGCTGATACATCTTGCGGTAGATACTGTAAACGCTCTTTACGCGTCCTTCAAGGGTGAACTTGATGCCTGCCGCAGTCAGCTTGTCGGAGACGCGCTTACGCATCTGCTCGATGAAGTCACGGCTTTCGCCGTAACGCTTTTCGATGTCGTTACGGATCTCCTCGTGACCGATCGGATCGAGGTATTCGAGAGAACGGTTTTCAAGCTCGTGCTTCATTCTCTGCATACCGAGTCGGTGCGCGAGAGGAGCGTAGACGTGCATGGTCTCAAGGGCGGTGCTTCGTCTCTTTTCGTCCTTCTTTACGCCGAGGGTACGCATATTGTGAAGTCGGTCACAGAGCTTTATAAAGATAACTCTGAC
>JAZNTT010000064.1:0-19821 GCA_045591885.1 Eubacteriales bacterium | reverse complement strand
CCCTTATCGCCTGCGGAAGAAACGCTCACAAGACGTTTATCACCGCCGCAGGACTTCTCGATATTGATATTGACTGGCTTTATTCCGAGAAAAACGTCGGTTATCTATCGTGTGAGCTGACGGCGGAGGGGATTGACTCTTATCTAAAGGGCGCGGCGGAAAAGCCGATTGCCGTTTATCTTACAAGTCCCGATTATCTCGGAAGTATTGCCGATATTCGAGGTATATCAGAGGTCTGTCACCGTCACGGCGTTCTTTTGGCGGACGACAATGCGCACGGTGCTTACCTGCGTTTTCTATCTGAGTCTTTGTTCCCTATTGATCTCGGCGCCGATATTTGCTGTGATTCAGCGCACAAGACTCTCCCTGTTCTCACAGGCGGTGCTTATTTGCATCTTTCGGCGGAATTTGATCTTGCGGTTGGCGGGCAGGCAAAAAATGCGCTTGCGATCTTCGGCTCGACGAGTCCATCGTATCTTATACTTCAATCTCTTGACACGGCAAACTGCGTTTTAGAGGGTCTTCCCTCTCGATTCTCGGATCTGATTCCCGAAATTGAGGCGTTCAAGGAGCGTATTTCCGCACTTGGATTTTCGCTATACGGAAACGAGCCGTTGAAGATGACTATTGATGCAAAGTCCTGCGGCTACACGGGGTATCAGCTTGCAGATATTTTGCGGAGCAAAAACATAGAGGCTGAGTTTTCCGATCCCGTTCATATTACTTTAATGCTGTCGACCGATACCGAAGCGCTTGCTCGTTTGGAAAAGGCGCTGAGTAACATTCCAAAAAAAGCGCCGATAAGTGCAAAGCCGCCGATTTTTAAAGCGGCAAAGCAGGTAATGACGGTAAGGGATGCTATGCTTTCCGATTCCGAGGCGCTGCCTATCGGTGAGTGCGTTGGGCGGATTCTTGCAGTTCCGACGGTTGGTTGTCCGCCTGCAGTTCCGATCCTCGTCTGCGGTGAGCAGATCGACGAGCATGCGATCAAGTGCTTCGAGTACTACGGAATTACATCCTGCTGTGTTGTGAGGAATAAATGAAGATCAGAATAATGGAAATCGGTGACAGTGCTGCCGTTACCGACATGATGCGCGGTTTTTACGCCTCGGATGCCGTTCTCACCAACGGCTCGGACGAGATATTCTCTGCCGACGTAAGTGAGTGCGTCTCCGACAGCCCATATCTTGAGGGTTACGTTTTCGAAAACGAAAGCGGTATTCAGGGATACGCTATGTGTGCAAAAAGCTTTTCGACAGAGTTCGGGAAGCGGTGCATCTGGATCGAGGATCTGTTTATAAAGGAAGAATATCGCGGAAAAGGTATCGGAAGCCTGTTTCTGTCCTTTATTTCCAATAAGTATTCGGATTGTGTGATTCGACTTGAAGCTGAAGCCGAAAACGAACGCGCGATTCACGTCTACAAAAAGGCAGGATTTGATATTCTTCCCTACACCGAATTGATAAAATTCTAAAAAACGGCGCTCTGCGCCGTTTTTTCACCCAAAAATCAGTCCAAGTTCACAATTTATTAACACATCGCGCCTCGAAATATGGTATTATGAACTTGGTTAAAAAAATAACGAAGTTAATAATTCGGCATTTGTGCCGGGAAAGAGGTAAAATATGAGTACAAAAATTCTTGTCGTCGATGACGAAAGCGGCATTTGCGATCTTCTTAAGATCTATTTTGAAAAAGAGGGCTACGAGGTAAAGACCGCCTCCGACGGTGTTGAGGGTATCAGCTACTTCAAGATGTATGAGCCCGATCTCGTTCTTCTCGACATTATGCTTCCCAAAAAGGACGGCTGGCAGGTATGCCGCGAGATCCGCGAGATGTCCAGCAAGCCTGTTATCATGATTACCGCCAAGGGTGACGTATTTGACAAGGTTCTCGGCCTCGAGCTCGGTGCTGACGATTTCGTTGTCAAGCCCTTTGACATGAAAGAGCTTTCTGCAAGAGTTAAGGCTGTTCTTCGCCGTTACTCTTCCCCGAACAACAATAACGATGATGAGGCGATCAAGTTCGACAATATCGAGATCAGCCGCCAGAAGTATGAGCTTAAGCTGGGCGGCAAGGCAGTTGATATCCCCCCCAAGGAGCTTGAGCTTCTTTACTTCCTTGCTTCGAACTACAACCGCGTTTTCACCCGCGATCAGCTTCTTGACAAGGTTTGGGGCTTCGATTATCTCGGCGACTCCCGTACCGTTGACGTTCACGTCAAGCGTCTGCGCGAAAAGCTTGAGGGCATTTCCGACAAGTGGCTTCTCAAGACCGTTTGGGGCGTTGGCTACAAGTTCGAGCTGCTTTCGTAATTAAAACATACTAATCTACGGCGGGCATCGCCCGCCGTAATTCTCTAAAAAGGTAAAATATATGTTCAAAAGTATATTTACGAAATACATAACTACGTTCATTACGATAACGATCATCAGCTTTACCGTTCTTTCGGTCATCGTCGGTATGATGATGACAAGCTTTTACACCGAAACGAACAAAAAGACTCTCGAAGCGGTCTCGAAGACGGCACATGATTATCTTGAACAACGTCTTAATGCCGAGGGCACAACGCTGAATGACTTTATTGAAGATCATGAGGACGAGCTTCAGACGTATATCGCATCGGTAACCAGGTATCATAATGACGTTGCGGTTTTCGTGTGTGACGGTATCGGCAACGTAAAGGCGTACGATACCCATCGACTGCCCTCCGATTTCGGAAGCAAGTCGATATCGAGGAGCATGATGGTCAAGCTTATTGATAAGCCGTATTACTCTCACAGTGACCTCGGCGGTATGCTTCCCGGTAAACGTGCAGTTCGCGGCATCCCCTTGAAAATGGGCGATCTCACGGTTGGCGCGGTTTTTGTCTGCTCTACGGGTGAAGCGATAAACGAGCTTATCAGCTCTGCCGTGAAGGCAATTATTACTATCTGTCTTTGGGTGCTTTTCGCAACCCTCGTTGCAGTTTACTTTATCAGTGAACGAATCATTTCGCCTCTTAAAGAAATGTCAAAGGCTGCAAAATCCTTTGCAATGGGTAAGCTTGACGTTCGTGTTCCCGTAACAGGGCGCGACGAGATATCCGAGCTCGCCGTTGCCTTTAACGATATGGCATCGTCAATGTCTAATCTCGAAACGATGCGAAGTTCCTTTCTATCCAACGTTTCGCACGATCTCCGCACTCCAATGACGACCATATCCGGCTTTATCGACGGGATCCTCGACGGTACTATTCCAAAGGAAAAGCACGAGTATTATCTGCGCATTATCAGTGACGAGGTACGGCGTCTTTCGAGACTTGTTGCGGCACTTCTTGATGTTTCCCGTATTCAAGCAGGAGAGCGAAAGTTCACTATGTCCGCCTTCGACATCTGTGAAATGGCGAGAGTTATTCTCATTTCCTTTGAGCAGCAGATCGAAAGGAAAAAGCTTGACGTTGAATTTGACGTCCTCGATGAAAACATTTTCGTCTATGCCGACAGAGACGCTATTTATCAGATACTTTACAATATCTGCGATAATGCCGTCAAATTCTCGACTGAGGGCGGAAAATACCGAATCAAGATAAGTGAGATGGACAAGCGAATCTTTGTTTCTGTCTATAACGATGGAATCGGTATTCCAAGCGACGAGCTTCCCAACGTTTTCGAGCGTTTCTATAAGAACGATAAGAGCAGAAGCCTTGACAAAACGGGCGTCGGGCTCGGAATGTACATTGCGAAGTCGATAATAGATGCACACAGCGAAGAAATATGGGTCAAGAGCAAATACGGCGAGTACTGTGAATTCGTATTTACCGTAAAAAAGGCAACCGATGGGCAGATAAAGAAGTCATACGAAAAGTAAAAGTATTATTGCAAAAATCTCCGTTGAGTGATATACTGAATATATCACATTAACGGAGGTTTTTTGTTATGAAAAAGCTTTTATCTATCATTTTGATCCTTGTTTTATCCCTTTCCTGCTTCTCGCTCGTTTCCTGTAATAAAGACGAACTGAGCGGCGAGCAGCTTGCCGCTTACGATGCTTACAACGATGCTCTTGCCAAAACAAATTCGCTTCAGTGTCTCGACGGCAAGCTCGATATGGCGATAAAAATGAACGTTCAGGGTACCGTTCAGACAGTCTCTTATGAGTTCAACATGAAGGCAGCCGACGTTAAGACTCCTGCTACTATGAAAATGCGTCTCAACGGTACTATGGATATGGTTGGGCAAAAGGTCGTTATGGATTGCTATATGGAAGACGGCTGGGCTTACTACGATATGGTCACCATGGGTCAGAACATGAAATTCAAGACAAATCTCGCGGGCGGTAATAATGAGTACTCCGAGATGTTCAACATGGGCAGCGTTGATCTTCCGAAGATTCTCTTTAAGAACGTGTCTGTAACGGAGAATGCCGACGGATCCAAATTTCTCACCCTTACAATGAACGGCAAGCAGCTCCTTGCACTCTATACTGACCTTGCTTCTTCCATAGGTACGGAGATTAAGCCCGCTGATATATCCGATGCATCCGTAACTGCCACTGTTGACAAGGACGGATATCTATCTAAGACTGTCGTTACTTACAGTATGGTAATTCAGGGCGTAAAGGCGGATACAACTCTGACAGTTGAATACTTCAACCTCGGACAGAGCTTTACCGTTGAACCGATCGAGGGATACAAAAGCTTCCCCGAGCAGAATATCGAGCAATAAAATAATGAAAACAGCCACCGACGGTGGCTGTTTTTGTTTGTATGCAAGCAGCATGACTTTTGATATGCCTTGCGGGAACTACGGTCGCCCTACACCTCTTCCGCTTCACTTCGTTCAGCGCCTTTCCCCCTGATGGGATGGCAAGAGGGCAATCCTGTTAGCTTAACGTCTTTTATCTATTCTCTAAACATGAAAAAGTCCCGCTCACGCGGGACTTTTTTAAAGGTCGTTCTTTATTATATCTTCAAAGCTTTCGCGGCGTATGACGGTTTTAACTTCGTTCTTCGTTACCGAGACAACGGCAGGACGGGGTATTCTGTTATAGTTACTTGCCATTGAGTAGTTATACGCGCCCGTGACGAGAACCGCGAGTATATCTCCGCGGTTCGGCTTCGGGAGAAGCACATTTTCCTGGATGAGGTCTCCGCTTTCACAGCATCTGCCTGCGACGGTACATTTGAAGCTCTTTTCGTCTGCCATTCTTGACGCGAGGCAGACGGTATATTCCGAGCCGTAGAGGGCGTAACGCGGATTATCTGACATTCCGCCGTCGACCGACACGTAGTTTTTGAAGCCCGGGATCTCCTTCGTTCCGCCTACGGTATAGAGCGTTAGACAGGTGTCAGCAATTATGCTTCTGCCCGGCTCCATATAGATCTTCGGGTAGGTTATTCCGCATTTTTCGACTTCGTTTTTAACGTATTTTGCAATCTCGGAAATGAAGCTTTCGATATTTATATTCGGCTGTGCTTCGACGTATTTTACGCCGAAGCCGCCACCGAGATTGAGTATTTTGCACTCAAAGCCGAGCTTTTTCTTCATATCCGATAGGAACTCGACCATTATTTTCGCTTCATCGCAAAACGGCTCAACGTCAAATATCTGCGAGCCGATGTGCGCGTGGATACCGTCGAGCGATATATTTTTCTTTCCGAGCGCGTAGCGGAGCGCCTCCTCTGCCTGGCTCGTTTCGATAGCTATACCGAATTTACAGTCGACCGATCCGGTTACGACTGCCGCGAAGGTATGCGGGTCGATGCCGGGAGAGAGGCGGAGGAGGACTGACGGGATCTTACCCATTTCAGCCGCCATCTCGTCTATGCGGTCAAGCTCCGAAAGGTTATCGACTACGAAGTGGCCGACGCCGTTTTCAAGAGCGTACGCTATATCGTAATCCGTCTTATTATTTCCGTGGAAGCAGGAAAGTGTCAGGTCAAAGCCCGCCGCTTTTGCGGTATAAAGCTCGCCCGATGAGACTATGTCGATACCCATTCCCGTCTCTCTTGCAAGGCGGTACAGATATTTACAGGAGAACGCCTTGCTTGCGTAGAACGGGGTTGCGTTATCGCCGAAGTGCTTTTTCATCGCGCTAACGTACGCGAGCATATTGCTTTTTACTCTATCCTCATCGATCACCATAAGTGGCGTGCCGTATTCCTTTGCGAGGGCTACGGTGTCCGCGCCTGCGATCGTAAGGTGATTATTTTCGTTTACCGAAAGATTTGTGTGAAGCATTTTTTGTCCTTTTAGCAAACGAAAGCCGCGAACGGCTTTCGTTTATTTTATTTAAGCATTGTTTTCATATTATAGAAGCCTGCGGGCTTACCGATAAGGTATTCCGCCGCCTTGATCGCTCCGTCCGCGAACAGTGCGCGGTCAAACGCCTCGTGCTTGAGCGTTATGCGCTCGTTATCGGTGCAGATCGCGACCTCATGTATACCTACTATATTTCCCATACGAAGCGCCGAGATACCGACGTCGTTCTTTTCGCGCTTGGCTTGTCCCGATCTGCCATTTACAGGCACTGCATCGGGGCGGACTTCCTTGACTGCGTCAAAGAGCATAAGGGCTGTACCGCTCGGAGCATCGAGCTTTCTGTTATGATGAGTTTCGCAGATCTCAACGTCTGCGTCGGGGAACACCGACACGACGCGCTTTACTGCGTCGCAGAGCGTTGCGATTCCTATCGACATATTGCCCGAATAGAATACTGCTGTTTTTTCGGATGCTTTAACTATCTCGTTTTTCTCTGGCTCGGTATGTCCCGTCGTGCAGATTATTGCGGGGATCTTATTCTCTGCCGCGTAAGCAACGATCTCTTCAGTTACTGCGTGGTATGAGAAGTCGATTATCACGTCGGCTTTTTCTTTAACGAAATTTATTGATGCGTAGCAGCCGTCTCCGTCAGTCACGTAGCCGACGTCTACCGTTGCCGCGATCTCATATCCCAGCTTTTCTGCCGCGTTTTTTACCTGCGCGCCCATTCTTCCGAGAGCGCCTACAAGAATTATTTTCACTTATTTTTACTTCCTTATATGAGTCCGAGTTTCTGCATTTCAGATACGAGCTTAGCCTCGTTTTTCTCCTCCATCGGGCAGAGGGGAGAACGGAGGACGTTTTCACCGTAGCCCATGTGTGCCATTGCAGCCTTTACGGGAATCGGGTTTACCTCGGAGAAGAGCGCCTTGATGAAGGAGAGGTACTTATACTGAAGCTCAGCCGCTCCCTTGATATTGCCGCTTGCGGCAAGCTTACAAAGCTCGGAGGTCTCCTTAGGCATCGGGTTTGAAAGAACCGAGATTACGCCCTTTCCGCCGAGAGCCATTATCGGAACGATCTGGTCATCATTTCCGCTGTATATATCGAGCTTATCTCCGCAAAGAGCAAAGGTCTCGACTATCTTACCGATATTGCCGTTTGCTTCCTTGATTCCGACGATGTTCGGATGCTCTGCGAGCACTGCGTAGGTCTCCGGCTCAATATTCACGCCCGTACGCGAGGGGACGTTATAGAGGATGACCGGAACCGTCGACGCGTCAGCGATCTCGGTATACATCTTGATAAGTCCCTTCTGGGTAGTCTTGTTATAGTAAGGGGTTACGCAAAGGACTGCGTCTGCGCCTGTCTCGCATGCGAATTTTGTCATATCAACTGCGTACTCGGTACAGTTGCTTCCTGTTCCTGCGATAACGGGAACTCTGCCTGCGACCTGCTTTACCATAAAGGAGATGCACTCGCGGTGCTCTTCGTCGGAAAGCGTCGACGATTCGCCCGTCGTTCCGCAAACAACTATCGCGTCAATTCCTTCCTCGATCTGCCATTCGACAAGATCTGCAAACGCCTTATAGTCTACCTTCCCGTCCTTGTCAAAGGGGGTTATTATTGCGCTTGCCGCGCCCGTAAATACTGTTTTTTTCATGGCTTTCTCCATATTAAAATAAAAATACCCGAACAGTAAAGTCCGAGCATCATAGCATACACCGCGGGCAACGCCCGAGGCTTTACAGATAACGCTCCGCCGATTTCTTCGGCGACAGTTCAGCAAATCTTATTTTGAAGAACCAAGAAAGGGCGGCGGCTTCTCTCTTTCGGCACCCTGCCCTTTCCCGCCCATCATCTCCCGTCGCCATCGGGATCTTTTAACAAGCGGTACTCTTTCACGGATGCACCTTTACTGTGTACGCGTTTATTTTAGCACACATATTTCTATATGTCAAGCATAGATGTAAATTTTTATTCGGTTTTGTAAAAACGAGGGAAAAAGAGGGGAAAAAGTCGGGGCGAATTATCTTTTTCGTTATGGTATTCTGTTTATGCCTAGGGAGGTGAGACGATGTTCAGTCACAAGCAAAGAGAATATTTTGACGGTGCGACCCACAGGTGGAACATAAAGAGCGGAGCCACGCGATCCGGCAAGACATACTGTGATTATTTTATGATTCCAAAGCGGATACGCGCCTGCCGAGGCGAGGGACTTATCGTCCTTATCGGAACCACGGTCTCGACTCT
Source organism: Eubacteriales bacterium (assembly GCA_045591885.1). Lineage (GTDB taxonomy): Bacteria > Bacillota > Clostridia > Oscillospirales > CAG-272 > Colimorpha_A. Next base: position 11,326 of record JAZNTT010000064.1, on the reverse strand, counting down.
TTGCCGTAACATTCTCGATCCGATGAGAGAGATCTGGGGTGAGTTCTTCGTCGGGAAGCCGTCAAGCAATGACACCGTCATGCTTTTCGGGCATAAGTGCTGGCTTGTCGGTGCGGGACGCGGCGATCAGGCGTCAAAGCTTCAAGGAAGCGGAATTGAGTACGCTTACGGCGACGAGATCACAACCTGGAGCGAAAACGTTTTTGAGATGCTCAAAAGCCGTCTTGACAAGGATCATTCGGTCTTTGACGGCACCTGCAATCCCGTTGGTCCCGAGCATTGGTTTAAAAGGTTTCTCGATAGTGATGCCGATATTTTCCATCAGAGCTACGTTATCGACGACAATCCCTTTCTCTCTCCCTCCTTCGTGCACAGCTTGAAAAAGGAATACGAGGGCACCGTTTACTACGACCGATACATTCTCGGCCGTTGGGTTGCGGCGGAGGGTATCATCTACCGCCGTTTTGCCGATGACCCAAATTCCTTTTTACTTTCCCGGCAGGAGATCTCTCGCCTTACGTTTTCGAAAATCACCGTCGGGATCGACTTCGGCGGAAACAAGAGTGCGACGGCTTTCGTTGCAACCGGCACTGTAGGCAACTATGAAAGCGTTGCCATTCTACGCAGTGAGCTTCATTCCTCGCTCATTGACAGTGATCGGCTTGGTGAGCTGTTTTGCGATTTTATTCATTCCGTCGAGCACGATTTCGGGAGTGTCGGTCAGGTCTACTGCGATAACGCCGAGCCGATACTCATTCGGTCTCTCAAAAAGGCTTCTCGGCAGGCGGGACTTGGTTGTGCCATACGGCTTGCCAAAAAATCGCCAGTCAACGACCGAATACGGCTCACCTGTCGGCTTATGGCGCAAAGACGTTTTTATATTTGCTTCGATGCCGAAAGCGTCAAAAACGCGCTTTCAACTGCCCTTTACCGTCAGGACGGCGCCCACGATGAGCGTCTTGACAACGGAAGCACAGACATTGACAGTCTTGATGCGCTTGAATACTCCATCGAGCGCGACGCGATGAAATTAATTGGATAACACCGTGCCCTCGCCTGCCGAGGCGAAAAATCGGCGTAAATAAGCACGATGATATAAATATTTTTTTAAAAACAAAGGAGAAAACAAATGAACGATCTTAATTATGCAAAGGTCTATTCCGACCAGCTGGCGCAGGCATTTCCCTACGCGCTCAACTTCGGTGCGCTTTATGCCACCCCGAACAACGGCCGCTACCGCTTTAAGGGCGGCAAAACAATCGAGATTCCCGTAATAAGCACCACGGGAAGAACCGCCTCTGATAGAGACGGTGTCGAAGCACTCTCCCGTAATTACGAGAATCAGTGGGAGGAAAAGCTGCTTACCAACCAGAGAAAGTGGAGCACTCTCATTCATCCCGCTGACGTTGACCAGACCAATTATGCCGCAACTATTGCGAACATAACCTCTGTTTTCAACAACGAGCACAAGTTCCCTGAAATGGATGCTTATACCGTTTCAAAGATCTACGCCGACTGGTCCGACCTGGGTGAGGATCCCGTCGTTCTTGAGGTTACGAGCGAAAACGTTCTTTCACTTTTCGACGATCTCATGGCGAAGATGACCGAGAACCGCGTTCCCGTGTCCGGCAGAATACTTTACGTTACCCCCTCCGTTATGAAGGCACTCAAAAATTCCTCTGCTATCGGCAGAAGCTTTGACGTAAAGAACGGCGGTGATATAAACCGAACCGTTACCACCCTTGACGGCGTAAGCGTTGTTGAGGTTCCCGCTTCTCTTATGAAGACCGCCTACACCTTTGAAAACGGCTGGAACATCGATGAGGGTGCTATGCAGATCAGCATGATGCTCATTCATCCCGAGTCGATCATCACCCCAGTTTCATACGAATTTGCCTGCCTTGACGAGCCTTCTGCCTCTACCGGCGGTAAGTACGTTTACTACGAGGAAAGCTTTGAGGACGTATTCCTTCTCGCTAACCGCGTTAAGGGCGTTGCTTTCGTACTCACCGACGAGTAAGACAACAGATCGGGACCCCGCAAACGCGGGGTCCCTCAACTAAACCAAACGGAGGTACTGTTTTGAAACTACACGAAAATATTGCCCGCTTTTTCCGTCCGAAGGGGGCGGCGGGCGGAAGCTTTATTCCTTCGGGTATAATTTCTCGCGACGAAATGCTTGACCTGAGCAAGAGCTACGAAATGTATCTTGACAGTCACGGAATCAATCTTGCCGCCTCTATTTCAAGGGAGCTTGCAACTCTATCGGTTGCTGAATTCGACATCGGTACAGAAAACGGAAAGGGTGAGTTGATTCCCTGCATCGATACTTTGAAGTGTACGATAAAAAAGGCGGTCGAGTATGCATGTGCGCTCGGCGGAATCGTTTTCAAACCGATATATGACGGAAAAAGCCTCGGTATCGAGACAGTTTTGCCCTTTAATTTCGTTCCGCTCGGAACAGACGTCAGCGGCAAAATAGATGAATGTGCATTTATTTACCGTGTCGAAAGAGGCGGAAAGCTTTACACAAGAATCGAGGAGCATCGTCGCTCAGATGACGGTTACGTTATTACCAATCGGGCTTTCGAGGGTGAAAACGTGACATCTCCCTCTTTGCTTTCATACGTCAAGGAATGGGAAGGCATTTCTCCGCGAGTTGAGATCAAGGGCCTATACAATCCGCTGTTCGTCTATTTCGGCATGCCGTTCGGGAATCCCGCACATCCCTTTTCGCCCTTTGGCGTTCCGATATTCCGACGCGCTGAAAATCTGATTCGCGAGGCAGACAAGCAGTTTGAACGTCTCATTTGGGAATTCGAGGGCGGCGAGCTTGCCGTTGATGCAAGCGATGAAGCGTTTCGTATCGGCAAGGACGGTAAGCCTGTTCTGCCACTCGGGAAGGAGCGCCTTTTCCGTACTAACGCGCTTGACGCCTGCTGTTCGTCAAACGAGCTGTTCAAAACTTTTGCACCTACGCTTCGAGACGAATCTCTCATAAACGGACTCAACAGGATAATAATGCTCGTTGAGGATGCTTGCGGAATTGCTCGAGGTACTTTTTCGGATCCGAGCGAGGTGGCGAAGACCGCGACAGAGATCCGTTCTATGCGTCAGAGAACCTATACAACCGTGTCAGCTATAAGAGACTCGCTCAAGGACGCTCTGAACGAGCTTTTTGAAGCGCTCGTTGTTCTTTCGTCTCTTTACTCTCTGAGAATCGGCAAGCCGTCGCTTAATATTACTGTCGGTGACGGTGTTCTTGAGGACAGTGACTCTATAAGAGACTCATGGCGCGAGGACGTGAAGTGCGGAATAATAACGCCTGACGAGTTCAAGGCGCGTTGGTACAAATAAAGGGAGGAATTAAGATGAAAAGAGAATTTCTTGAAGAGCTTGGGCTGGACAAGTCCACGATTGATTCCATTATGTCAGAATACGGAAAGAGCGTTTCTTCACTCAAGGAAAAATGCAAGGACTATGATGAAAAAGACGCCGTTATTGCTTCTTTGACGGACGAGCGGGATGGATTGATCTCCTCTCTTTCCGTTGAGAGCGAAAAGCACGCTGCTTTCAAAAAAGGGGTAATTGACGGCATTGTCAAGGATGCGCGGCCTTCTTCCGCGCTTGCAGAAAATGAGCTTCGCCGCGTTCTTTCCGAATGTGACGGCGGTAATATCAAGGCGGCGCTTGAGAAGCTTATGGATAGCGATCCCTGCGCGTTCCGACACGACAAGGTTGACGCTCCCGTTTTTTCGGCATTCAATACTGCCGACGCTCCTGCACAGTCATTCAATTTCAGAACGGTGAGATAAGGAGGAGCTTATGAAATACATTTCATACGATTACTACGTTTCAGCCTTCGGCGGAAGCATGATACCCGATGAAGAGTTCGATTACATCGCATCAGCGGCGAGCACCGTCGTCGATATGCTCGTATCCTCACCCGTTTCTGTCATAACGGACAAGATCCGCCTTGCCGTTGCATACGAGGCAGAAACGCTGTACGCTCAGGGCGGCGTTGATGCTGTTTCCGGGCTTGCGGCGGTCACTTCCGGTATTGACGAGAAGCTCGGCGATTACTCGATCGGAACGCCTTACGTTTCCAATCAGAAAAGATGCTTTTCTATCGGTGGTGTTCCCGTTTCGGGCATGACGGTAGCCATTCTAAAAAAAGAGGGGCTTATGTCCCGGTGTGTTTATGCGGAGGGGACGTTATGAGCTTTTACCGCTTTAATGACACCGTCACCCTTTATACCTGCTACGATGACGATGCTTATGAGCATCACGTTATCAATTCAACGAAGGTTCAGATCGTTGACAGCGATACACCCGAGAACGTCAAGGTCACTGTCTACGTTCCGCTATTCGGCAGGCGTTCACTCAAGTATTTGCGTCCGTCGCAAAGAAGTCACATCAGCAAAAACACCTTCACCGTAAAGGCGGGTCAAAAGCTTGTGATCGGAAAGTGCAACGACGACTATCCGCCTGACGATGCCTTTGACGTAAAGAGAGTTGATACTCATCTTAGCGGCTCGCATCACGTTCAGCACATAAAAATTATCGCTTACAATGAGGAGGATGAATAATGAACAGTCTTATAATTGAAACACCGAAAATACAGCTTTGTATTAACGGGAAGGAGTTTTCATTCGTTCCCAACAGTGAATTTGCCGAGCGTCTTTCACTTCTTGCAGATGAGGCCGGAAAAAGGGCCGAAGAATGCAATGAAACAGGCGGGGACACCTGCGAGGCGTCGGCGTTCCTTTCCTACGCAATAGATACTCTTATTGGTGACGGTGCAATAGAAACGATATTCGGAGACATTCTTCCCGATCCGCTCGATCTTTGCGATATTCTCGGATATATCGCCGACGCTTTTCATTCTTACAGAAAAAGACGTCTTAAGCGTCTGAAGGAGGGATCTCAATGGTAAAAGGTTCAACGCCGACCTTCACCCTCAAGCTTCCCATTCACACCAGCGCGATCAATTTTATTCAGGTCATGCTCGTTCAGGAAAACGGACACTCTTTAACAGTAGAGGGCGACAGAATGACCTATAACGGATATTACGCTTCCTTTACTCTTGAGGACTGGGAAACGCTTGAATTTATCCCGGGCATCGTCGCTGATTTGCAGTTTACGCTCGGTGCTACCGACGGTAACGTATACGTCTCCGATATAAGAAAGATCGCCGTAAAGAAAAAGTACCCCGAGGATATAAATTAAGAGGTGAAACAATGGAAAATTTTAATAATCATTTTAATTTCGATTTTTCCGAAGCCGTAGTCATAAGAGAGCGAATTAATGACATCAAAATCGGCGACGTTCGCTCTGTTGAATACGGTGAAAAGCCGTCCGTCACCGCAAGAAGCGAAAACGAGGAGTGGAATCTCGACTTCGTTCTTCCGCTTCCTGACGGGTGCTTTGAGGTTGATAGTGAGATGTCGGATACGAGCGCGAATCCCGTATCAAACGCATCAGTCAAGAAGTACATTGACGGAAGCAAGCCCGAGCTGAAGCTTATATATGCCAACACCACGGGAAAAACCGCTTATTCTTCTCATAATATGCTCGCAGGATATGACCTCATCATCTGCTATGCAACCCCTTCTTCTTCAAACGACCCCAGCTGCTACTGCGTCCCTCTTCGATATCTTGAGGACGCGATGACCTCGCCTATGGCTCTGCAGGTTGCTGACAACGAGTCATACACCGTTTTCATGCTTACCCGCAACGGCTTTTACACCGAAGATTACAAAGGTGATGACTGCGGAAAGATCTACGCCATGTACGGTGTAACATTCAGATAAACTATGAATTGGGAAATCGCACTTGGGGTAATTGCGCTGCTCGGATTTGCGGGAAGCATTGCGACGTGGGTAAGCAAGCTGAGCAAAACTCTTGCCGTTCTTGAAACGACGATAAACACCCTGAACAAGGTGATAAGCGAGTTCAAGAACAACAGTCACGATACTCACAAGGAAATGTTTGCCCGCATAAACAGTAATGAGCGTGCCATAGAAAATCACGAGGGGCGGCTCAAAAATCTCGAGCAAGCGAAAAAAAGGAGTAAGAAAAGAAATGAAGACTAAAATTGCAAAATGGTTTTACGCCGCGGGATTAAGAGCGGTGAGAACAGTCGCACAGAGCGCGGTCGCTATGCTCGGCACGTCGATGCTTTTGAGCGAGGTCGATTGGGTCGCGATCGCATCTGCATCGGCGCTTGCGGGAATCCTCTCGTTGCTTACCAGCATCGGGGGACTTCCCGAGCTGAAATACAGTGAGGAAAACGAAGATGAAGATAATTGAATGTATGCACACGCAGAGCCGCTGCTACGGCAAAAAGCGTCAGGCGATAAAGCCCGTCGGTATCGTAGTTCACAGCACGGGCGCTAATAATCCGTCGGTCAAGAGATACTCTCAGCCGTCGGACAAGGACCCGAAAAGAAGCGAGCTTCTTTCGCTGATTGGCGTGAACAAGTACGGTAACCACTGGAACCGCTCGTCGGTAAGCAAGGCGGTACACTATATGATCGGCAAGCTTGCTGACGGCTCGGTCGGCGTTGTGCAGAATCTGCCCGAAAATATTGCCGCATGGGGAAGCGGCAAGGGCAAAAACGGCTCGTACAACTACGAGCCGACAGGTCATATTCAGTTTGAAATTTGTGAGGATAATCTCAAAAACAAGGACTATTTTGACGCGATCTACCGTGCGGCAGTCGAGCTTTGTGCCGATATTTGCCGCCGTTACGGCTGGAAGCCGAACGTGATCGTTTCGCACCGCGAGGCGCACGCAAAGGGCTATGCATCAAATCATTCCGACATTGATCATTGGCTTCTTAAATGCGGTCTTACGATGAACGATTTTCATAGTGAGGTCGACAAGCTTCTGACGCCGAAAGCGGAAGAAGCGTCGAAGTCAGAAAAGCTTTACCGCGTTCAGGTCGGCGCTTATTCGAAGCGTGAAAACGCTGAGGAAATGAAGTCAAAGCTTATATCCGACGGCTATCCTGCAATCATCAAAGAGGATTAACGGATAAGGAAAGAACGCATATACTTCCATTAGGGCTATGCCCTGCTGATTAATGACAGAAAGGTCGATTAAAAACAATGTGTTCAAACTGTAACAGAAGCGTATGTGGCGGCAGAGGTGCCATCGCATATCAGAATTCAAGCTGTGGCTGCGGATGCGGTCAGGTAAACAACGATCACGACTGCGGCTGCGGAAACGACAGCTATGTAAACAACGGTTGTTCTAATAACGGTTGTTCTAATAACGGTTGCGGCAACAACTGCGGCTGCAACGGTATCGTAGGAAGTCTCGCAAAGGGCTTTGCCTGCACTACAAACCGCATAGTGCGCGGTCTTGACCGCTCGCTCTCCTCTTGCGGCGGTTGCGGAAATAACGGCTGCGGCTGTAATAACAACTGCGGCTGCTAACGTCAAATAGCAGTACGGCATACGGAAATTTTTCCGTATGCCGTATTTTTTTAAAAATTATGGTGACAAGCGGTGATTTTTGTGATATACTTTAATTACATTTTTCTAAGAGGTACTTAATTATGTCAAACAAGATAAGAGCCGCTATTCTCGGCTACGGAAATCTCGGACGCGGAGTGGAGCTTGCGCTTCGCCAGAATCCCGATATGGAGCTTGTCGCATTCTTTACAAGACGCGACCCTTCTGCGCTCAAAACTCAAAGCCCCGAGGTTCCCGTTTATCACATAGACGATATTCTTTCAAAAAAGGACGATATTGACGTTATCTTCATCTGCGGAGGAAGCGCGACGGATCTGCCGAAGCAGACGCCCGAATACGCAAAGTATTTTAACGTCGTTGACAGCTTCGATACTCACGCGAAGATACCCGAGCATTTTGCCGCTTGTGACGCTTCGGCACAGAAAAGCGGAAAGATCGCTCTCATTTCGGTCGGCTGGGACCCCGGTATGTTCAGCTTACAGCGTCTGCTTTCGGGTGCTATCATTCCCGACGGAAGCGACTACACCTTCTGGGGCAGAGGCGTTAGCCAAGGTCATTCCGACGCTATCCGCCGTATTGACGGTGTTATTGACGCGAAGCAGTATACTGTTCCCGTTGAGAGCGCGATGGATCGCGTAAGAAGCGGCGAAAACCCCGTTCTTACGACGAGAGAAAAGCATACGAGAGAGTGTTACGTCGTGGTTGAGGACGGCGCCGACAAGGAGCGCATCGAACGCGAGATCAAGACGATGCCGAACTACTTTGCAGACTACGATACGACCGTTTATTTCGTCACCAAGGAAGTTCTCGACCGCGATCACGCAGGTATTCCGCACGGCGGTTTCGTTATCCGCACGGGTGTGACCGGCAAGGATCAAAAGACGAAGCAGATGATCGAATATTCGCTCAAGCTCGGCTCGAATCCCGAATTTACCGCAAGTGTTCTTGTTGCTTACGGCAGAGCCGCTGTCCGTATGAACCGCGAGGGAATTTCGGGCGCGAAGACGGTATTCGACGTTCCGCCTGCATATCTTTCTCCCCTCTCGGGCGAGGAGATAAGAAAGAAGCTTTTATAATCAAAACCCGCTACTGTAAGGTAGCGGGTTTATTTTTAGGTTATCTTCTTACACCATTTCACAATTCTCACAATAGCGCCGGCAATTTGCATAATTATCGCGGAAACGAGTGCAATGAGTGCAATATCGCCTACTTTGTTTGATATATTTCCGTAACGGTCCAACACCATTACGTAAATCGCCGTCAAAGAAAGCAACGCGGTTACAATATCATACGCCGTCCAAAACCATTTTTTGTTATGAACGTTTCTTATTATGAATGCGGTACTGATCCACAAGCTGATCCCGCTTATTATAATAACTCCCCAAAAAACGGCAACGATTGGTAACAGCGCAATTTCTATACTCTCTCCGCTTTTCGCTGCACTTAAATATTCGGAATGCATATCAATGATCGACCATGCGCCGGTCATGATCAGCAGGACGGCAAAAAAGATATGAAGAATTATTCTAAATATTTTCAAAGCAATCCCCCTTTGTAATTATACCATATAATCGCCGACAGTACAATGTTCTCGATCATAATTCTGCGTAATGCACAATTCGCACATCATTATGTTGTGTAAAAAGCGACGGGGTTCTGTCGCTTTTTTATTATTTAATTTTTCTGCACTCCATATAGTAGCGCTTATCGTATGCTTCTCCCATTGAGAAGGTTTTACGCGGAAGTGCGCCGTTCTTTTCGACGTAGGGGAAAAGCTCGCTTTTCTTTATGCCGTCGAAAAGGAAGCCGATGGCGTCGTCGCGAGTGCAAAGCTCACGGAGATCGTTTTCGCCGTGGATATAATCGACCTCGCCGCCGTTTTCTTCTATGTATTTATCAATAAATTCCTGAAGCACGCCTGCGGTAAGTCCGTTGACGCAGAAGCTATCCTCTTTACCGTTTATAACGGTCACGACCTTATTTTCGGTATTTCCGTCAAACGCTTTCTTTGCTTCAGCGAGCATTTTCTCGGTATCTACGCCGAAAACGACTCTGTATATCGGCTCGAAATCAAGCGCGGGATCGTGTATATTCACGATCTCGACGAGCGCGTAACGCGCGAGGGGATTGCTCTTATCTCTTTCGTAGCACGCTTTTGCGGTCGCAAGAGAATGGTTGCCGTCGCCCATAGCGAAGAGCAGCTCGCGGCTTTCCATCTGCTTTTCGAGCGCGGAGATCGCCTTATTTATCGCTTTTTCGCTCATAAGCGAGCCGCGTATGCTTCCGCCTCCGAGCATGAGGGGGGTATCGTAGATTATTTCTCCGCTCGGCTCTGACGGAACGACCTCGTTTTCGGGATCGTCTATCAGCACCATTATGTGAGGAAGCTCGATAAGCGCGTCCTTTCTGATCTCAACGCGGGGCGGTATGCGAGAAAGCACCGTTCCCTCCGTTGCTCTAACGGCTGACGTTGAGCCTACCGTGTAATCGTAAGCTTCAAGGTCGATCTTACCGACTATTCCCTTTCTTGTTCTTCCGTCCTTGAGCTTTCTTTCGACGAAGATCATCGCGTCCTTATATTCGTTAAAAATGTCTGCATCAAGGTATTCCTTCATCGTGCTGTTTATCTTCTTGATTCTATCATTAACGTCTGCGTCGTTAAGATATACCTCGGGAAGCGTAATTTTTAGCGCAGAGGGAGCTTCGCCTACCGTTTTATCGGCGTTTTCCCAATAGTCGCGCTGTGAGGTGTACTGGTCGCAGGCAACGGTCGACCACTTATCAAAGTCCTTTTTCGGCAGAAGTATGTCTGCACAGCTAAACGGCATTTTATTCATTGTTTTTTCCTTTCCATATATAAAGCTTTCAAAATCTTTTCTTATCTTCTTAAGTCGTCTTGCGACGGGAGGTGCAACAAGTCCATCAGCTATCATTTGGTCAAGCTCGGGGATCGTGACCCATTTTGCGTCACAGGTCTCGCCCTCCTGAAAGACTATATCCTTTATATCCGTATCGTTGCGGACGATATAGCAATCGCCTATAACGCTCCGTCCGCGCTCGGTGCCGAGGAAGTGAAGCTCGTCCTCACTCACCTTTATTCCCGTTTCCTCTCTCAGCTCTCTTACCGCGCCCTCGCGCGAGCTTTCGCCGTGAAGAAGCGAGCCGGCGGTGTTTTCCCAGACGTTCGGCCAATCGCGTTTGAGCGGTGAGCGCAGGGTCAGAAGCACCTCGTTTTTACTGTTTACCGTCCATATTCCGACGGCTATATGATACGTGCCCTTTGGCAGATAGTGTCCTCTTATGTGAGTTTTCCCGAGAGGGTTTCTGTCACGGTCGTATAGATCCCAGATTTCCGACATTTTAACCTCGAAGATTTTAATATAGTAAAATAATATCATATTTTCCCTTTGAATACAAGGGGTAAGTGGAAAATTAATGTAGGGGGTCTAAACGATCCGTAGGGCGGGGGCTTGCTCCCGCCGCATATAAACGATGCAACCCCGTTTTGGAACACGGACGCTTCGCGTCCTACACCTCATCCGAGGCTCTGCCTCTTACCTTCATCCCGCTGGAGAAGGTATAACAATGTGGCAAAAACACCTAAATAAATATCCCCCCGCATAGCGGGGGGTATTTCATTTTCGGGCGTAGCCCTAATACTACTGGCTGCGCACAAGTGCGCCTTAAATTGGCCTGCCAGCCACGCATTGGATACTTGCTACCCGTAAACGGGTTTCGCTCTTGGCCTCCCTTGTGTAAAGGGAGGTGGCATTTGCAGAGCAAATGACGGAGGGATTGTATATAAGCTTTTCTAACTTCTTACAACCCCTCAGTCTTCAGTAGT
>JAZNTT010000063.1:0-10409 GCA_045591885.1 Eubacteriales bacterium | reverse complement strand
TCATTACCATCCTGAGGGAACAAGCTTACCCGTAAGCACGTTATTCTTAATCGGATCGACGTACTTTCCGTTTTGGAGAATAACGAGCCAGGATTCGGTTTTAGAGCCGTCCTTATGAAGCGGGTCGGTCTTTTCGCCGTTTACGCGAACCTCAAAATGGAGATGATAACCGGTCGAGGAACCCGTCGTTCCGACGTAGCCGATGACTTGTCCGCGCTTTACCTTTGCGCCGACACTGACCGCTCTGCTCGACATGTGTGCATAGCAGGTCGATATCTTTCCGCCGTGGTCAATAATAACGTAGTTACCATAGCTGCTGTTATACTTGGAAATAATTACCGTTCCGTCATCGGCAGCATATATCTTATCACCTGCAATGTCTCCCGAGCTCGGACCGACAATATCGATTCCCTGATGGAAATCCTTCTCGCCAAACACTATACGCTTACCGTAAGGCGAGCTGATACGCTTATTGACAGGGTCGACAGGCCACAGAAGCTTCTTATTTGCATCAGCAAGCTGCTGCTCCTGATACTTCTTGATGAGTGCTTCAAGCTCTTTGTCAAGCTGCTTTTCAAGTGCAAGAGCCTCTTTTTGTACCTTTTCATACGCCTTTTTGTCATTCTTCAGCTTTTTGAGCTGTGCTTCTGCTTCGTCCAAACTCTTCTGAAGCTCTTTTTCGGATTCAGCCTGATATGAGCCGAGCTCAAGTGTCTCTTTCTTAGCACCCTCTATAGTCGACTTCATTCTGTTCAGGTCAACTATCTCGGCTTCGAGCTCGTCGAGCATTTTCTGCTCGTATGTAATTATTGAACCAATATGATCTATTCTTGTAAGGAAATCAAGCAAGCCCTCGGAATCAAACAGTATTTCAAGATAACCCTTTGTTCCGTCCTCATACGAATGACAGATGATCTCAAGGAAATCCTTATATTTTTCGGCTATGCTCTGCTCCTTCTCGTAAATCTGTGTCTCTGTCTGAGCTATGAGCAGCTCGTATTTTGCAATAAGGTCCTTTGTATCGGAAATATTGTTTTTAAGATTGCTGATCTTAAGTTCAATTTGCTCAACGATATCAAGATAATTTTCAATATTACCCTTTAAGGTATTCAGCTTATTATTTGCATCGGATATTTTCTTATCGTTTGCAGCGATCTTATCCTCAAGCTTTTTAATGTCTGCCTCGGTAATCTTCGCGGCATCGGTTACCAAAATATTATATGGCGCGTATGTTGCCATAAATACAGCCAACAGAGAAAAGACGAGAACCGATGAAATTATTTTTACGATTTTATTCATCATCATTTCCTTTCAACCTTACGCTTTTAGATTCTTTCTTATTGAAATCATGCTTCCAATCAGACCGGTAAGAACACCAATGATGATACAGCCGAAGAAGATAAGAACGCCGATCTCGGAAAAAGGAACGATCTCGATCATATTGAGATCAGCTCCAACCATCTTGTGTACGTAGCCGTAAGCGTACCACTGTACGAGGAAAGCAACAAGTCCCGAGAAAGCACCGATAATAGCGCCTTCAAGCTGAAACGGCAACGAAATGAACCATTTTGTAGCACCAAGATAGCGCATTATGGATATTTCCTCGCTACGGTTAGCAACCGTAAGCTTGATGGTATTTATGATAACGAATATGCTCACAACGAATAGAATTACCATAAACCAAGAGAATATGACGATAACACCGCTTTTAAGGTTTTCTATCGTTTTAGCAATATCAGCGCGGCAACGCACCTTGTCAACTCCCTCGATACCCTCAATCTGCAATTCAAGTGCGTCAACCTGAGAGTTATCTGAATATGTAACAATAAAGGTATCAGGGAAAGGATTAGTACTGCCGTTAAGGAAAGACTGAAGTCCCGGGTAATCCTTATATTTATCCATCTGATCCGTGAGAGTTTCTTCCTTTGAAACGAAGCTGACTCCGTCCTCTGCAACGTTTTCGAGCAATGCCAACTGCTCCTCAACGTACTTGAGCTTAAGAGCGGCATCAGTAGGAAGGGGGTCGGTTTCTGCACCGTTTGAATCGTATGCAACCGTATATTCGTCAAACTCGGGCATAGTGTTCCACATTGCATAAAACGTGATTCTGCCGCCCTTAACGTCGTCCTCATCGATAATATACTGTTCTCCCGTTATGGTTCCTGTAGAGCCGTCGGGACTAAGTGACCATCCGAGGAACTTGATAGTAGGATTCTTAGGGGTCGGCTTTGCGGGGAACGTAAGGGTTGATCCAACCTTATACTCGGTAGCATCCGTTTCCATTTGCTTATCAAGAGATACGCCGCTCAGGTTATAGCTTGCGGTGAATTTTTCTTCATTCGGCTTGTTTTCCCAAACCGCATAGAAGCGGATCTCACCCGCGACTGCATCGGCAGGGTTCACGACGTACTCGTCACCGGCGTTAAACATCACCTCATTCCCGCCTGGAACCGTCGTCCAGCCAAGGAACTTGTTGCCTTCGGAAACGGGACCTTCCGGGAGCGTTTTTGTATCTCCCTCTTTATAGGGCGCATCGGAGTAGACGAAAACGACTATTTCGTTTAAGTCTCCGATTGAGCTAAGGTTTCTGTTAATGTTGATAAGGAGCATAGAGAAGCAGCCCATAACGATGAGGCAGGAAAGAAGAACGATAACCGATGCTATCGTCATCATTCTGTTTCTCCACATACCCTTGAAAGCAGAGGAAATGAAGAATGACGGTCTATACCTTCTCATTGAACATTCCTCCTACTCTATCACTCGTCACAACTCCGTTTTCGATAGTCACCACGCGCTGATGGAAATAGTCAACAAGCTGTTTTTCGTGAGTTACCACGATAACCGTCTTATTCTTTCTGTGAATTTTAATGAGCAGATTCATAATTTCAAGGCTTCGTTTCGGGTCAATATTTCCTGTCGGCTCGTCCGCAATTATGGTTTTAGCGTTATTTGCGATAGCTCTTGCAAGAGCAACTCTCTGCTGTTCTCCGCCCGAAAGCTGGCTTGGAAAAGCACTCAATTTATGCTCAAGCCCAACGATCTCAAGAACTTTTTTTACCGTTCTCTTGATCTTTGCCTTCGGCTCTCCGACGATCTCCATGGCGAATGCGACGTTTTCATATACCGTCATATCCGGAATGAGACGGAAATCCTGGAAAACAACACCGATACGACGTCTGTAATACGGGATCTTACGCTCGGGCATATTAACAAGATCAAACTCATCAACGGTAAGAGAGCCGTCGGTAATGGTCTCTTCGCGAGTAAGAAGCTTAGTAAGCGTAGACTTACCTGCGCCCGATGCACCTACGATAAAAACGAACTCGCCGTCATTTATCGTCAGGTCTACACCGTCAAGAGCAACGGTACCGTTATCGTATATTTTTTTGACGTTTTTGAATTCTATCATAACGCTAATATCGACTTTCGTAATTAAAACCTTAAAAATTTACCTATGCAGTTACGCAAAAGCCGGAGCAGCGGTTTTTTCCGCTCCTCCGAGTTTTGTTTTGGTCAAATGTCTATTAGAATTTCGAGGGCTTAGACGTAAGGTACATCTTAACCATAAGAGCCACCTTAAAGGTAATTGCATGCTCGAACTCACGAAGATCGAGTCCGGTGAGCTTGCGAACCTTTTCAAGGCGGTATACAAGCGTATTTCTATGTACGAAGAGCTTACGCGAGGTCTCCGAAACGTTGAGATTATTCTCAAAGAAGCACTGGATCGTCATTAGAGTTTCGCGGTCAAGACTTTCAAGCGAGCCTTTTTTAAATACTTCCTGAAGGAACATTTCGCAAAGAGTAGTCGGAAGCTGATAAATAAGACGTCCGATGCCGAGATTCTCGTAGCTTACTATGTTCTTTTCTGTGTCGAATACCTTACCGACCTCGATTGCCACCTGTGCTTCCTTATAGGAACGGGCAAGATCGCGGATATTTTCAACAGCAGTACCGATGCCGACGGAAACCCTTGTGTAGAACTCAGCTCCGAATGTGTCAACGATGCTCTTAGCAAGCTTCTCGATGGACTTCATGTCGACAGAGGGCTTGACCTCCTTAACGAGAGCGATGTCGTTCTCACCAACGCTGATAACGTAATCCTTGTTCTTGTCGGGGAACATATTCTGAACCATCTGGTAAGGAACGATCTCGTTCTTGCCGTGGAACTTGATAAGGAGGACGATACGGACAACGTCGTTGCTGAAATGAAGCTCCTTCGACTTAGGATAAATATCGGTAGGAAGAATATTGTCAAGAATTACGTTCTTAATGAACGATGCCTTGTCGTACTTATCGTCATAAAGGCTCTTCACGCTGCTGAGAGATACGGCAAGAATGGATGCAAGGCGCTCTGCCTGCTTGTCCTCGCCTTCGACGAAAACGATAAATTCGGCTCTTATGCCGGTATCAAGAGGACGGTAAGTATAACCGCCGGTCATAACGGTATCAGAGGTATAGGAAAGCTCGTCGCGGATTCCCTGACGAATGCCTCCGATCTTCGTTAGATCACTGCAGGAGATGATGATGCCGTTGTTGTCGATAACTCCGATAACGCGATCAACAGCGTCCTTCATCTGATGGATTATTCCCTGGAACAAGCGGTTAGACATAATTTGCCCTCCAAAATTGATTGAATGTAAATATCTTATATGCCAAGCTCATAATAGAGCGATAGACACGATAAAACGAAAGTAGGTGCCGTCTCACAGCGAAGTATACGAGGCCCGAGCCCCGCAAGCAAAAGCCCCTTATCCTTGGCAAGTGTGGCTTCTTTTTCAGAAAAACCGCCCTCTGAACCAACGATAACGGCTATCTCCTTAACGTCCTTTTTAAGAAGCCGTCCGAGCGGAAGCGTTCCATCTGCCTCATAGCAAAACAACGGAAGGTCCGCTTCAAGTGCCTGATCGAGCATCTTATCGTAGGTAAGGATTGGCATAACGGCGGGTACTATTCCCCGTCCGCACTGCTTCGCTGCCTCATAAGCGATACGGTTTAGCCGTTCAAGCTTCTTATCGAAGCTGTCTCCCGCCTTTGCAATGCACCTCTCACTCATAAAGGGAGTGACTGAATATGCGCCGCATTCAACTGCCTTCTGAACCACAGTATCAAACTTATCGCCCTTAGGCAGCGCGATAAATACTCGGATCTTAACGGGAGATTCGCTAAGACACTTCTCTTCTGAAATGACCTCCGCCGTTACTTCATTATCCGAAAAAGTAACAAGCTCACATTTAAGAAGCGTCCCGTCCGGCAGACACACAGATATCTCCTCGCCTTTTTTCATGCGAAGCGAGCGAGAGATATGATAGGCATCATTTCCGCTTATAGTAACCGTATTTCCGCTATACGCGTTAGAGTCAACAAAAAATCTCTGCATAAACGAAAAGCCACCCGTATCTGACGTCATTTCCGACAATACCGCATAATACGATATTTCTTATATATTATAATACATTAATTTTGCATATTTGTCAAGTTTTTTATCACCTTTTTTGTAAATAAAAACGAAACATATATATGAAATTACCAAAAAAAGACTTAAATAATGTACTATTACAATAAAAGCACCCGAGGAGCTTCCTCGGGTGCAATTTGATATTAGATTACTCCTCAACAGGAGCTTCTGCTTCCTCAGCTTCCTCAGCAGGCGCTTCGGTTGCCTCGAGAAGGGTGCGCATCGAAAGGCTGATCTTGTGGTTCTCAGTATCAACAGCGGTGATCTCAGCATTTACAACGTCGCCAACAGCGAGTACGTCGGAAGGAGCCGCGATCCTCTTATCAGTGATCTGATAGATATGGATAAGTCCGTCTACACCGGGAACAACTTCAGCAAACGCACCGAAAGGCATAAGGCTCACGATCTTAACCTCTGCAACGTCACCAACAGAATACTTAGCGGTGAATACGTTCCAAGGATTGGTCTCCTCGGTCTTATAGCCGAGAGAAATACGCTTAGCCTCAGCATCAAAGTCCTTAACGAACACCTTGATTACCTGACCAACGGATACTACGTCAGCGGGGCTCTTGATTCTGGTCCAGGAAAGCTCGGTTTTATGTACCATACCGTCAACGCCGCCGAGATCAACAAATGCGCCGTAAGAGGTGATAGACTTAACCTCGCCCTCGTACTGCTTGCCTACCTCAACGTTTGCCCAGAAATCAGCTTCAAGCTGCTTTCTCGCCTCGTTCTTCACCTTGCGGATAGAAGCAACTGCGCGCTTTCTGTCCTCGCGTACTTCGATGATCTTTGCCTGCTGTACGGTGCCGACAAGCTCGTTAAGATCGAAGTCCTTGGGAGTTCCGGTCTGCGATGCGGGAACAAAGATGCGGTTTCCGTCATAGTTAAGAAGAACGCCGCCCTTAATAACTTCGCATACGGTGCCTTCTATAACGGTGCCTTCGTTGTAAGCATCGAGGATCTTACCGAAGCGAAGCTTGTTGTCAATTCTCTTCTTAGAAAGAGCAGCAACGCCGTCGCGGTCGCTTACCTTGATAACAACTGCCTTGATCTCGTCGCCGGGCTTGAAAGCATCGGTAAGCTTAAGGGTAGGATCGTCTGTTACTTCGTCGTATGCGATTATGCCGGTAAACTTTGCGCCGAGGTCGACGTGAAGCTCTCCGGAAGATACAGATGTAATAACACCCGTTACCGTTTCTCCTGTATTTAAAGTTTTCAGCGAGCCTTCAAGCATTTCTGCAAAGTTCTCGCTTGCGGATTCCTCCGCTACTGTGTTTTTGGTCTCAATTTCGCTCATGTGTTTTATAACCTCCTGTATTATCCCGCCGGGTGTTGATGCTCCTGCGGATATTCCCACCTTTGAGAAGGGTGAAAACTTAATTAAATCAAGCTCCGATGGGCTTTCGATGAAGAAAGTATTATCTAGCTCTTTCTTCGCCGTTTCATATAGCTTATTAGTATTGGAGCTGTTTCTGCCACCGACTATCAGCATCAGATCGGATGCTTTGGCAAGCTCTCCTGCCTCTGTCTGTCTTTTTTCGGTAACACTGCATATTGTATCAAATATTATCGGATTTGTACATACCTTTTTGAGAATTTTTTGAGTTTTTTCCCATTTGTCGGTATTTTGTGTCGTTTGAGCTACCGCTATTGTGGAAAAAGCCTCTAAATTCAGCTCGCCAGCCTCCACCGGTGAGGATATTACGATAGCTTCGCTGTTTGCGTAGCTGACTATTCCCTTTACCTCGGGATGTGTCTCGTCTCCGAAGACAACAAGACGGTCATAGGTGTTTTCCGATACTATTTTGTGTATTTTCTTAACGTACGGACAAGTCATGTCGCAGACCTTGAAAAAGGAATTCCGCTTTTCAAGTGATAAGAGCTTTTCCGTTACGTTCTTTGTGGCGCCGTGAGTTCTTATAACAACGGTGCAAGGATTATTTTCATTCGTTCTCTCGAAGATACCATCAAAATCCGTTTCTTCAATGATGGTAACTCCGCGTCCCTCAAGCTCATTTACGATATGCTTGTTATGAATTAGCGCACCTACTGTATAAATCTTGCCGTTACTTGAATCTTTTGTCAGCTCATAGACCTTTTCAACTGCTCTTGAAACCCCAAAACAAAATCCGGCGCTTTCCGCTACGGTTATCGTCATACTGTATCTCCAAGCTCAGTAATTTTAGAGAAGATATACTCGGCAGACTTCTTATGATCCTCGCCGCCGCTTGAAACGGAGTTAAGCTCATCGAAGGTAATTTCTTTTCCAATGATAATAGTCGTCTTACGGAATATGCGAACCTTATGATCCCTAACCTTTATGTAGACAGGCAGCACACCGACCTCAGCCTTGTGTGCGATCATGGAGCATCCGAACTTTACCTTAGTTGTTTTAGGATCAACGCCCTTATGACGGGTTCCCTGCGGGAACATCATAATTGATTCACCGTCTTTGAGCATATTTATCGTTTTTCTGATAGTCGCAACGTCGGCTCCCTTTCTGTCAACCGCAAAGGCGCCAAGCGCCTTGAGAAGCAGGTTGAGAAGCGGAACGCGCATAAGCTCGGCTTTCGCCATATATTTCGGATTGTGCTTTATCGCCGCACCGATAACGATTGGGTCGAACATCGACATGTGGTTTGCACAAATTATGTACGTTTTATCGGGGCGCTCGTTTTCGGCGCCTACCACTCTTATTCTCCAGAGCTTACGAATAAGCCCTGCGAGAAGAAATTTTGCTTTCGAATAAAAGCTCATAATATTCTGCTCCTGATTATTTGAAGAGCCGCCTCTACAGTTCCCTCTCTGTCAAGCTCCGAGTTGTCAAGAATAACGGCATCGGGTGCAGCTATCGCAGGAGCGACCTTACGAGTAGAATCGTTCTTATCACGAGCGTACATTTCGCTTTCAACGGCTTCAAGGGTGGTTTCGATTCCCTTTGCGGTAAGCTCAAGGAAGCGGCGCTTCGCGCGTGCCTTTTCATTAGCGCAAAGAAAAATCTTAACGTCAGCATTCGGAAGAATAACCGTACCGATATCTCGTCCGTCCATAACGACGTTATATGTCTTTGCCATATTTCTCTGAAGATCAAGAAGGAAAGCTCTGACCTCCGGAATTGCAGAAACTACCGATGCAGCCATAGAGATCTCGGGCATACGTATCTCGTTGCTTACGTCTTTTCCAGAAAGATAAACGTGCTGTGTACCGTCCTCAGCGTAGTTTAACGACACATCAACAGACGGAAGCAGCTTAATGACGCCTTCACTGTCCGACGGATCAACTTCGTTTTCGGTAACACAAAAGGCAATAGTGCGGTAAAGCGCTCCGGTATCAACGTAAATATATCCGAGTCTTCGAGCTATTTCTTTTGCAAGATAGCTTTTTCCTGCACCTGCAGGGCCGTCAACTGCTATATTTATCATCACATTCTCCGATCAAGCTTGTTTCGATCAAATTCTTATTTATTGTATCATATATTTATAATTATTTCAAGTACAATTGCGAATTTAATTACCTACTTTTATTAAAATAATACTTCATTTATTGACATAGACGTTTAGGTGTGTTATACTGTTGACATCATAATTACGGAGAAAACTATGGAAAAGATCAAACCTCGCACGCTATCCGGCTTCATGGAGCTTCTGCCAAAGGAACAGATGCTTTTTGAAGAGATGGTAAGCATTCTAAAGGAAACTTATTCGCTGTACGGCTTCTCGCCCCTTGACACTCCTCTTATTGAGGCGTCGGACGTTCTTCTTGCAAAGGGCGGCGGTGAGACCGAAAAGCAGATATACCGCTTCACGAAGGGAGACAGCGACCTTTCGCTTCGCTTCGACCTTACTGTGCCGCTTGCAAGATACGTTGCTCAGCATTCTGCAGAACTCACCTTCCCTTTCCGTCGCTATCAGATCGGCAAGGTCTACCGCGGAGAAAGAGCGCAGAGAGGACGCTTCCGTGAATTTTATCAGGCGGATATTGATATAATCGGCGACGAAAGGCTCGATATAATGAACGAGGCGGAAATTCCGTCTATCATCTACCGCGCTTTCACAAAGCTCGGTCTGCGCCGCTTCAAGATCCGTATAAACAACCGTAAGGTTCTTAACGGCTTCTTTGCTATTCTGGGTCTATCAGAAATCGCGCCCGACATTATGCGTACTATCGACAAGCTCGAAAAGATCGGTGCGGAAAAGGTCACCGCTATGCTTCTCGAGATGGGCGTAAGCGCTGAAAACGCTGCTAAGATAATAGAGTTTATCGGCACTACCGGCGACAGCGCGGCTGTCATAGAATCGCTCAACAAATACAAGGGTCAGAACGAGCTTTTTGACCTCGGTGCTTCGGAGCTTGAAACAGTTGTAACCAATATGCGCGGCTTTGGAGTTCCGGACGAATTCTTTACGGTCGACCTCACGATCGCTCGCGGTCTTGACTATTACACAGGTACCGTTTACGAGACAGTTATGCTCGATCACCCTGAGATCGGTTCCGTTTGCTCGGGCGGCCGCTACGACAACCTCGCTGAGTATTATACGGAGAGAAAGCTTCCCGGCGTCGGTATTTCGATAGGACTTACACGTCTGTTCTTCGTTCTCGGAGACAGAAACCTGCTTAATCCCGAATACCCCGCATCTGTAAGCGACGTGCTCATCATTCCGATGACAGACGATATGGCACCTGCCGTCAAGCTTGCTACCGAATTCCGCGAAAACGGCGTACGTGCGCAGATCTATACTGAGAAAAAGAAGTTCAAGGCGAAGATCGGTTATGCGGACAAGCTTAATATTCCCTACGCGGTATTCCTCGGCGAAGACGAAATTGCAAATGGTAACGCGACCGTTAAAAACATGAAGTCAGGCGAGCAGAATACGCTTCCCTTCTCCGATGCAGTTTCTGCTGTCAAGAACGCACTTGAAGCGTTTGAAAAGCCGACTGTAACCTCCGAATA
>JAZNTT010000062.1:0-6150 GCA_045591885.1 Eubacteriales bacterium | reverse complement strand
CGCCATTGAGGGTCCGCTTCCTGATGACCTCGCACCGGTAGATGAAGGCGCGAGCGATTCCGGATTCACAGGCGAGTACACGGGCAGACACTATAATGCAAAGCAGACCGAGCTTCTTTCTGCCCTGCCCGTCGAAGCGTTGCAGAACGCGGTCGACGCAAACGGAAATCTGTCGTTTAATGTTATCGGTCTTGGCGGCGATGCAGCCGCACAGCAGGCGTGGAAGGATGCAGGGCTGACCTATGAGGAAGACGGAAGAGTCTACGTTGACGAGAATGCCGTTCTTGACGAGAGGGATAGACGCAGAAAGGCAAATTCCCAGACGTCTGTTGATTCGGAGACAGTTGTCGAAGAATTGCTTGACATTGATGACCTGTGGGCGTATAATGTAGATGAACCGATTTATAAAACTAAAGATTCTTTTGCAGAAGAAATCTTTTCAAAAGATTCTCGTGTTCCTGATGCGGACGATATAAAAAAGGCGGTTTATGAATATGGCATAAATGAGGATGAGACTACCGCTTTGCGAACGTACGTTTCTGGCGGAGCATACGACCTCACGAGAACCCAGCGGAGCAACGACCGTTCAGAACAGAGCGAATATGAAGCTTATATTGAAGAGCAGGTTCGCGCGGGACTTCTTAAGCATCCAACTTATTCAGGGCTTACATATCGCAACCTTGATTTCGATACGGTTTTTAATTCCGATGAAGACTATAACATTTTTTTGAAAGAACATGCTATAGGCAAAGTTGTTGATCTTGAGGCATTCACTTCCGCATCGAAAGAACCGAACGGTTATTCTTCGACCGGCAACAAGGCCGTCCATCTTGTCATTAACGGACAAAGCGCACGTGACATATCCAGGACTTTCAACGGAAGCCAGCAAGAGGTAATATATCTTCCGGGAACAAGGTATCGTGTAGTCAGAATAACTACCGCAAACGACGGAAACCCGTTAATCTACGGAAAGGAAATAGTAAGCAATGAAGTACAAGAGCTACAAGGAAACGCTACAAGCACCGAATCCCTTAATAGCGCTGAAGGAGTATCTGAAAGACAAGAACATGACAGCATTGGACTTCTACGAGACGGAAGAGTACAAGAAAACATGGGAAGAATCTCGAAAGGGTCTGCCCAAGAGCAGCTTCGAAATGCCATTCAGATACAAGGTGATCGAAGAAGCGACGCCCAAGCAGAAAGAAACGAAATAGCTCCTTTAGGAAAGGCATCATCAGAGGATGGTGTCTTTTTTGATGGAAAAACTCGGCATTTGCTTTCAGACGTTGACAGCGACCTCGGGCCGATAGGCGATTACAACGTATACGGCGAGGACGTCGCTCTTGAGGGCCCGCTTCCTGATGACTTCGCGCCGATAGCAGAAACGGCAAATTCCCAGACGTCTGTTGATTCGGAGAACGGAGACATCAACCGAGCTGATACCGAGGACGCAACCGCTTTGTCAGCCGAATCGACAACCGAGAACGAAGCTCACAACAATGTGAACCGACAATACGAAATTGCAAGCGACTCCAAAATAGAAGAGGACAACATTGCAAACGGCAAAAACGCAATTACCACTCTCATAAATCAAGCGAGTTCAAGCAATGATCCACAGGCCCTGACAGTCAAGGGCGCGATGTATCGTACCGATATAGGAAGTATTGACTTTGTGTGGGGATTCCCCGGTAAAGGACAAAACTTTAAAAAAGGTTACGGCATATCGCACATAATTGCGAAGCGAAACCTTGAAAACGGTAGCGGAGAACAAACAGTCAATAAACTTGTGGAGGTTATTGCTAAAGCAACCGAGGTCGAAGTACAAAAGAATACTAATAACCCCGACAATGACAGAATTAAGTTGCACCATGATGGTTACACAGCCGTGTTATCACAAAAGCCACAAGGGAACAGTTGGCTTTTAACAGGTTGGGAAAACAAAAAAGAAACAGCATCATACGCATACGGAGAGGGTTATGACTCTTCCGCAGCTACTGCTACCATGCCTACACTTACTCGGCATGATAGAGGAAATGATACTGTTTCTAATAATATTATAGCACCTGAACCCGATTCTGTCAATACCTTGGAGGAAACAGCGGGTGACGTAGTTTCTGATAATCTCGGGCCGATAGCGCAGGAACCTGCCGTTCAAGAACCGACTGAAACTGAATCCGATGCAAAAACGGATAACAGCAACCTTTCCGTCAGAGAACTCTACCAGCAGAAGTTGAGTAATCACAAAAACGCTCTTAATGCACTTGAGACAGACAAAAGTAATTCTCTATCAAGCTTTGACGAGGCGATACGCAAGAAGCTTGTAGAGTACAACGGTCTTAAGAACAAGCTTGAAGCGCGACTCGGTAATTTTAACACCGAGCTTAATAATGTTCGCCTGCGTTTAATCGGGAATATCGTATATAATTACGTCCTTTTCGGAAACTCGATCCTTGCCGTCAGTTGAAACAACGACGCCCATTCTGTTTTGCGAGAGGAATTTTGTCAGCTCGTAGCAGTCGATCCATATCTGGTTATACCCGTCCTTCTGACTTTGATCGAAGATGAGCTGGATGCCGAAATGAAGATGCGGCGTTTTAATGTTGTTCACGTTCTCTTTTGCGCTGTAGCCCGTCATTCCGATATAGCCGATGACCTGACCTGCATTTACTATATCACCTTCTTTAAGATCGGTGACGTAAGGGTGATCCTTTCTTAAATGAGCATAGTAATAGTAACGCTTGTTATCAAAGGAACGGATACCGATCCGCCATCCGCCGTACTGATTCCAACCGAGCGCTTCGACGTAGCCGCTTTCGATAGCAATAACAGGCGTTCCGACAGATCCCATAAGGTCGTGACCGAGGTGCTTACGGTTGTATCCGTAGCTTCTTGAAGCACCAAAATCATCGGAATGATTATAGTAATATCCCTTTGCAATAGGCGAAAACGCGCGAAGTCCGTAATACTGCATCCCGTCGATATAAAATTCGCCGACGTATTCGCTTAAAACAGCGCCGTAGGCTTCAAGATAATAGGGATAGTAGTTGTATTTCGCGCCTATCGTATCGAGCTTTTCGCCGCTTTTTATCTTGTCATAAACGTCGCTCAGATCCTTCTTTTTGTAGTGTTTGAAATCGCCGCCGTATTTTGCTCCAAGGTAGGAAAGAAGCTTGACGAAATCGGCATCGTAGCCCTTTTCGTAGGCACTAAGCGATATTTCAAGCGCGTCATTCATCGCCTCGGCAGTAACAGAGAAATCGACCCATTTTATATATTCACCGCTTGTCATTCGGTACATTTTCTCGTGACTTAACAGCCGTGCGACACCGAGCATAATGATTGAAACCGCTATCAAAAACGCGCCGAACCGTAGTCTTCTTTTTATCATATATTTTTCCGCCTAAAAAAGAATATTCACAGTTATGTATATGGCATGCATTATTTATATATTCCGCTTATAAAATGCGTATATATTATATTATTATATATAAGATGTAATTTTTTAAGTTAAATACCCTAATTCCGTTGACAAAGTAAGGAAAAAAAGGTATAATGTATAATTGCAGTAATAGTAGTGTATATACTGCATATTCATACTACTAACAGACTTGAAAAGGAACAGTTATGGAAAGACGCAAAGCACGAGAGGCGGTAATGGAGCTTCTTTTTGAGAAGGAATTTAATATGGACGTAACGGCAGAGGAGACATACCGTCTTGCAGAAGAGAGCCGAGAGCTTGAAAACGATAAGTATCTTACCGAAACTTATTTCGGCGTTCTCGATAATCTTTCCGAGATCGACGGTGTAATTTCTCAGCATGCTATCGGCTGGAAGACGAAGAGAATGAGCAAGGTGTCTCTTTCTGTTATGAGAATCGCAGTCTACGAAATGATGAAGACGGACGTTCCTTTCAGCGTTTCGATAAACGAGGCAGTCGAGCTTTCAAAGAAGTTTGACGATGATAAGGCACCTGCATTCGTAAATGGCGTTCTTAACGCGGTTGCGGAACAGCTCGGACTTAAAAAATGAATCCCTGCCTCGGAATAGATACAAGTAACTATACGACCTCGCTTGCAACGTCGCTTGGCGGCAGAGTAGAGAACAATCTCAGAATCCTGCTTTCCGTCGGCGAAGGCGAACGGGGGCTACGTCAGAGCGACGCGGTATTTCAGCATACGGTAAATCTGCCGAAGGTATTTGAAACGCTCGGCGAGGTATCGCCAAGAGCCGTCGGAGTGTCGGCTACGCCAAGAGACGTTGACGGCTCGTATATGCCGTGCTTCCTTTCGGGAATTGCGGCGGCAACTGCCGTTGCAAGCACGCACGGCGTTCCGCTTTACCGCTTCAGCCATCAGCGCGGACATATAGCGGCGGCACTTTACAGTTGCGGACGTGAGGACCTACATCATTCGTCGTTCCTTGCCTTCCACGTTTCCGGCGGAACGACGGAGCTGACATTGGTTGAGAACGGTAAAATAACGCTTCTCGGCGGTACGAAGGACATTTCCTGCGGTAAGGCGATAGACCGTATCGGAGTCTTGATGGGACTTAAGTTCCCATGCGGAAAGGAGCTTGACGCTATGTCGGTAGATCCGTCGGCGGTCAAGCCTGGTAAGCTCTCGGTCGACGGCTTTGATTTCAACCTTTCGGGGATTGAAAACAAGGCGGAAAAGCTTATTCACGACGGGGCGGAGAAGAGCTACGTAGCCGATTTCGTCCTTTCGCATATAACCGCGGTGCTGACGAAGCTCACCGAAAACGCGCTTGAAAAGTACGGCGAGATGCCGATAATATACGCAGGCGGCGTTATGAGTAACAGATATATAAACAAAACGCTTACCGAGCGCTTCGGCGGACTGTTTGCCGAAAGTCAGTATTCCTGCGATAATGCCGCGGGAATCGCTCGGCTTACTGAAATGAAACTTTTGGGAGAACTGTAAAATGCCCGATGAATCGAGGATACTGACCGTTCATGGCTTAAACGAATATTTGAAGATGCTGATCGACGGCAATCCCGTTCTTTCAAATATCTACGTTCGGGGCGAGATCTCAAACCTGAATTATCATTCCTCGGGTCACTATTATTTTTCGCTCAAGGATGAAAACGCCAGAGTTTCGGCGGTGATGTTCAAGAGTGCCGTCATTAAGCTCAAATTCCGACCTGAAAACGGAATGAAAGTCGTTCTTCACGGAAGGGTTTCGGTCTATCCGCGCGACGGCGCATATCAGCTTTACGCGACTTCTCTTGAGCCCGACGGAATCGGTGCTCTGACGCTTGCTTATGAGCAGCTCAAGAGAATGCTTGAAGCGGAGGGGCTGTTCAGAGCAGACCTCAAAAAGCCGCTTCCGAAGATACCGTCGGCAGTCGGCATAATCACTTCTCCGACAGGCGCGGCAGTGCGTGACATTATAAACGTGTGCGGCAGACGCTTTCCATTTGCGAAGCTCGTACTTTTCCCGTCGCTCGTCCAGGGCGAGGGAGCAGAAGCCGATCTTATTCGCGGAATTAAATATTTTAACGATACCAAAAGCGTTGACGTTATTATAATCGGTCGCGGCGGCGGCTCGATCGAGGATCTCTGGGCGTTTAACAGTGAATCGCTCGCAAGGGAAATATTCAAGTGCGACATTCCCGTTATTTCGGCTGTCGGTCACGAGACTGACTTTACGATATGCGACTTCGTCTCCGACAAACGCGCGCCGACACCGTCTGCCGCGGCAGAGCTTGCGGTGCCTGAAAGCGAGGAGCTTAAAAGAAAATTCGGCAACGTCGTTTCGCGTATGCAGACGCTGACCGAAGCGAAGCTTAAGAGTCACCGTCAGATGCTGAAAATGCTTTCCGAGCGGCGCGCGCTAACACAGCCGTCGGCATATATAGACGACAAGCGTATGATGCTCATATCGCTTACAAAGGAGCTTGAAAGCTCAGTTAATTATAAATTGACGACCGAAAAGCAGAAGTTTGCTCGGCTTTCATCGGTGCTTGAAGCGGTAAGTCCGCTAAAGGTTATATCAAAGGGCTATTCGGCGGTGTTCAAGGACGGCGGGAAGCTCGTTAAAAGCGTTGATGACATAAACGAGGGCGATGACGTTTCCTTCAAGCTTACAGACGGAAGCATAAATGCCAAGGTAGTTTCAAAAAAGAAAGCG
>JAZNTT010000061.1:0-10733 GCA_045591885.1 Eubacteriales bacterium | reverse complement strand
AATGACGAATGAATTACGCCGTTTTCGTCGGCAACCTTAAGAAGCCCGTCACCGTAGGTGCTCTTCAGCTTTGCCGCCTGACGGTATTCGAGAATACGGTCGATTATCGTGTGATAGGGACGTAGCTTTTCAAGTATCTCCGCGCCCGTGCTGTAGCCGGTCTTTGTCTTTTTGAGAACAGGGAGCTTAAGCTCGTCGAAAAGCACCTCTCCGAGCTGCTTGGGGGAGTTTATGTTAAACTCGTGTCCTGCCTCGAAATAAATGCTCTCCGCGTACTGCTCACAGCTGACTGCAAGCTTGTCCGAATACGCCTTAAGACCCTCGCGGTCGATTTTGAAGCCGATGCGTTCCATGTCTGCAAGCACGCCCGAAAGCGGCTCTTCAATGTTGTAATATAGCGCGGTCTGACCGCTCTCCTTGAGCTTTTCGTTTAATGCGTATGCAAGCTCGTAAAGGACCTTCGCGCGGTCGAAATTCTCGCCAAGAGAGGTGCTAAGATACTTGATCGCAAGACGTTCGAGGTCATAGTGACCTTCCGAGGTGTCAACAACGTAGCCCGCAAGGGTAACGTCGAAGAACTTGCAGGTAACTCTGCCGTAGTCAAGGCAGAGACGCTTGCTGTCGCTGACGATTACTGTGCGGTTATTGTCGTAGAAGAAATCCTTTATATTATCCTTTTCGGCTAACGGAACCTGATAGAAGCATTTTCCGTCGTATATCTTTATATATTCGTCTTCAAAAGACACCGAGCAGTAGGGAATATCAAGGGAAAGAAGCTCGGATGAGGTAATGTCCTTGTATTCGCCGCACGAGAAGCAGTCGGTGCTTTCGCTTTCGGTATTCTCAGTGACCTCATCCTCGTCCTTGTCAAGACCGAGACGCTTTATCATCGAGCTTAGTTCAAGCTCGGTAAGAACGTTCTTCATCTCTCCTCTTGCCATCGGCTTTGTTTCAAGGTCGGAAAGGGTAATTCCGAGCGGAACATTTGTCACTATTTGCGCCAAAAACTGCGATACGTAGGCGCTGTCCTTGCCGCTTTCAAGCTTGGTAAGCGTTGCGCCCTTGATCTCTCCGTCGTGAAGATGCTCGTAAACACCGTCAAGCGAGCCGTTATCGGAAATGAGTTTAAGCGCGGTCTTTTCGCCGATTCCGGGTACGCCGGGAATATTGTCCGACGTGTCGCCCATAAGTGCCTTTACGTCAACGAACTGCTCGGGCTGAACGCCGTATTTCTCATTAAACGCCGAGCGGTCAAAAATCTTGGTCTCGCCTGTCGAAGCGAGAAGCACTGTTATATTGTCGCGTATGAGCTGGAAAGAGTCGCGGTCGCCCGTGACGATATATACCTGAGTGTCGGAGTCGGGCATAAAGGCACAGGTGCCGATAATGTCGTCCGCCTCGTAGCCGTCGATTTCAAGGACGTTAAGACCGAGAAGCTCCATACATTTTTTTGCATAAGGAAGCTGCTCGGCAAGCTCTTCCGGCATGCCCTTACGGTTTGCCTTGTAGCTTTCGACCTTTATATGACGGAAGGTCGGCGCCTTGCGGTCGAAGGCAACCGCAACCGCGTCGGGCTTTCGCTCGGTCAGATGATGAAGCACGATGTTCATCATTCCGTAAACGGCGTTAGTGTTAAGTCCTGATGCCGTCGTCAGCGGACGAATACCGTAAAATGCACGGTTCAGTATTGAGTTTCCGTCAATGAGAAGTAGTGTTTTCATTTTAATGTCCTTTTGAAAAGGTGATTTGTGGGTTTTTCGGATGTGAAAGTGTTACGATACGTTATTGTAGGGCGGGGGCTTGCTCCCGCCGACGCCTCCCGTAGGGAGGCGCATAATTACATTGTTTTTGCGCGGCGGGAGCAAGCCCCCGCCCTACAAAATGCGGTGCGCTTTCCTAATGGTTCATTCCCCCGCAAATTTTCGGCTTAATTTATCAAGCAGCCAAGCCGCGATGAATCCGAGAACGATGAACGCGATCTTAAGCACGACGGAGCCGCCCCAGCCGATCGTGAAGAAGAGGACGGGAAGGGTAGTGCCGAGAACGATACCGAATATCGTGTGATACATCTGCGACGGCTTTTTTGAAAGAAGATAATTCACGGGCTTTGCAAGGCCGAGGAGTGTCGCAATTATTGCAATACCGAAGGGAATTGCGTTCAAAAACTGCATACCGCTCAGCGCTTCGGTGAATGAAAGCTTGCCGCTCACAAAGCCGACACCGTTATCGAGGAAGCTTGTAATAACACCCATGAGCGGGTCATACAGACCGAGGAATAGAAGCGGGCTTGATGCGCTCATTCCGGGAACGACAACGCCAAGACCCCAGAAGATGCCGCAAATAGCATACCAGAATGGGTTGGGGGTTATCGAAAGCTCGGTGCCGAACTCAATGTAGGTAAAAAATCCGAACAGGATCAGAGCCGCGACGGTGGCGCAAGCAAACGAGGATTTCGGGCGTCCGTGCTCTCCCGCTTCTTTCCAAAGCGAAGGAAGCATTCCGAGAATAAGTCCGACGAATACGCAGGTCGCAATCTCCATATTGCTCTTGAAGAGCAGCTCGACGAGCTTTGCAAGCCCGAGGAAGCCGATGGCAATACCGATGACCACGGGAATTATAAGCTTGATATGCTTTTTGAAATTTTTGATGGGGTGCGCGAGCACCTCCATAAGCGGCTGATAAATGCCGAATATCGCACAAAGCACGCCGCCGCTGATGCCGGGCAGTATTCCGCCGACACCGACAAGCGAGCCTTGAAGAATGCGTACAAAAAATGATGCGATACCGTTTTTCTGCTTGTTATCTTTATTCATGGTTCACCTGTATGTTACTTATTTGAAAGCTCTTTGCGCTCTCGGCAAAGCTCGTTATAAAGTGTATGTGCATCCCAGACCGCGTTATGAGGAGTAAGGACGGCTTTAAGAGATACGCGTATGCTCTTTTCACGCATAACGCCGAGAAATACGTCAAGCATCGTATCGGAGAAATTCACGAACACGAGCATGCCCTCAGGCAATGCGGCGCTTGATACGAGCGGATTGGCGTTTGCTTTAACGCCCGACGCGATCGAAAGAAGCGGCAGGGAATAGCTTTCGGGCAAGACCGAAAGTGTCTCGATCCCGAGCTTCTTTGCCTCGCGCGTAACCGCGGAGACGGTATCTGATGCGATATTGTAGCACAGTATCTTCGGTTTGTTCATATTTATCATCCTTTCGGATTTATAAGCTTGTTCATTACGCAGGTGCGTAGGTCGATGGTTTTCGATGCGGGATAGCGGTCGAATTTGATCTCGGCAAACGTGCCGTTCAGATATATTATCTTGCCGACACCGAATGTTTTATGCTTGACCGTGGCTCCGACGTGCGCAAGAGAATCAAGAAGGTTCTGCTCGGCTTCGGTCAGGATCGAGCCGTTTTTTGCACCTTTTCGGCGCGTAAACGGGCTGTTTTGTGCCGTTTTTTGTACCTTTTTAGGCTCAAAAACGTCATCTGGAAATTCAAAGCCCGAGCTGAGCGCCCCGAACTCGCTTTCCCACGTTATGATTTCAAGCTGACTTTTCGCACGGGTCATTCCAACGTAAAAGAGACGTCTGTCCTCCTCGCGCTCTGCCTTTTCCTCGTCCCTCAGATTGCTTCTTTTAGGCGTCATCGGAAGCACGCCGTTTTTACAGTCGCAGAGAAGTACGCGGTCAAATTCAAGTCCCTTTGCCGAGTGTATGGTCGAGAGAATTATGCCGTCGTTGCTCACCGCTCCGCGCTTTATCTCGCTCTCAAGCTCGGTGAGTCGGCGGTAGAAATCACCCCTGCCTCGGTGGCGGTAGGCAATGGCGAGCAGGGTATTGCGCTTAGTTATTTCCGAGACCTTGTCTGAACGCTTGTTATTGTAGCCGAGCGAGAAGAATATCGTTCTTATCGCCTCGTAGGTGTCCTGCTCGGATATGCGTCTTATATTCTCCCAGACACGCTTTGCGCGTGCTCGCTTTTTTTCGTTCAGGAACACGGCGGTGCTGAGAAAATCGGGGATAGGGAGCATATCGTCGCCGTAGTTATAGGCGATCGCGCGCTCGGTCTCCGCTTTTGTGATTCCGAGCGGAAGCTTGTAGTATATTTTTTTCCAAAGCTCGCTATCGTAGGGGTCTGATGCGAAATTGAGTATATTTATTACGTCCGTGACGGTCGCGCTTGTGAAGAACAGGCCGTCACCTCCGCGAACGCGGAACGGGATCTTCTTTTCGTGAAGCAGGTCAATTATCGGGAGCATTGACTCATTAAGACGGAAAAGGCATGCGGCTGTGCCGTCAGTCTTTTCTGTCGAAACACGGCGAACGTAATCGGGGAGCAGACGTAGGTCAGTCAGCTTGATCCGAACGGGATCAACGCCCTCGGGGTTTTCCGTCTTCATGGACGTGTCGCCCTTGATGCGCTCTTTGTTCTGCTTTATGAAGCTGTCGGCGGCTCTTACGATGCTTTTTGTGCTTCGGTAGTTATTGCTGATAGTCAGTATTTTTGCATCGGGATAGGTATTTCTGAAGTCGAGAAGCGCTCTCGGATATGCGGCGCGGAAGCCGTATATGCTCTGGTCCTCGTCGCCGACCATAAAGACGTTTCCGTTTTTGCTGACCAGCTCCTTGATTATTTCGTGCTGGAGCTTTGACGTATCCTGCGCCTCGTCAACGCAGACGTATTTGAAGCGGTCGGCGTAGACGGCGTTTACCTCGGGGTGGTTTTTGAGGATAGTATAGCCGTAGACGAGCTGATCGTCATAGTCCATAAGCCTCCGCTCGCGCTTATACGATTCGTATGCGCGGTATATGTCGATGAAGCTTTTGCCCTCGAGCTTGACCTCCTTTTCGATCTCGCTATCGCTCAGCATACTGTTTTTGCAGTAGGTTATTGCGGTCTTGACCTCGCGGAGATCGTTTTCAGTCGGGAACATTCCTTGCTCCGCCATCACTGTACGCAGAATCGAGCTTACGCTCTCATCCTTTTCGATAAGCTCAAAGGCTTTGCGTCCCTTGACCTTTTCGTAACGGTTTATCATCGTGGCGCAGAAGCCGTTTATCGTCCGAAACTCAACGTCACACGCGCCGAACGCTCTTTGGTATCGCTTCTGCATTTCCTTTGTTCCCGCGACGCTGTACGTTATAGCGAGTATGCTTCGCGGATCTATTCCGCAAACGCGTGTCATGTAGCCGAGCCGCGCGATCATGACCGTCGTTTTTCCGCTTCCCGGAACGGCGAGAAGAAGCACCTTGCCGTCGACGTTTCCGCACGCCTCACTTTGCTCGGCATCAAGAGGGAAGCCGTATTCGGTTTTGAAGCTTTCAAAAAGTTCTTTCGCTTCCGACATATTTTTCCTCGTAAAAGAGGGTGTTACAACCTGCAACACCCTCTAAAAATTATTTCTGAATATTGCCCTCTACGTCTTTAATTTCGATGGCTATTTTGTTATCGTCGATAAACGTACGAAGTCCTCCTCTGAAACGGCGGAAGTTCGGCTCGTTATGCTCACAGACGATGAGCTCCTCGGGAATATCGGGATCGTTAATGGTGAATACGATTCTTTCCTCAAGCTCTTTTTTCAGTCCGAAGAAGGTCTTATAGATCGCGTAGTCGTAAACTACCTTTACGATGTTCTTTGCGTTGAGACGGTAGTGTCTGTCCTCGTCCTTATCGTAGAAAACGACCTCTGTCTTGTGTACGATTATTGCATCTTCAATTACTTTTGCCATGATGTGCTTCCTTTCGGGTACATATTATATGTAATAGGATAACATAAGAATGTTTTTTTGTCAAGAGCGGTGTGAAGGGGAAATCCAACAAATACAAATCCCCGTCACGCGTTAAGTGTGACGGGGAAGGTATTATGCATTTATAAGCTTTTCTGCGTCTGCCTTGCAGGAGGCGAGACGTTCGCTTACGGCTTCGGGGGTGTTGCCCTTTGCCATGAAGTAGAGCTTTATCTTCGGCTCGGTGCCTGACGGACGTATGACGAACACGCAATTCTCCGTTGTATAGTAGAGTACGTCTGAAGCGGGGAGACCGGTTTCCTCCTGCTTGCCGCTATTAAGGTCGGTAATAGTTCCCGTTAGGTAGTCGCGGAACGAAACGACATTTTCGCCTGCAATCTTCTTGGGCGGGTTATTGCGGAGCTGTGACATCATTGCTGTCATCTTCTCCTTACCGTCCGAGCCCTCGAAATAGAAGGAGACTACCGATTCGTTGTAGTTCCCGTAGCGCTCGTAGAGAGAATCGAGGGCGTTTTTGAGCGTCATTCCCTTGCCTCTGTAATAAGCCGCCATTTCGGTAACGAGAAGCGCTGCAACGACTGCGTCCTTGTCGCGCGCGTATGTGCCCTTAAGATAGCCGTAGCTTTCCTCAAATCCGAGCAGGTAAGTACCGAAGCCCATTTTTTCGTGGTTCTTTATGACCTCACCTATATACTTGAAGCCGGTGAGAACGTCGTGCATCTTCACGCCGTTTTCCTTACAGATAATGCTTGCAAGCTCTGTGCTCACGATACTCTTTACCGCGTAAGCATCGGACGGAATACCGCCCTTTTCGCGGTAAGCGGTGATTATATAGTCAAGAAGGAGACAACCGACCTGATTTCC
Source organism: Eubacteriales bacterium (assembly GCA_045591885.1). Taxonomy (GTDB): domain Bacteria; phylum Bacillota; class Clostridia; order Oscillospirales; family CAG-272; genus Colimorpha_A. Next base: position 4,120 of record JAZNTT010000061.1, on the reverse strand, counting down.
CGTAAGTCCGAGGTAGCCGTCGCCGTCACGGATGGTAATCCCCATTCTGTCTGCGTCGGGGTCGGTTGCGATTATGAAGTCGCAGCCGTTCTCGATAGCGAGCTTTTTACCAAGCTCAAACGCTTCGGGAAATTCGGGGTTCGGGAAACGCACCGTCGGGAATTCGCCGTTAGGCGTACCCTGCTCGGGAACGGTTATTACGTTTTTGATTCCCGCGCGGCGGAGAACCTCGGGGACGAGCTTATAGCCGGCACCGTGAAGGGGAGTATAGACGACGGTCATATCGCTCTGCTCCGCGATCGCGCTTTCGTTTACGCGCTCGCCGAGCACGTTTTCTATATATTTTTCGTCAAGCTCGTTTCCGATAACGGTGATAAGTCCGTTCTTTACGCCCTCGTCGAAGGGAAGGCGCTCGACCTCGAAAATATCGCACTTCGAGATATTTTCCGAGATTGCTTTTGCCTCGGCACCGCCTATCTGTGCGCCGTCCGACCAATAGACCTTATAGCCGTTATATTCTTTCGGGTTATGAGAAGCGGTTACGTTTATACCCGCAATACATCCCATCTCGCGAAGCGCGAAGGAAAGCTCGGGGGTCGGGCGCGGTCCGTCGAAGATATACGACGGGATCCCGTTAAACGCCAACACCTCTGCGGCGATGCGGGCAAAAAGCTCGGAGTTAATTCTTGTATCGAATGCGATCGCGACTGAACCGCCGCCCTGCGATCTGATATGGTCGGAAAGTCCCTTTGTCGCCTGTGCTACTGTATGGACGTTCATCTTGCCGATTCCCGCCGCCATAGTTCCGCGAAGACCTGCGGTTCCGAATGAAAGGGGATCGGAAAAACGAAGCTTCAGCTCCTCCTCATTGTCGGCTACTGCGTTCTCTATGAGATCCGCTTTTAATTCGGGGCTGACCTTGTCGCTGGTGAGCCATTTGTTGAGCTCGTTTTTTAGAGTTTCGATTACCATTGGTATTATTTCCTTTCTTATCGGTTTTGCCGATGGGTATTATATTTCTTCAAATATTCCTATCGGAACATAATCGGGGTGGTTTAGTGACAGATAGGTTAAAAATCCGCAGAAGCCGCTGTCGGATACCTTGAGTATTATTCGGCTTTCGCCGTTGCTTTCGGGTGTGAACGAAACGCTCACCGTCTTCATTCCGCAGCACTCCGCTGCGTTCAGTATTTCGCTCGGGCCGTCATCGGATTTGAGAGAAAACTCGAAATACGTTTCGTGGGCATCCTTAGGAATCTGAATGTCCTTTCTTAAAAGCGCATAGACCGTATATGAATCGTCGTTACTTTTGATCTTATGACAGAGTGCAGTTTTTAATCCGTATTTCATAGCGAGATTATTTATTCCTACCAGTCTTCCGTCTTGGGAATTTGCTATCGGAAGTATGCCGTATGCGGTCTTTCCGTAATAGACGTTTTTTACGACCTCCGTAAAATCGTTTGCATAGCTGACTCTCGGGTCGGTCATCTTAGATGCGAAGGAAAGATACGCGGTATCGGTTGCGTGGTTTTTTACGCAGGCTACCGTTTCGTTTTCGGTTTTTTGTGAGCCGTCGAAGAAGGTTTCTGCTCCGTCTATGCTTTTGATTCCGAGTATTTCGCTGAGAAGCAGACAGAGATATGCTTTTTCTGCGGTGCTGAGAAGCTTTTCTTCCGCTTTTATCTCGTTCTCGTTGAACGGTGCGACCGAGGTCGGGATCGGGGTGTTTGTCAGTTTGCGGAAGCGGTTTATGAACGCTTCGTCGCGGAAGAATATCTCGTCGTCGTCCGCCTCGTCGCAAAGCACCTCGGCTAGCTCAGATAGGTGCGAAAGCATTTTTTCACTCAGGCTTACGCGCTTGGAAATAAGTTCCTCGGCGCTTTTCGCCACGGTAAATATTTTCGGGTCGGACACTTTACTTAATTCCCTCGTTTATGCTTTCGTAGGAAAGCGTTAAAAATTCGTTAAGCTCATCAGCATTAAGGCCTCTTTGCGAAAGGGCGGAAAGCATATAGATCTGCTTTGCGGTTTTCTCTGCTCCCTCGGGGTCGGTCTGATACTTCTTTTCGAGGAGCGAGAGGGTAGACGAGCTTGTGTTGAGGATAAGCTCGTCTTCGGGCGCGGGGATATTATCGCCCATTCCGTAGAGCTTCATCATCTCACCGAAGCGTCTGCTTTCTTCTGAAACGGTGAGAATAGCAGGGATATTTCCCTTGAGCGACTCAAAGCGGAGCTTTGTTTTTTCGCCTGCTACCTTTTTGAACAGCTCGGTCAGCTTTTCGTTTTCGACAGCTTCGCCGTCGCCCTTGAGTGCGTCGGATAGAGAAGAGTCAACACGGTAGAATTTGACGTTTTTGTCCTGCTCGACCATCGAGATGAACTGATTGTCAAGACCTTTGTCAAGATAGGCTATCTCAATATTTTCGTTTTCGAGCATCGAGATATACTGCGCCTGAGACACCTTGTCGGTGCAGTAGTAGACGGTATTTTCGTGCTTTTCCTTGGCGGATTCAAGGTACTCGTCAAGCGTTACGGTCTTGCCGTTTGTGAGCGGGTAGATCACGCTGTCCTTGATTCTGCTATAGAACTTTTCGTCCTTTAAGCTTCCGTATTCGACGAATATCTTTATATCGTTCCAGAGGCTTTCGTATTTTTCTCTTTCGGTATTGAAGAGGGAATTGAGCTTGTCCGCTACCTTTTTGACGATGTGCTTGGACACCTTATTTACATAGGTGCTGTTTTGCAGGTAGCTTCTTGATACGTTCAGGGGAAGCTCGGGGCAGTCGATGACACCGCGGAGCATAAGGAGAAATTCGGGGATCACTTCCTTAATGTTATCGGCGACGAAGACCTGGTTATAGTAGAGCTTGACCTGTCCCTCCAAGCTTTCGTACTCGCTTCCTATTTTCGGGAAGAAAAGTATGCCCTTGAAGTTGAGTGGGTAATCGGCGTTAATGTGAATATGGAACAGCGGATCACGGAAGTCACCGAATACCTTGTGGTAAAACTCGTTATATTCTTCCTCGGTGCAGTCCGACGGGTTTTTCATCCAGAGGGGAGTCGTATCGTTTACCGGTTTCTTTTCCTCTTCCTCCTTTTCGCCCTCGAAGTATATCTCGACGGGCATAAAGGCACAGTAGCGGTCGAGTATATTTTTCAGCTTGCTCTCGGAGAGGTATTCCTCTTCGTTTTCGGCGATGTGAAGGATTATATCTGTTCCGCGCTCGGTCTTGCCGGACGGTGAAACGGTATATTCGCCGTTTTCGGAACATTCCCAGAGGACGGCGGGGGAATCGGTATAGGACTTGGTATTTACGGTGACGCTTGACGCGACCATGAATGCCGAGTAAAAGCCGAGACCGAAGTGACCGATTATGCCGTTATTCTCTCCCTCGCCCTCGTATTTCTTGATGAAATCGAGCGCGCCCGAGAGGGCGATGTTGCACAGGTACTTATCAAGCTCCTCCTCCGTCATTCCGATACCGTTATCGGATACAGTTACGGTCTTTTCGTCCTTATCGATCTTTACCGTGATGCGGAAATCTTCGTTATCGAGCGAAATGTGTCCGAGGGAATTTAAGCGCTTGAGCTTCGTTACCGCGTCGCAGGCGTTAGAGACAAGCTCGCGAAGAAATATGTCCTTATCGGAATAGAGCCATTTTTTGATTATTGGGAAGATATGCTCGGTCTCGACCGAGATTCCGCCCTTTTTCATTTCGTCAGACATTTTATCATCCTTTCTTAAAGCGAATCAGCGATATCGTAAATAAGCTTTTCGGTCTTATCCCAGCCGAGGCAGGGGTCGGTTATCGACTTGCCGTAGACGTTTTCGCCGATCTTCTGGCAGCCGTCCTCGATGTAGCTTTCGATCATGAGACCCTTGACCATCGAGCGCACGTCCTTGTTATGACGGCAGGAATGAAGAACCTCTTTTGCTATTCTTATCTGTTCGAGGTACTTTTTGCCCGAATTTGCGTGGTTTGTATCAATGAGGACTGCGGTGTTGGATAGACCCTTTGCGCTGTACGTTTCGTAGAGGTTTATGAGGTCCTCGTAGTGATAGTTCGGGTGTGAAACGCCGCGGTCGTCAACGTAGCCGCGAAGGATCGCGTGTGCGAAG
>JAZNTT010000060.1:0-15342 GCA_045591885.1 Eubacteriales bacterium | reverse complement strand
TTTTTTGTCTGTTTTTCATTTTCTGCCAATTGATATAGCCGTAGATATCGTGCACGAGGAAGACTGCGAAGCAGACGACGACCGATATATATTTTACGTCCGTCACACTTGCCAGCGTCCATAGGACAATAAGTATCACATCGTTTGCCGCGTATGCGAGCGCGTAGGTCGGGCATCTTCTGAATGTCAGGTAGACGGCGAAGAAGCTCGTTGTGACCGAGAGGGTACTCGGGACAAGATTTGCCGTATCAAAGTGCTTCAGAATAAAGTAGAAAACGGCTGTTACCACTGCGGTCAGCGCAAACATAAAGACAGTCTCTCCCTTTCCGATGCTGTTCACCTTGACCTCTGACTTATTTCCGTTATACGGGTTTCTCAACCACGAGATCAGGGCGAAAACCGCCATCGGCAACGTCATTCCGAGGTAGGTCGCCATCTCTCCGTAATAGCTGAACGAATACGATATTGCACCGTAAAACAAGCTGAAAACGATTATCAAAACCTGACCGATCGGGTTTCCCTTGGCGCAATAGATTAGTGACGTTACGCCGATCAGTGATGCGATCAGCGTCATATAATTCGCTCTGTCAAATATCACAAACGATGCGATAATGAGAACAACGGACGAGCACCACAGCGCGATCTCGCCTTTTGTAAAGTGTTTTTTCATTTTATCCTCCAAAAAAGCATTCGCATGCATATCTTCTAAGACCTAACGATATGCAAACGAATGCTTTTAACATTCTACTACTCGGTAGCAGTTACTTTATTTTTTTAATTATAACACACATAAATCAAAAAGGCAAGAGAAAAACGATTTATTCGGCCGAAATTATCAGGTCGCAACGCTTTTTGATATCAGTTCTTTCAAAATAGGTGTTTTCAAGCGGGATCCATTCATTAAAGAATCGCATTGCGAACTCGGATGTGTTTCGGCGCGTTATTCTTTCCATTTGATGCTCCGGGGAAATATCAAGAAAGACCGTCAGGTCATAATACTTTTCGAGGTCGGGGTGCATTGAATACGCGCCCTCGACGGTGACGAGCCTTTCGGGGAAGACCTCAATCTCCGCTCCGAGCGACATTGTTCCGCAGTCGAATTTTTTATATCTGACGGTATCGCCCCTTGAAAGCGGAAGAAGCACTTCACTTAAAAAGCGCTCTCGATCGGCGTTTCCGCCCGCCTCATTCATGCGCTCGGGGGTTCTCTTTTCGGGCGGAAGAAAATAGTCGTCCATGTGGAAGACCGTAGAGCCGTAAATTTCAGAGAGCATTTCTCCGAGCGTTGATTTTCCGCTTGCGCTTCCGCCATCGATGGCAACGGTTACTTTTTCCTTTTCGGAAAGCAGCTTGTCTATCCTTGCAAAAAGGGGCAAGAACGGGACGTATTTATTTGCGATCACGCGGTATGACGGAGCGTAATTATCTCTGAACGTCTGAGAATGACGGACGGCGCAGAATCCGTTTCTCTCCCATTCCGAGACGGCTTCGTCGAAATCCTTTTCGGTAAATGGGAAAATCCCCTTCGAAACGAGCTCTGATGCGTTTTTCAGCTTATTTTTCAGGTCTTGCAAGCCGTTTTCCTCCCGCTTTGCGGAGGCAGCGAAGAGCTTTGCGAGCGTTCTCGCGCTCAATCCTTCTTTCATATAGGAAAGCGGAACGCGGCTGTACTCGCCGTCAAGCGGATCTATCTCTTTTTTGCCGGGCTTTATATTTTCATATTCGCGCTCGATATATCCCGCCGCGGCTTCAAGCGACGAGACGAGGTGCTCACAGCCGAATGCGCTTTGGAAAAGAAATTTTAATACGTCCTGTATCTCAAGCTTCGGATAGGCTTTCAGGTGATTTTCAAGCATTTGTCGTGTCATTTTCGTCCGCGGTCTCCTTTCTTACGAAAGCATTATACCACAACCTCCGCCGTCTGACAACGGTTTTTATGCTTCAACTGTTTATAAATATGTTGCAATAGCCTCATATTTATGCTATAATGAAACATATACTATTGAAAGGTCGAAAAATATGTATTTAACGGTATTACTTTTCGTTGTCGGACTCATTCTGCTAATTAAGGGCGGCGACTGGTTCGTCGACGGTGCTACGGGAATTGCAAAAAGATTCCGCATTCCCGATCTTCTTATCGGAGCGACTGTCGTTTCTATCGGAACAACGCTTCCCGAGGTCATGGTCTCTGCGACCTCTGCCTTCGGCGGTCACGGCGAGATCGCTTACGGGAACGCGATAGGCTCGATCATCTGCAACACCGCTCTTGTCGCGGCGCTGACGGTCGCTATCCGTCCGTCGAAAATTGACAGAAAATCGTTGATTCTCCCCGTTTGCTTCTTCTTCGGTGCGGCTGTGTTCTACTCGGCTGTCGCGTATTTCTTCGGAGAGTTTGCAAGATGGGTCGGAATCGTGCTTCTTGCGATATTCGTCGTTTATATCGGCATTTCCGTCCGTTCTGCGCTCAAAAGCGCGAAATATGACGAAACAACGCTCGATGAGCCGCACGAGAAAAAGGGTCTTATGCTTGATCTTATTCTACTCGTTGTCGGCGCGGCGGTCATTGCGTTCGGAGCGGATATGCTCGTCGATAACGGAATCGTTATCGCAAAGGCGCTTCACGTTCCAGAGTCGGTCATCGGTCTTACCTTTATTGCCATTGGAACCTCGCTTCCCGAGCTCGTTACCGCCATTACCTCGCTTATCAAGGGTCACGGCGCACTTTCGCTCGGTAACGTTATCGGCGCGAATCTTTTCAATCTCGTGCTTGTCAGCGGCGTTTCGGTCACCATTTCGCCGTTCGCAATTCCAAGCGGAAAGACGGTCTTCGGTATCAATTCGTCGCTCGTCATTGACATTCCCGTAATGCTTGCTGTCATGGCACTGCTCACACTTCCGGCGCTGATTTCAAAGAAGTTAACCCGTGTTCAGGGCATATTGCTTATAGTTATCTATGCGGCATTCTGCACGGCGCAGTTCGTGATATAATATGAAATTTCTAAAGGATCTGATCCACAAGACCGTTTCCTTTTTGCGCGAGAGGTACCTGAAAAGGCTCAGGAAACGCCTGAAAAATCCCGCGCCTACCGTTTTTGCCGACACCTGTATAGGCGGTGTGATCTATCACAATCTCGGACTTAAATTCACTTCGCCCACTATCAATATGTGGATATCGAAGAGCGATTTTCTCACTTTTCTATATGATCTGCGCGGTTTTCTTTCGGTCGACATGACGGAGGTAACCGACAGCGGCTGTTCTTATCCCGTCGGTGAGCTTTCATACGGCGGTAAGACGGTTCGCTTATACGGTAATCACTACAAGACCTTCGCGGAGCTTCGTCAAAAATGGAACGAGCGCAAGGAACGGGTCGACTACGATAACGTTTTCGTTATCATGCTGAATGCCGAGATCACACGCGAGGAGATCGAGCGATTTGAGGCTCTTCCCTACGAAAACAAGCTTATGATAACGGGAAAATGCGAGCTTGAACGCCCGTTTATCGTTCATCACAAGATCTTTGAGTCCCCGACCTATATTGCAGGAGACATGATGAGCTATAAAAGCTACGTTTCGATAAAAAGATACATGGACGATATAGACTACGTCGGATTCCTTAACAGAAACAAAAAAACGAGGACGAAATAATGAAGAAGTTTAAGCGCATCACTGCGGCACTGCTGCTGGTTTTTTCGATAATTGCAACGGCGCTGCCCCTCAGCTCTCCCGTTACAGCGGCGACGCTCGTTTATTCGAAGGAGTCGAACTCCGGCACGCGTGACGTCGTTTGTGTAACGCTCGAGGGAACGGGCGCAAGCAAATATTATACAGGCAATTATACCTACGATAAGCTCGACGATCTGTCGGAAGATGCGTTGTTTGACGCGCTTCAAAAGCTTATGCGCGATACGCATACGAATATATCCGTCTACAACGATTGCCGCGATATGGCTACAAAGGTCGACAGTGAGAAGAATAACGGTAAGATCACCCTCCTTTACACAAGCTATCAGGCAACGACAGCTGAATACGGAAATACCGGCTCAAACGGTTGGAACCGTGAGCACGTCTGGCCGAAGTCGCTCGGCGGAAATTCCACCAAGGGCGGCGGCGCCGATATGCATCACATTCGACCCGCCGACGCCATCGTAAACAGTACACGAAACAACAACAAGTACGGCAACGCAACAGGCGGAAAGGCCGTATACGGCAAGAAGCCCGCCGAGGGCTGCCTGGGCGGTTATCTCAGCGGCGGATACTACGAGCCGAACGACAACGTCAAGGGTGACGTTGCGCGTATCTGCCTTTACATGTATGTCAGATGGAATTCCGACTGGGGCTGTGACAGTCTTACCAAGGTTTTTGAGAGCGTTGAGGTGCTTCTTGAGTGGTGCGAACTCGACCCCGTTGACACCTGGGAAATGGGTCGAAACGAGGTGATCGGTGCCATTCAGGGCAACAGAAACGTATTTATCGACTATCCCGAGCTTGCATGGCTCATGCTCGGCTACGATATTCCCGAGGGAATGACGACACCTTCGGGCAAGGCATCAGCGGGCGATCCATCCTGCAAGCATTCCTCGACCGAGGTAAGAAACAAATCCGAGGCGACCTGCGGTAAGGACGGCTACTCGGGAGACAAGCACTGCAAAGCTTGCGGAAAGAAGATGTCGACAGGTACTGTTATCAAGGCGACGGGCAAGCACACCTTCGGTGATTGGACCACCTCAAACGGTCAGCAGACCCGCACCTGCTCGGTATGTAAAAAGGTCGAGACAAAGGCTTGTACTCACAAGAACACCGAGATAAGAAACGCCGTTTCACCGACCTGTAACAAGGAGGGGTATTCGGGCGATACCTACTGCAAGGACTGTAACACGAAGGTCGCTTCGGGCACGAAAATCGGCCCGACAAACGAGCATAATTACGAGGCCTGGAAGACAGAGGGAGACAAGCAGGTAAGCACCTGTACCGTCTGCGGTACTGCGGGTGAAAGACCTATCCCCGATTGTGCTCATGCATCAAGCGAGGTCATCGGCGCAATCGAGCCGACCTGCGGCGGCGAGGGCTACACGGGAGATACCTGCTGTAAGGATTGCGGTGCTCTGATGTCGGAGGGCGCTCCTATACCCGCGACGGGCGACCACAAAAACACCTTTTTGCAGAACGAGACAAAAGCCACCTGCGGCAGTGAGGGATATTCGGGTGACACCTACTGTAACGATTGCAACAAGGTCGTAACCGAGGGTCAGGTGCTTCCCGCAACCGGCGAGCATTTTCTCGTTGAGGGCGAGGTAATTTCCGAGCCGACGAAGAAGAATAACGGTCTGCGTATGGACAAGTGTGTCAACTGCGACCACATCGAGGGTATTGTTCTCCCCGCGACGGGAAGCGATAATACAACGGTAATTATTATAATCGCGGCGGTATCGGTTGCCGTTATCGCGGCGGCAGTGATCGTCACCGTTATCGTGATAAAAAACAAAAGGGCAAGGTAAGTTAATTTAAAAGAGCACCCGAACGGGTGCTCTTTTTGATTGCGGCGCGGCGCATTTCCCTTAAATCGAAAGGATTCCAAAGCGAAAGACTTATTTGCCGGGGGAATGTCCGAAAAACGCGGTATAGTTCCTATAAAATGTCGTATAATCTCCAAAGCCGCATTGCTTACTGACCGATACCGCCTTTTCGCCAGACGATATCATCTTCTCGGCAAGAAGCAGACGCTTTTCCATTATATATTTCTTCGGTGTCTGATGAAGCTCCTCCCTGAACAGCCTGTACAGGTAGCTTTCACTTACGAAAAGCTTTTCCGCGATCTCCCCTATATCGGTAATCGTACAGAGGTTATCGTTCGTATATTTGAGCGCCTTGGAAATAAGCGGCGAAAGCGTTTTGCCGTTTTTCGATTGCGGCTGCGGGAAAAGAGATATATGATAAAACAGCTCGGAAAGTATATGCGACAGTATCTTATCAAAGGTCTTGCCGTCGCTGTTTTGATAATAAAGATCGCACTTGCGGAAAAGCTCCTTTGCGATACCGTTTCCCGACAGGTTTATGACCTCGAGATCCTTCGGTATCATGTCGACACCCTCTATTCGGTGCTTTTCGGGATCGAAGAGAATGTCGTATCGCTCATATTTTCCCGGGGTATCTATCTGTATAAAATGGTACTGGAACGGGCGTATAAAAATAAGATCGCCCTTTTTCAGCTTGTATTCTCTATCCTCGATAACGTGCGTTGCATCACCCTCTATGAAATAGAGAAGCTCATAGGTATTATGCGCATGCATCGAAAATGTATTTCGCGGCAGGTTTTCAGATGCCAAATGCATAAAAAGTATTCTTTCGGCAGACGTAGTTGTTTCATTAGCCATATCGGTGTCTCCTATCTTACACTAACTACATTATAATACATATGTTCAACTTTTGCAATATAAAATGCAGTTTTTGCTATTTATTTTTCAAAATGTTTCTTATATAATGGAAACGGTATCCAAATTATTATATAAGGAGCGATTGTTATGAAAAAACTGAACGTTGCCATCATTGGACAGGGACGAAGCGGAAAAAACATTCACGGTAATTACTTCCGCTCGGAAAGAAACGAGCATTACTTCGTAAAATACGTTGTTGATTTCGATCCCTTCCGCCGCGGAGTTGCCGAGGAGATCTATCCCGGCTGCGTAACCTTTGAAAACTATGAGGAGTTGTATAAGCTCGACGACGTCGATCTCGTTGTAAACGCTACATATTCCGAGATGCATTATCCCGTAACCAAGGATCTGCTTCTCCACGGCTTTAACGTGCTTGTCGAAAAGCCTTTCGGACGCACAAGATACGAATGCGACGAGCTCATCAAGATCGCAAAGGATAATGACCTTACTCTTGCTGTATTCCAGCAGACGTTTTTCGCGCCGTTCTACGAATATACCTGCGAGCTTATAAATTCCGGAAAGCTTGGCGATATCAAGCAGATTGATATTTCCTACAATGGCCTTGCCCGCCGTTGGGACTGGCAGACCTTGCGCAAGAAGTGTGCCGGAAACACCTACAACACCGGCCCTCATCCGATCGGAATGGGACTCGGCTTCCTTGGCTTTGACCCCAACACCAAGGTGGTTTACAGCAAGCTCGACACCGCTCTTACAAGCGGAGACGCCGACGATTACGCGAAGATCCTTCTTTCTGCACCCAATAAGCCGCTTGTTGACATCGAAATTTCGTCTATCGACGCATACACCGACTTCAACGTAAAGATCCAGGGAACCAAGGGAACCTTTAAGACTACTCCCACGTCCTGCGAGATGGTTTATATCGTTGACGGCGAAAACGTCGAGCGCCCTGTTATCGAGGAGTCGCTCAAGGACGAAAACGGCAACCCGATCTACTGTAATGAGGTTCTTGTTAAGCACAACGAGACCGAGACCTTTAACGGCACCGCATTCGACGTCGGTACCGCTAAGCTCTACGATCAGCTTTATTACAAGATCACCGAGGGCAGAGCTATGACCGTAACTCCCGAAATGGCGGCAGAGGTTATTTCTGTCATCGAAACTGTACACGCTGAGAATCCGCTTCCGCTCAAATATTGATTTTGGAGGCACTGTCATGAAGAAGATCGCAATTCTCGGCTGTGAAAACTCACATGCAAATCATTTTATAAAATTCATAAAGGAAAAAGAGGAATTTTCCGACGTTGAGGTCTTCGGCGTCTACAGCGATGACCGCGAGGCTGCCGAAAAGCTTAGTGCTGATCTCGGCGTTCCCGTAATGGATAATTACGACGATGCTGTCGGCAAGGTTGACGGTATTATCGTCACTGCACGTCACGGCAATAATCACTACAAGTACGCAAAGCCCTATATCGACTGCGGTATCCCGATGTTCATCGACAAGCCGATAACCATAAGCGAAAGCGACGTTACCGAGTTTATGAGCCTTCTTAAGGAAAAGGGCGTCCGCGTATCGGGCGGTTCCTCTCTTAAGCAGGACGTTTGGGTTCAGAAGCTGAAGCAGGACAGACTGGAGGGCAAGGACGGAAAGACCCTCGGCGGTTACGTCCGCGCTCCCTATTCCGCTGAAAACGCTTACGGCGGATTCTATTTCTACGCTCAGCATCTTGTCGAGATGGTTTGCGAGATATTCGGAAGATTCCCTATCTCTGTCACCGCAAAGAAAAACGGCTCTCAGATCAACGTCCTCTTCCACTACGAGGAATATGACTGTGTTGGTCTGTTTGCAAACGAAAGCTACCTTTACTTTGTCTCCCGTATGTCGGATAATGGCACGAGCAGCTATGAGATACCCAACAGCCACGAATGGTATTATGCCGAGTTTAAGGAGTTCCATGGACTTCTTAACGGTGACGCTCAGCCCGAATCCTATGAGGCCTTCGCTTCGCCCGTGTTCATTCTGAACGCCATCGAGCGCTCTCTCAACAGCGGAAAAGAGGAAAAGGTCGGAAAACTTAGCTTCTGAGGAGGTTTCTATGGGCAATTTTAAGCTTTCTGCTTTTGCCGACGAATACGCCGATTCCACTCTCGAACAGCTTGAAGCCGTAAAAGGCTTCGGTATAGGACACATTGAGGTCCGCCACCTGAACGGAAAGAACATTTCCGTTTTGACGTCCGACGAGGTTAAGGAAGCGAAAAAGGCATTTGATAACTACGGAGTCGGAGTATCGGCTCTCGGCTCGCCTATCGGAAAGGTCAAGCTGGACGGCGATCTTGATGCTCATCTCGAGATGGCGCGCAAAGTTTTTGAGGCGGCAAACGCACTCGAGACCAAGTATGTCCGTATGTTCAGCTTTTACGCTCCCGACGGAAAGAATATTGTCGACATGAGGGACGAGGTCTTTTCGGGACTTGAACGTCTTGTAGCTCTTGCTCGTCAATACGGAGTCGTTCTATGCCACGAAAACGAGGCGAATATCTACGGCGACGTTCCTGAAAGATGTCTTGACATTCTGACGTATTTCGGCGGTGAAATGAAGTGCGTTTTCGATATGGGCAACTTCGTTCTTGAGAACGTTAACCCTTATCCCGACGCTTATGAAATGTTAAAGGATCATGTCGCTTATTTCCACATAAAGGACGCGCTTTACGAGGGCGCGATCGTGCCTGCCGGCAAGGGACAAGCGAAGATCAAGGAAATACTTGACGCACACAGGAGCTATTCGGAAAAGGACTTTTTCGTGTCGCTCGAGCCGCATCTTCAGACCTTCTCGGGACTCAACGCACTCGTTGGCCGTTCGTTTAAGAATCCGTATCAGTACCCCGACGCAAAGGCGGCATTTAACGATGCGGTAGAAAAATTTAAGGAGTTGTTTTGATGAGAAGCTTAATAAAAGATCTTTTGAGCGTAAATGTTTATGATACGAGAGCGGAAATGGGCTGTGCCGCCGCTGCGGACATAAAAGCATGTATACTTTCTCTTCTCAAAGAAAAGGATACGATAAATATGATTTTTGCCGCCGCACCGTCGCAAAACGAGGTGCTTAAGGCACTTGCCACCGACAGGGAAATTCCTTGGAACAGAGTTAACGCTTTTCACATGGACGAGTATATCGGCTTGTCCGCTGATGCCCCTCAGGGCTTCGGTAATTTCCTCAAGGCGCACATTTTCGGGATTGCAGATTTCAAATCTGTTTCGTACATTGATATCACCGCTGATGATGCCGAAAAGGAATGTGAAAGATATTCCGAGCTTCTGAAGAAGTATCCGACCGACATCGTTGTTATGGGAATTGGCGAAAACGGACACATCGCGTTTAACGATCCCCCCGTTGCCGATTTCAATGATCCGAAGGCGGTCAAGCCCGTGGTTCTTGACGAGGTTTGCAGAAACCAGCAGGTGAACGACGGCTGCTTTGCGAAGATTGACGACGTTCCGAAGACCGCGATCACGCTCACCGTTCCCACTCTCACTTCAGGCACGCATCTCTTTTGCATCGTTCCCGCCAAAACAAAGGCGGATGCGGTTCGCAAAACGCTTTGCGAAGACATTTCCGAAGCATGTCCTGCAAGTATCTTGCGCACACACGCAAGTGCTGTGCTCTACCTCGACAGCGACAGCGCATCGCTTTTGCCTGACACATTGTAATTTAAAAGAGCACCCGATCGGGTGCTCTTTTTCGTTGCACAACAAGTGACTGTACAGCGCAAAACACTCTGCGCTGCCCAAACAAAGACTTATGTATTGTTATTTATAAAAATAAACCCGAACGTTTCACCGATTGGTAAAAGATTCGGGTTTGAATGCTTTGGTGCGGGTGACAGGGGGCAAGAACCGGCTTTTCGGGGAATGATAGTGTGATTTTAGCCGTTTCCGCACGAAAAGCTGTCTTTCGCCAAGGCGAAAGAGAGAACCGACCGTGCAAGCTCTCATGATAATTAAAAGAGGAGGCGAGTGCCTCCTCTTTTAATTATGGTGCGGGTGACAGGGGTCGAACCTGCACGCCTCTCAGCGTAAGATCCTAAATCTTATGCGTATGCCAATTTCGCCACACCCGCGTAGATGTTATTTTAACACACTGATTCGGTTTTGTCAATGAGATTATGGATTTTTGCACAAAAACAGTGCCGATTTTTTTGATTATTTTTCACCGCGCGAGCGCGAAAGTAATTGACAATATATAATAAATATGATACAATATATCAAATGCAATTTTAATTTGTCAAATGCGCGCTTGCGCGGAGGTCAAAATGGAACTCACACTTAAAGGCGGATACGTATACGCAAACGGTCACTTCGAAAAGAAGGACGTTACCGTTTCCTTTTTCGATTTCCCTTTTTCTGATTCTGTTGTTGACATTTCCGGTAAATATATTTTCCCCGGCTTTGCTGATGTTCATGTTCATCTGCGTGAGCCGGGCTTTTCTTATAAAGAGACGGTAAAGAGCGGAACGGCCTCCGGCGCGGCCGGCGGATACACCGCACTTTGCACGATGCCGAACCTGAATCCTGCCCCCGACAGCGTTGAAAATCTGAAAGCTCAGCTCGATATAATCGAGCGCGACGCGTCGATCGCGGTCATCCCCTTCGGAACTATTACCGTGGGCGAAAAGGGCGAGATGCTTTCCGATATGGACGGAATGGCGCCTGACGTTGTTGGCTTTTCTGACGACGGACGCGGCGTTCAGGATCCTGAAATGATGATTTTGGCAATGGAAAAGGCGGCGGCGCTTAACAAGATAATTTCTGCCCACTGTGAGGACAATTCGCTTCTCCGCGGCGGTTACATACACGACGGCGACTACGCAAAGGCGCACGGTCACCGCGGCATTTGCTCTGAGAGCGAATGGGGTCCGATCGCGCGCGACATTGAGCTTATCAAAAAGACGGGCTGCGCTTACCACGTATGTCACATTTCGACGAAGGAAAGCGTTGACATTATCAGACGCGCAAAGGCTGAGGGTGTGAATATAACCTGTGAAACAGGACCTCATTACCTGACGCTTTGCGATGATGACCTGCAGGAACACGGACGCTTCAAGATGAATCCGCCGCTCCGCTCCGCTTCAGACAGAGACGCTCTCGTCGAGGGAATTGTCGACGGAACTATAGACATGATCGCGACCGACCACGCGCCTCATTCCGACGAGGAAAAGGGACGCGGACTTGAAAAGAGCGCGATGGGAGTCGTCGGACTTGAAACGGCATTCCCCGTGCTTTACACGAAGCTTGTAAAGACAGGTGTCATAAAGCTTGAAGAGCTTGTCTACCTCATGAGCGAGGCACCGAGAACGCGCTTTGATATCGATACAGACGTCGGATTCACGGTGTTCGACCTCGATGCCTGTTACGATATTGACCCGAACGAATTTAAGACTATGGGAAGGGCGACGCCCTTTGAAAATATGACCGTTTACGGCAAGTGCTTAATGACGGTTTATGACGGGAAAATGGTTTATAACGCGATTGGGCAGGAAAAATAATCAGCACAACGAAACATTCAAACTTAACGAAAAATCCCTAACGGAGGAAAAATAAAATGGCAAAAAGAAAAGACTTAAAGAAAATTCTTATCATCGGCTCGGGCCCTATCATCATAGGTCAGGCAGCCGAATTTGACTACGCAGGCACGCAGGCGTGTCTTGCGCTCAAGGAAGAGGGCTACGAGGTCGTTCTCTGCAACTCTAACCCTGCAACGATAATGACCGATACCTCCATTGCCGACAAGGTATACATGGAGCCGCTTACCCTTGAATACATCGCGAAGATCCTCCGTTACGAGCGACCCGACGCTATCGTTCCCGGAATCGGCGGTCAGACGGGACTTAACCTCGCAATGCAGCTCGAAAAGAAGGGCGTTCTTAAGGAATGCGGCGTTGAGCTTCTCGGTACAAGCTCGGAATCCATCGAGCGCGCCGAGGACAGAGAGCTGTTTAAGGAGCTTTGCCAGTCGATAGGCGAGCCGGTCATCCCCTCCGAGATAACCTACTCCATCGAGGAAGCAAAGGAAGCAGCGAAGCGCATCGGATATCCCGTTGTTCTCCGTCCTGCGTTCACCCTCGGCGGTACGGGCGGCGGATTTGCTTATAACGAGGAAGAACTCCTTTCCGTCGGTCTTAACGCCTTCAAGCTTTCCCCCGTTCATCAGGTTCTTATCGAAAAGAGCGTTAAGGGCTATAAGGAGATCGAGTTCGAGGTTATGCGCGACTCCTCCGACCGCGCGATAACCATTTGCGGAATGGAAAATATGGACCCCGTCGGCGTTCACACAGGTGACAGTATCGTCGTTGCCCCCATTCTTTCGCTTAACGATCACGACCTTAAGATGCTCAACGATTCCGCTATCAAGATAATCCGCGAGCTTAAGATAGAGGGCGGCTGTAACGTACAGTTCGCACTCAACCCCGATTCCTCCGAATACTACCTCATCGAGGTCAACCCCCGCGTTTCGCGCTCGAGCGCACTCGCGTCGAAGGCGTCCGGTTATCCTATCGCAAGAGTTACCGCAAAAATTGCAGTCGGTATGACCCTTGATGAGATCCCCGTTGCGGGCGGTATGGGTGACAAGGAGCCGAAGCTCGACTATATCGTTGCGAAGTTCCCGCGCTTCCCGTTCGATAAGTTCGCAACTGCATCCGACATTCTCGGAACGCAGATGAAGGCGACGGGCGAGGTCATGGGAATCGGCTCGACCCTTGAAGAATGCTTCCTCAAGTCGGTACGTTCTCTCGAAACGGGCGTTTGCCACGTTCATCTTTCTAAGTTTGATAACTACACCAAAGAACAGCTTTTCGACTACGTAAAGAAGTTCCACGCAGACGGCGTTTACGCTATCGCTCAGCTTCTCCGTCTCGGCGCGACCGTCGAGCAGCTTCACGAGGCAACCGCTATCACAGAGCTGTTCCTCGAATGTATCGAAAAGATCGTTAAGATGGAAAACACCCTCCGCGTTAAGCGCGGCGATAAAGATACTCTCCGCGAGGCAAAGGAACTTGGCTTCTCCGACAAGATGATAGCGAAGCTCTGGGATATCGACGAGCTTTCGGTATACAATCTCCGTAAAGCGGGCGGAATTACTCCCGTATTCAAGATGGTTGATACCCTACACACGGGAAAATATATCGCATATCTCTACTCGACTTATGCAAAGACCGAAAACGAATCCCGTCTTACGGGCAAGAAAAAGATCGTCGTTCTCGGCGCAGGCCCTATCCGTATCGGACAGGGCGTTGAGTTTGACTACTCGACCGTTCATGCG
The DNA here is from genome assembly GCA_045591885.1 of Eubacteriales bacterium. Classification (GTDB taxonomy): domain Bacteria; phylum Bacillota; class Clostridia; order Oscillospirales; family CAG-272; genus Colimorpha_A. Next base: position 1,633 of record JAZNTT010000060.1, on the reverse strand, counting down.
GTTCAGACGATAAAGAACTCGGGCTACGAGGCAATCATTATAAACAACAACCCCGAGACCGTTTCGACAGACTACACGACTGCTGACAAGCTCTATTTCGAGCCGCTTACGCCCGAGGACGTTATGGCAATCATCGATTTTGAGCAGCCCGAGGGCGTTATCGCTTCCCTCGGCGGACAGACGGCTATAAACCTCGCTCAGCCTCTTACCAACCGCGGTGTAAAGATAATCGGTACAGACTGTGCCGCTATCGACCGCGCTGAGGACCGTAACGCGTTTGAAAATCTTCTTAACGAGCTTGATATTCCGCGTGCAAAGGGTCAGGCGGTAACAAAGATCGAGGACGGTATCAAGGCAGCTGCCGAGATCGGTTATCCCGTTCTTGTTCGTCCCTCCTTCGTTCTCGGCGGACGTGCAATGCAGATAGTTGCGGGCGAGGAACAGCTCCGCCACTACCTCAAGACCGCAGTTGAGATCGACGAGGACAAGCCCGTTCTCGTTGACAAGTACATTCAGGGTAAAGAGGTCGAGGTCGATGCTATATGCGACGGACGCAACGTCTTCGTTCCCGGAATCATGGAGCTTGTTGAGAGAACCGGTATTCACAGCGGTGATTCTATAAGCGTATATCCTACCTTCTCTATCTCCGACAGAGTCAAGGGCACGATTCTCCGCTATGCGAAGATGCTCGGCGTCGGAATCGGTATTGTAGGTCTATTTAACATTCAGTTTATCGTCGACGAAAACGAAAACGTCTATATCATAGAGGTCAACCCCCGTTCCTCGCGTACCGTTCCCTTCCTTTCGAAGGCGACGGGATACTCGCTTGCCGACATCGCAACCGAGGTCATTCTCGGAAAGTCGCTCAAGGAGCTTGGAATATTCGATATTTACCCCGACGAGAAGAAGAGATGGTACGTTAAGGTGCCCGTATTCTCCTTCAACAAGATAAGCGGTCTTGACGCTTACCTCTCCCCCGAAATGAAGAGTACAGGTGAGGCGATCGGTTATGACGATAAGCCCAACCGCGCTCTTTACAAGGCGCTTCAGGCGTCGGGCATGAAGGTGCAGAATTACGGCACAGTATTCGCTACCATCGCCGACAAGGACAAGGAAGAGGCGCTTCCTCTTATCCGCCGATTCTACAACCTCGGCTTCAATATTGAAGCGACCGAAGGCACTGCGAAGTTCCTCAAGCAGAACGGCATCCGTACTCACATTCTCAAGAAGATCAGCGAGGGCAGTGACGAGATCGCGGAATCGCTCCGTCAGGGTCATATCGCTTACGTTATAAACACCCGCGACATCGCGTCTGTCGGTCAGGCGTCTGACGGATACGAGATCCGCCGTTATGCGACCGACAATAACGTCACGATCTTCACCGCGCTCGATACCGTCCGCGTTCTCCTCGACGTTCTTGAGGAAACAACGCTGACGATCTCGACAATTGATGCGTAAATTTTAGGACATACGAAAAAAAACTCGAACGCCGTAGGGCGGGGGCTTGCTCCCGCCGCACATAAACAATGTTAATTTTTTGCCTCCCTACGGGAGGCATCGGCGGGAGCGCGTGGGGTTCCCCGAAACGAGCGAATGCGAGTTTTGGGGGTTCCGAGCATACCCCCGCCCTACA
>JAZNTT010000059.1:0-3415 GCA_045591885.1 Eubacteriales bacterium | reverse complement strand
TAGCATATAAATATATGCCACTCTTTGTAGGGTGCGACGTCCTCTGTCAAGAGCAAGATTGTCGCCCCCTACAAACAACTTGGTGAAGTTTCGGGGCGTTATCTTGCCTTCCCCAGTGGGGGAAGGGGGACGGCAGACGCTGCGTCTGCGGTGGATGAGGTGTAGGTTGGGAAGCAACCGTATGCCCAAGTAAAGTGAATCGTTTTTGTGCGGCGGGAGTAAACCCCCGCCCTACGAACACGTGTCGGAACGATTGGACGTTTCTCGGCAGGGAACGTCGCCCCTACAAACGGCGTGGCGAATATAACAAAAGACAGAGGCACAAACCTCTGTCTTTTATAATTACTGAATCTTAAATCCGTCCTTAAGGGTAACGGTTCTGATAAACGTTCCGGGATTTTTCGAATCGGGCGTAAAGTAACCGATACGAACGAACTGGAAGCTCGTTCCTGCCTTTGCGTCCATGAGGCACGGCTCGACCTTTGCGCCTTCAACCTTAACTGCGGAATCGCGGTTGAGATAATCGTCGTAGGTCTTATCCTCGGGAATGTCACCCGTGTTTGCAATCGTGAAGAGCTTGTCGTAAAGCATAACGGTCGCATCGGAAGCGTAGGAGGTCGAGAGCCAGTGAATGGTACCCTTGATCTTTCTGCCGTCGGTGGGATTTCCGTTTCCGCTTTCAAGATCGGCAGTGCAACGAAGCTCTACTACGTTGCCGTTTTCGTCCTTTACGATCTCGTTAAGCTTAATGATGTAAGCACCCATAAGACGAACCTCGCCGTCGGGCTTGAGACGGAAGAACTTGGGAGGCGGAACCTCTGCAAAGTCACTGCGGTCAATATAAAGCTCCTTGGTGAAGGGAACCTTTCTCGTACCTGCGTTTTCGTCGTTCGGGTTGTTCGAGACCTCAAAGTATTCGGTCTTGTCCTCAGGGTAGTTGGTAATAACCACCTTGACGGGATCGAGAACTGCGATTCTTCTTTCAGCCGTTCTGTTAAGCTCGTCGCGGATGCAGTAATCGAGAAGCTCAATATCAACTATGCTGTAAGACTTCGCAACGCCTGCGCGGCGAACGAAATCGAATATAGCCGAAGGAGTAAATCCGCGTCTGCGCAGACCGCAGATGGTAGGCATACGGGGATCGTCCCATCCGTCAACTAGCTTTTCCTCAACGAGCTTGCGAAGGTATCTCTTGCTCATTACGGTATATGTCACGTTAAGACGCGCGAACTCTCTCTGCTTGGGCTTGGGAGTGAAAACGTCTACGTTATCAACGACCCACTCGTAAAGCGGACGGTGATTTTCAAACCCTATCGAGCAAAGGGAATAGGTGATTCCCTCAAGGGCATCCTGAATCGGATGTGCAAAGTCATAAAGGGGATAAATGCACCACTTATCGCCCTGACGGTGATGGCTCGTGTGAACTATGCGGTAGATAGCAGGGTCGCGCATATTCATGTTGGGCGACGCCATATCTATCTTCGCACGGAGCGTGCGTGAGCCGTCAGGGAACTCGCCGTTCTTCATTCTTTCAAAAAGCTCGAGGTTTTCTTCAACCGAACGGTCGCGGTAAGGGCTGTTTTTGCCCGGCTCAGTCAGAGTTCCGCGGTATTCTCTCATCTCGTCGGCACTCAGGTCACAAACGTACGCCTTGCCGTCCTTAATGAGCTTAACTGCATATTCGTAGCACTTATCGAAGTAATCGGAGCCGTAGAAAACACCGCCGTCGGGGTTAGCACCGAGCCAGGTAAGATCCTCGTAGATCGAGTCAACGTACTCGGTGTCCTCCTTTGCGGGGTTCGTGTCGTCGTAACGGAGGTTGAACTTACCGCCGTACTTCTTTGCAGTCGAATAATTGATGTATATCGCCTTTGCGGAGCCGATATGAAGGTATCCGTTCGGCTCGGGCGGAAAACGCGTGTGAACGGTGTCGTTTACACCCGCCGCAAGATCTGCGTCGATTATTTCGTGTATAAAATTGCCTTCTGTCTTGAAATTTTCGTCCATTATATTTTCCTCTTAGAGCTTGCTTATCATAGAGTTGATTCTGTCAAGGGTCTTATCCTTGCCGATTATCTGCATTACGGTGTAAAGGTCGGGAGAGTTCATCTTGCCTGTTACCGCAACGCGAATGAACATGCTTATGTCGGCAACGCTTCCCTTGAATGCGTCGGGATCTGCCTTGTACGCCTTCATATCGGACGCGTAACCGAGCGAATCGGCAATTTGCTTCACCTTTTCGAACCAGGTGTTCATATCGTCGGCGTAATCGTAGGTCTCGGAGAATTTGACGAGCGTATTTTTAATATCCGATTTATCAAAATTCTCGGGATATTCGTCGATAACGGTGAAATACTTATCGTAGAAGAAGCCCATATACGGCTTAGCGTCGCGCCATGTCGTAAGGTCCTTTCTCGGCTTCTTGCCGCCGCGACCGATCGCAAGAATGCTCTTCGACATCTCGGGAGCGTTTTTAAGCTCGTCGGCAAAATCGGAATCAAATTTTTCCGCCCAATTAACTACCTTTTCATAAACGTCATCAGCCGACATGCGGGAGATTATGTTCTTCGATACGTCGTTAAGCTTCTCGAAGTCGAAAAGGCAACCCGAAACCGACATTTTCTTAATGTTGAAAGGGAAATCGGTATAGGGCTTGTCGGGGTTCTGCATGTGCCACTCCTCGTAGTTCGAGTTGAGAAGCGTCATAACGTACTCACAGACTGCCTCGGGACAGTAACCCATTTCGGTATAGTCATCCATATTCGCGCCCATATCGCGCTTAGAAAGCTTCTTCTTGTTGCCGTTCTCGTCAAGACGCATTATCTGCGAGATGTGCATGTACTTCGGAATCTTGAAGCCGAGATAGTTAAAGAGCTGAATGTGCTTCGGCAGAGACGGAAGCCACTCTTCGCCGCGGATTATGTGCGTCGTTCCCATAAGGTGGTCGTCGACAGCGTGAGCAAAGTGATAGGTCGGGATTCCGTCGCTCTTGAGAAGAACGAAATCCTCGTCGTTTTCGGGTACGTCGATAGCACCCTTAACGAGGTCGGTGAACTTCATTCTCTTATCGGGATCGCCATTTGCAAGTATTCTGATAACGAAAGGATGATTCGCCGCAAGATGCTCCTTGACCTCTTCGATCGTGAAATTACGGCGGGCGAGCATTTCAGCACGGCGGCTTTCCGCCTCTGCCTGCCAGTCGGTATTTTTAATTTCTTCCTTCTTGTTTACCGCCTGAAGCTCGTCCAGCTCTTCCTCGGTAGTGAAGCAGGGATACGCCTTGCCCTCGCTCACGAGCTTCTTTGCGAAAACTCTGTAAAGCGGGCCTCTCTCACTCTGCTTGTAGGGGCCGTAATTACCCTTGTCGGCTATCTTGCCGTTTTCATCAAGTATAGCACCCTCGTCGAAATGCACG
>JAZNTT010000058.1:0-12417 GCA_045591885.1 Eubacteriales bacterium | reverse complement strand
TGTTATCGTTACGAAGGTAGGCGGAGAGGATCGTATTGAAAATACAGCTCGGTATCGAGTACAGAATAGGTCTTAAATACAGCTTGCAAAGGTGTAAAAGTTCATCGTCCGCTCCGCACAGACGAAAAAGCGGATCTCTGAAAAGCCCGATAGCAAGCATCGCAACGACGGATAGAATTGCTCCGAATACAATAGAGAGCGTAAAAAACTGCTGTGCGCTCTTTTCGTCGCCCTTTCCGCGGTGATTTGCAAAAAGCACAGAGCCGCCAATGCCCGTAAGCAGCGCGAGGCAGAAAATGAAGCCCCAAAGCGGGTTGAACACGGCGATAGCGGCACTTCCCGACGGCCCGTGATAGCGTCCTATCATAATTCCGTCTATCGTTCCGAATATGCAGGATACCATCGCGCTTCCCGATGCGGCGATGAGATATTTTATGTATAGCGGCTTTTCCTTGCCGGTAAGTATGTTGTCCATTTTTTGCTCCTGTTTTTATTAACTTTTCTTTGTTTGTGCAAAGAAAAGTTACAAAAGAAACACACCAAGGGGCAAACCGATTTGAATTTTGCCTATGCAAAATTCCGCACACGTTTTCCCCTTTGGAATCCCCTTTCGGATTAAGGAAGATTCGACGCGTCCTCTTGCCTTCCCCTCAGGCAGCGAGACAGGGGGACCGCGGGCGTCGCGCCTGTGGTAGATGTTATTTATGCGGCAAATAGAGTTGAATTTATTTAATCCGAGAAATGTATACCTTGATAAGAATCTCTCCGCCTGAATTCCTTATCGATCTCATTCAGCACGCAGAATTTTTTGAGCGACCAGAGAGGCTCGACGAGGTTATCTTTCTTTCCGTCGCCCGTTAAACGCCCGATTACGGTTTCAGGGTGGAAATATTCGAGCTGTGTGACGGTAATATCTACGTATTCTTCGAGCGTGAGAATATGAAACGGCTCCGACTTGAATTCTTCCGTCATTTTCGTGCCGTTTTCAAGGTAAAGCATATGTAATTTCACCGAGTGCGGACGAAGTGAGGCAACGGTTTTAGCGCTTTCAAGCATCATTTCGCGGCTTTCACCGGGAAGCCCGTTTATGAGATGAACGCATCGTTTGATTCCATTTAGCTTTTTATAGCCATATAGAAACTCCTCAAAGCTGTGTCCGCGGTTGATCCTTTTCGCCGTTTCCTCGTGAACCGTTTGAAGTCCCAGCTCAACGGTCAGAAACGTCTTTTCGTTAATTTCATTTAGCAGATCAACGACCTCATCGTTCAAGCAATCGACTCGGGTCGCAATCGACAGTCCGACCGTATTCGGCAGGTCAAGCGCCTCATAATACAGCTCTCTCAGCTTATCAATCGGCGCATAAGTGCCGGAAAAGACCTGAAAATAGGGGATAAACTGCTCCCTTATCCCCTCTCTGCCCCATTTTTTTATTAGCGGCTCACGTCCAAGCTCGAACTGCTCTCTTATAGGTCTTCCGCGGTAAGGCAGTGCCTCCTTTGTACAGTAGGTGCAGCCGCCTTTTCCCCTTGTTCCGTCTATGTTGGGACAGGAAAATCCCCCATCAAGGGGGATTTTTATAGTCTTTGATCCGAATTTTTCCTTCAAAAAAGCGTCGTATGTATAATAACGCTTATTATTTGCATAGGTCATTTTTTGCTTTCTTTTCTCTTAGTATCTGAGGGAAATAAATTATTGTCAGGTATATAAAAATTATCGGGAAAACGAGGAACATATAAAAGTAGCTGTGCGGAATGATATTCCAGAAGGTACTGAGCAGCGGGAAGCCCTCGTGCTGCATCGAGTACATATAGTTTATATGTAAAAGGTTGCCGGCGTAATCGACGAGGTTTTTTGCCTTAACGTATGCGATAAGACCGAGGTTGATAAAGTGTATTACCGTGTAGATCGCCGCCGTTAAAATAAGGGTCCGCGGTATCGTTTTGTAGTCGAGCTTAATAATGCCGAGCTTGAATGCGATTATCGGTATTCCAAACTCCAATACGTGCGGCAGATAGAAGAACCAGAACGTCGGATTATAAAGGTCAGACGCCTCGTCGGCGTAGAAATTCAGCATTACCGCCGCGAGCGCGCCGAGGCACCAGAGAACGAGCATATTGCCGATCGTCTTGTTCTTCGTGAAGATCGCTATCGGAAGCAGGATCGCATTTATCGAGCAGAGGTGAAACGGCAGATATTCGAGCGGAGAGTTCCACGCGACGAGATTATAAATAATCGCTGAAATTCCGCTGAACGATAGAATTCCGAGAACTATTCTCTGTGTTTTTTCACTTCTGTTTTTAATCAAAAAGTAAAGCGCGAATATGATAATAGCCGCAATCGGCCAGCTTATAAAATGAGCGATGCTGAAGATGCCCCACATAGCATTGTCTCCTTACTGCGTTTGATTCGTTTCGCCGTCAGGACTTTCGGGTGTATCGACGCGCACGATCACGCCGTTTTCAAATACGCCCTCGTAAACCCGTCCCTCTGCCCAGGTGTATTTTCCCCAACCGTGCATAAGGTTGTTGTAAAACTCACCGACATAGGTGTCACCGTTTGCCCAGGTGTATTTTCCTTCACCGGAGCGCACGTCATTTATAAACTCGCCCTCATATACGTCGCCGTTTGCAAAAGTCAGCTTTCCGAGACCGTTTTTGACGTCATTTGAGTAGTTTCCCTCATATTTTGTGCCATCTGCCTGAACGAAAACACCGTTTCCGTTCTTTGAATCGTCGACGAAGCTTCCCTCGTAGTACGAGCCGTCCGATGCAAAGGTGTATTTGCCTGTTCCGTGCTTTTTGCCGTCCTTGAACCCGCCCTCGTAGGTATCGCCGTTATCAAAGGTATATTCTCCTATGCCCGATAGCTTGTCCTTCTTGAACTCGCCCTCGTAGGTATCGCCGTTCTTGTAGGTCATTTTTCCCTTGCCGCTCTTCTGGAGATTGACGAGAACGCCCTCGTATATGCTTCCGTCCGAATACTTGACAGTTGACGTCTTGCTGTATATCTTGCCCGTCTTTCCGTCGGAATAATATAGTGTTCCCGATTCCAGTGCACCGCTGCCGTCAATTCTGCCGATGAACTTTATCGTTCCGTCCGAGGTCGACACCTTGAAGTAACGGAAGCCGAAAATGTAAGCGGCAAGAACCGTCAGCAGCAGAAGCACTGCGGCGAAGCCGATTGCATACAGAACAAGCTCGTACGGCTTGTGGTATTTCTTTTTTAGGTTTAAATTGTTCATTACTTATCCTCAAAAAATACCTTTAACGGTTTCAATTATGCTTGGAAGAACGTTTAAGAGTGTGCTTCCCGCAACTATCAACAGAATGGCTGATACGATCAGCGTTATCGGTGAAAGGCGGCTCTGTGTGTAGACGACCTCCGCACGGTACTGCTGATCCTCGGGAATGTAGTATCTGCCGTCGTCAGTGTGCTTTATGATGCTTGAAAGGGTCGACGTCGGGCGAAGCGCGTAACGCAAAGCGCCCTTGTTTCCGTAACCGATTTCGTCGAGCGTTACTGCATTTTCCTCATTATCGGCAGGCAGGCAAAGAAGCTTGTCCACAAGCTTGCCTATTGTTTTCTTATTTATATAGGTTATCAATACTGCGATGAACACGCCGAGTATTATCGGCCATATTACCGATGCAGTCGTCGTGCTTCCGCCTGTCAGAAGCTTAGCAAGTGTCATGCTGTCGACTCCTTTCTTGAAGATAGCAAGTGTGGATCCGCGCGAGATCCGATCGGCTTTGCCGTTCGCCCTGCGGGTTTCGTTTGTGTAGTGTAATTCCAAAAAATCTAATAAGTTAACACCTGTTAACCTATTACTTGCCGATTACGTCCATTCCGAGATACTTTTTGAGAACGTCAGGCACGTTAACCGATCCGTCAGCGTTCTGGTTCTGCTCCACAAGAGCAGGAAGAATACGGCTGGTTGCAAGTCCCGAGCCGTTCAGGGTGTGGAGATACTCGATTCTTCCGTCGTCGCGTTTAACTCTCATCTGACCTCTGCGCGCCTGGAAATCGCGTGCGTTGGAAACGGATGAGACCTCCTTGTAGCCGTTCATTGAGGGGATCTGGATCTCGATATCGTAGGTGCGAGCCATAGATGCCGAGCAGTCCTCAGCCGCGAGCTTAACGGTGCGGAAGTGGAAGCCGAGACCGCTTACAAGCGCCTCTGCGTGAGCAACAAGCTCGTCGAACGCCTCGTCACTCTTCTCAGGAAGCGTGTACTGTACCATCTCTACCTTGTTGAACTGATGTCCGCGTACCATTCCGCGCTCGTCGGAACGATAGCTTCCTGCCTCGCGGCGGAAGCAGGGCGTATAGGAGATGTACTTCTTAGGAAGATCAGCCTCGGTCAGAATCTCGTTTCTGTGAAGCGAAACGAGTGCCGCCTCAGCAGTCGGAAGCATATAGTGAACGCGGTCATCGGTCGGGTTGGCGATCTTATATACCTCGTCTGCAAACTTCGGGAATTGTCCTGCTGTGAATCCGCATTCGTATTCAAGCATGTGAGGAACGAGCATGAACTCGTATCCGTTCTTTATGTGAGTATCAATAAAGTAGTTGAGAAGCGCCCACTCAAGACGTGCGCCGATGCCGGAATAGATCCAGAAGCCGCTTCCCGCGAGCTTGGTTCCGCGCTTGTAGTCGATAAGACCGAGGTCGGTACAGAGGTCAACGTGATTCTTCGGCTCGAAGTCGAACTTGTGCGGCTCGCCGAAGTAACGAAGCGGCTCGTTGTTTTCCTTGCCTCCGGGCTTAAGGTCACGGTCGGGAAGGTTGGGGAGAGCATACATAAGGTCGTTGAACTGCTCCTCAACGGTTTTGAGAAGCTCGTCATTCGCCTTCGTCTTTGCTCCAAGCTCCTTCATCTGCGCGAAAATGGGCGCAACGTCCTTGCCCTCCTTCTTATACTGGGGAATGAGCTTGTTCGTCTTGTTCTGCTCTGCCTTCATCTGCTCGTTTTCTGCGATGATCGAACGGCGCTTAGCGTCAAGCTCGAGTATTTTTTCGATCTCTTCCTTTGCATCTCTGCCCTTCTGAGCAAGTCTTTCTACTACTTCGTTGGGATTTTCTCTTATATATTTGATGTCAAGCATGATTTATTACCTCTTTTTGCCTTTTTCTTGTTAGTCGTCAAAAATATTTGCTCCGCAAAGCTTGTTTACAAGCTCGTCAAGCTCTTTGTCGTCAGAAAAGCTTATTTCAAGCTTTCTAAGTTTGCCCTTGCCGCTTATTGCGACCTTTCTTCCGAGCTTTTCAGTCATTTTTCTTGCAAGCTCTTTGGAATAATCAACTATCGGCTCGTCACTCACCGGCTTCGGTTCGTTTATCTCTTTTTCGATACGGTTGAGCTTCTTAACGAGTGCTTCGGTTTCGCGCACCGAAAGATTTTTCGCAACAACCGTGTTTGCCGCGCCGATAATTCTCGTCGGATTTTTAAGTCCGAGCAGAGTTCTGGCGTGACCTGCCGAGAGCGCGCCCTCACGAACGAGCGCCATTACCTCGTCGGGAAGCTCTAACAGACGGAGTATATTGGCAACTGCCGGACGGCTCTTGCCTATCTGTCTTGAAAGCTCCTCCTGCGTCATTCCGTAGTCCTCGATAAGAGATCGGTATGCCGCCGCTTCTTCGATCGCGTTCAGATCTTCTCTCTGCACGTTCTCGATTATCGCAATCTGAGCCGCCTTTTGGTCGTCAAGCTCCATTATAATGACGGGAACTTCGGTAAGTCCTGCCATTTTCGACGCTCTCCAACGGCGCTCGCCCGCGATTATCTCGTAAAATTCGCCGCTTCCCGTGCTTCTTACGACTATCGGCTGGATAAGTCCGTGAGTTGCTATCGATTCAGCGAGCTGAGAAAGCGCTTCGGGGTCGAAATCTCTTCTCGGCTGATCGGGATTCGGCTCTATTTCGCTCAGGCGCATCATTGTTACGCCGCCGTTTTCCTCTGCCGAATTATCGAGGAAAATTGCTTCAATACCGCGTCCGAGACCTGTATTCTTTGGTTTTGCCATGATTTTTCCTTTCTATGGGTGTTTTGCCGTTATATTCTCTCGAGAATTTCGTCCGTTACGGCGTAATACGCCTCTGTTCCTTTACAATGCTTATCGTAATAGATTATCGGCATTCCGTAGCCCGGCGCCTCACTTAATCTTACGTTACGCAATATTGTGGTCTTGAAGAGCTTTGACGCATAATACTTCTTCAATTCAAACATGACCTGGCTCGAAAGGTTGAGCCTGCCGTTATACATCGTGATGAGTATTCCGAGAAGCTCAAGAGACGGGTTGTAAAGGCGCTTTACCGAGCGTATCGTTGAAAGGAGCTGCGAAAGTCCCTCAATAGAGTAATATTCGCACTGCATAGGAACGATGACCGCATCGGCGGCAACGAGAGAGTTGACAGTCAATATGCCGAGTGACGGCGGGCAGTCAATGATTATGTAATCGTATTCGTCTTTTATGAGTGTAAGCGCGTTTTTGAGACGGTATTCACGCTTTTCGGTCGTTACAAGCTCAAATTCCGCGCCTGCGAGGGAAATATTCGAGGGAATTACCGAAAGATTTGCAAATTCCGTCGCAACCACACAGCTTTCAGCCGAGCTTCTTCCGATAACTACGTCGTAGCTTGAAAGCTTCATGTTCTTTTTATTGATACCAACGCCGCTTGAGGTATTGCCCTGCGGGTCAAGGTCGACGAGAAGAACCTTCTTTCCCTTAGCGCCCATTGCTGCCGCAACGTTGACCGCCGACGTGGTTTTTCCGACGCCACCCTTCTGGTTGGCGAAAACTATTGTTTTTCCCACAAGAAATCTCCTGTTTTTTCGTTAAAAGGTGTATTTATTATATCCCTTTTGCATTGAAATGTCAATAGAAATAGTGCAAGTGGGAAAAATTAGGGAAAAATAGGGGAAAGTCTTTTGACGGGTAACAAAAGCGTCGAACACAAAACATAGTGTTTCACGTGAAACAACTATAAAAAGAAAAAGCTTCACGCAAAACATAGTGTTTCACGTGAAACATTTCCTCATACCGCCTTTGTCGGCGTAATAATCTCCTCGGCAGGGGAAAATTCGGGGAATTTTGAGGGAAAACTGCGAGACGGCTTTTTGATCCTAAAAAGCAGCTCGACGGTGTCTCCCTTCTCGCGCCGTTCCTTTTCGACCGATACTCCCGCGTTTTCAATGCTTTCAATCGCCTTGTCGATGGTGTTGTAAACAACGCGCGGATCCTTTATCGTTGCGCGTCGCTTTTTCGACTTTTCCTCGCTTGGACACAGCACGCGGTCAACAAGCTCCTCCGTCTCGGAAACCGAAAGCCCGAGGCGGACTGCCTCCTGTATCACGTCTATGCGCTTTTCGGGGTCGCATATCTTGATTACTGCCCTTGCGTGGCGCTCGGTCAGACCGCCGCCTGTGATTATCAGCTTTTCAGCACCTGTAAGACGTAAAAGGCGAAGCTTTCCCGATAGGGCTGACTTCGGTATGCCGAACACCGCGGCGGTATCCTCCTGTGTTAATCCGTAGACGTCAAGAAATGCCGCCATCGCCGCTGCCTCCTCGAAAAAGGTGAGCGGAATACGGTTGCTGTTGGTAACTGCGGTCATTTCGGCGGCGTTTCGGTCGTCGAGTGCTATAACCACGCATGGCACCTCGCTGACTCCCGCAATTTTTGCCGCACGGAGCCGACGTTCACCCGATACCAGCTCGTAAACCGGCGCATTGTTTCTTTTTCTTGATCCCGTTGGATCGGCGTTTGGAACGGGGCGAACCGTGAGCGGCTCGATTATTCCGTAACGGCGTATACTTTCGCTCAGGCGGTTAAGGTCGGGAAAGCTTTTTCGCGTTTGCGCGGGATTTGGCAGAATTCTCCCAACGGGAACCGAAATCACGCTTTGCCGCTCATTTTTTTGCTTTTTTCTTATAAACAGATTTTTAATGCTCATGTTTTGTCTCCCTTTCTCTTTTTCTATACCATATCACAAAAATCTCACAGAGCTTAGGGAATTTAGTTGTCGCAGGCGGTCTATATAGGTCGAAGAATTTCGGTTTTGACACTTCTCTGCCGATACCGTTTACAATATGGAAAAAAATGGCAAACGATTTTGGGATAAAATAAATGCATTGACAACCGTAAATGCGGCGTGTATAATGGTATATATAATAAGGAAGAAAAAACGAGGCAAAAAATGAAGTTTTCTTACGATTTCAAGGTCAGCTCTCAGGAAACTGACCTGAACGGCATCGCGAGTGCAACTGCGGTGATGAGGTATATGCAGGAGACCGCAAACCTCGGACACGAGGACTACGGCCCGACAATGGACGAGCTTCGCAAGTCGGGGAAGGCGTTTATACTCAGCCGCGCGGCACTTGATATTTATAAGCCGCTTTACGCGCAGGATAAAATAACCGTTACCTCGTGGCTGAACGAGGCTCGCGGTTACGGTTATAACAGAAGTACTGTAATTGAGCGCAACGGCGAGAAGATCGCGGCGATGATGGCATTCTGGGGCGCAATAGATATAGAAAAACGTCAGCCGATACGCGTTGAGGAAATCAAGCTCGGCTTTGGTACTGACGATGATAAGCTCGAGGTTGCTTCCCCCATGCGCTTCAGGTTAAACGGCGTTGACTTTTCCGAGCTTGGCGATTATAAGGTCGTTTACGGCGACTGCGACCAAAATATTCACCTCAATAATACGAATTATCCGCGAATTTTCTCGGGCTTTATCCCCAATATGCTGGGAAAACGCGTTACACATCTTTCGATAAACTATCAGCACGAGGCACGCCTCGGCGCTTCCTTTAAGGTGTATGGCGCAGAAAACGGCGGCGCATTCCTTTTTAAGACGGTGCTTGAAGATGGAAACGTCGGCTCTGAAGCGAGAATAGTGCTTAGTAATGTATAAAATGAATAAAATACTTGTTTACCCGATGGGCGGGCTAAGTGAAAAACGCCTTGCGCGGCTCATTGAGCTTGAACTGATAGAACGAGGCGCGGAGGTGACGTCGGAGGTCGGTGAAAACGCTGACCAAGCGGTCTGCGTTGTCGGAACGCTTGACGATGACGCGGTGGAAGCCGTGAAAAATACGGCTCCCGGCGCTGAGAAGATAGTTTGCTGCCGTTATCAGGAGACTGATGCCGACGGAATTATCGTAATTGAGCGTCCGATAGACGCGGGGAAGCTCGCTGACAGTCTTACGCGCTCTTATAAGAAGGAAAAAGATGCGCTTGGACTTGTTATCGAGGGTGATAACGTCAGCTTTCGCGGCGAAAAGGTGGATCTATCAAAAAAGGAGCTTGAGCTTCTCAAGCTTTTACGGTCAAAAAACGGCGAGCCGGTCGGAAGACGGGAGGCGCGCGACGCGATCTTTCCGTCCGAGAACGATTCTAACGCCGTCGACGTTTATATCCGCTATCTTAGAAAAAAGCTCGACCTGCGTTTCGACACGCGAATGATAGTAACGGTCAGAAACAAGGGGTATATGCTTAAAATATAAATCAATTGAAAGGAGTCCGAGATGATCTACAGGGTAAAAAACGCTCGAATATATGCTGATCCGTCTTTGAATACGAAAAACGGGCTTCTTTTCTCGATCGAAAACGGTGTTTCGAGGATAATTTCCGAGATTCCCGACGGTTGCGAGGTCGAAAATATCGACGGAAACGGCGCACTTCTCTTCCCTGCGTTTACCGACATCGGCGCGAAATGCTACGATAAGTGCCGAGAAAGCAGCGAGTCACTCGAAACCGCATCCGCGGCGGCGTCGGTCGGCGGTTACAGACGGATAGTGACGCTCGGCGGTGATTGCTTCGGCGACGGCAGAGTTGTGACGGTCAAAAACGTATCAGAGGGCGCAAAAAGCGGTATCGTGTACGGCTTTTACGGTGACGAAGATATTTATGAAACACTCAGCGAAATAAAGAAAAATGACGCGCTTTACATCTCGGCGGGCATAAAGGACACCGAAAACGGCGGTTTTGCGCGCGGAATCGCGTCAAAAATGAGCGGAACGGTCGGTTTTTCGCGTTACGATGAGTGCGGAGAGCTTGGTAAGCTCTTGTTTGCCGCTTACGAGACAGGCGCTCGGGTACATGTGATGGCAATTGGCTGCAAAGAGGCACTTGAAATGGTGAAAACCGCGAAAAAGGCAGGCGCTGCGGTGACGGTCGGCGTGTCTCCGTTCCATCTTGCGCTTACGGAAAACGACGTTGCCTTTTACGGCGCGAACTGTAAGCTTCTTCCGCCGCTTCGTTCCTCACTTGACCGTGAGGCGCTAAGAGAAGGGCTTTTTGACGGAAGCATCGACGTAGTAAGTTCACTTCACACTCCCCTTTCAAAGAGCGAAAAAATAGGCATTAACGGCGCTCGGTACGGGCTTTGTTCCATCGAAACAACGCTTCCCGTGCTGATGACGTATTTACGGGAGCTTGAAGAAAAACCGCACAGAATAGCGGAAATAATGGCTCTCAAGCCGTCCGAGATCATCGGAGAGGGCTACTCACTGCGCGAGGGTCAAAGCGCCGACTTTGTGCTTGTAGACAAGAGGTCGGAGCTTGTGATCTCAAGCAACACACTGAGGAGCAAATGCTCGAATACGCCATTTCTCGGTCAAACGCTCCTTGGATGCAATCCTCGTCTTTATCTTAACGGAAAACAAAACGGATAACGGTTTAACCGTTATCCGTTTTTTAACAAGAGTGGGCAAAGGCGCCGCACCGTATGCCTCGCCCTCCGGGAGAGGTGGAGGCGAAGCCGACGTTATACCTTCTCCGGTGGGATGAAGGTAAGAGGCAGAGCCTCGGATGAGGTGTCGAATAAGGGAACATACTCCTCATCCACCACTTCGTGGTCCCCCTTCTCCCTCAGGAGAAGGTATTGAGCAATATCGTTTTTTGTACGGCGGGAGCAAGCCCGTTCCCTACGATGGTATATTGAACGTTGATTTGTAGGGCGCGGCGTCCCCGACGCACCGTTGTAAAAGTAAAGTAACGCCGTTCGTCCGCCGATCTTCCGAAAAACAAAAATCCCCATAATGGGGATTTTTTATCTGAATAACAACCCTTCCGCGTTCAGATGGAAGATCTTTTCCTCGTCTGTCTTGCTGAGACCGAGTGATTTTATAAACGCAACCTCGTTTTTCGGCTCGCTCCAGGGCGCGTCGGTACCGAAAAGTATGCGGTCAACACCGTGAGACTCGATTATCCTTGATATATAAAGATCGTTTTTGTCGAGCCGTGACATAATGGCGGTATCGAGATAAAGATTCGGTCGACCGCAAAGATATTCGAGAACCTGTGGATAGAAACGGTTTCCGCCCATGTGCGCGCCGATGAAGGTCAGATTCGGGTGTCTATCAAGCACCTTTGCGACTCGGTCGGGCGTTGAGGCGGTCTTATCGGGCGAAACGTAGTCAAATCCCGTGTGGGAAAGCACGAAAATGCCCATTTCCTCGCAAAGCGAGAAAACCCGGTCCCATTCGGGGTCGTCAATATAATAAGGCATATATTCGGGGTGTATCTTGATGCCTCTTATGTCGTGGTCAATCAGACGCTGAAGCTCATCCTCGAGAATCTCGCTGTCGGGATGCGCCGAGCCGAGCGCGATCAGGGTATTGGAAAAATCGTTTACATCAATGGCGAAGCTGTTCACCTTAGCAAGCTGATGCGCGTTTGTAGCAATGTTGCAAACGACGGCGAAATCAATTCCGTCTGCTTTCATTTTTGCAGAAAGACCCGATGCCGTGCCGTCATAGCATGGCGTTATTCCGGTTAAATTTTGCATCGGGGCAAGCGCTTTTGGCGCGATCGCGTCGGGAAAACAGTGTGCGTGAAAGTCAATAATCATCAGTTTTCTTCCTTATTATATATAATACGTGTTGGAGCGTCGGAGCTTGATCCGTTTCCGCCGAAAAGCGAAATGCCGAATGCGGAAGAGAGACGGTCAAATTCTTTTCTTGCCGCTTCCCTCTTGCGCTCACTCATCTGTGTGCGGACGGCGCGAATGAGAAGATTCTTCGGCGTATTTTCGGGGTCGATAAGCTCGGTCACGTCGACTGAGTATCCGGACGCCTCAAGACGCTTGCAACGGAGCGCGTCGGTGAGAGCAACGGCAAGCTTCTGACGGATAAGCGAATGTTCAAGAATGAGTGAAAGTGCCGAGCCAAGCTCTGACCTCGTATTTAACTGCGAATTGATCTCATGCTGACAGCAGGGCGTTGAGAGAATTACCTCTGCACCGAGCCGCGCGGCGTTGGTTAGCACGATGTCGGTCGCAATATCGCATGCGTGAAGTGAAAGAACGAGGTCGGGACGGCGTTCCGGCTCAAATTTGTAAATGTCGCAGCAAACGAATGACAGTCCGTCAAATCCGATCTTCTCGGCAACCGAGGAGCAATATGCGATAACG
>JAZNTT010000057.1:0-38894 GCA_045591885.1 Eubacteriales bacterium | reverse complement strand
ATTTCTTAGCAGTACAAGGCATTACAGATACAGAAACGATATCCTTGGGGTCGATACCCATTTTTTCTGCATAGTAGGTCTTAATAACAGCACCTGCCATCTGCTGAGGAGACTTACAGGTAGAAAGATGGTTAATCATATCAGGATAGTAATATTCGCAGAACTTAACCCAACCTGGTGAGCAAGAAGTAATCATCGGAAGGGTTCCGCCGTTCTTGATGCGCTCAACAAGCTCGTTAGCTTCTTCTACGATAGTAAGGTCAGCCGCGAAGTCGGTATCGAATACCTTATCGAAGCCGAGACGACGGAGAGCAGATACCATCTTGCCCTCAACGTTAGTTCCGATAGGCATACCGAAGCATTCGCCGAGAGTTGCTCTGATGGAGGGAGCAGTCTGAACGACAACGTGCTTGGTAGGATCAGCAAGAGCTGCCCATACCTTCTCGGTATCATCCTTTTCGGTAAGAGCACCGGTAGGACATACAGCTACGCACTGTCCGCAGGAGATACAAGGAGTCTCGGAGAGCTTAACCTTGAACGCGGAGCCGATGCTGGTGTCGATACCTCTGTCGTTTGCACCGATAACGGAAACGAACTGTTCCTTACATACGGCAACACAACGACGGCAAAGGATACACTTATTATTATCACGAACGAGGTGAGGAGTGCTTTCATCAAGCTCGTATGCGGGCTTGTAGCCCTCGAATGCGCCTTCATCTACACCGTACTCGAGACAGAGCTTCTGAAGCTCACAGTTAGTCGAGCGGGGGCAGGACAGACACTTCTTGTCGTGGGTAGAAAGCATAAGCTCAAGAGTAGTCTTTCTTGCCTTCTGAACCTTTTCGGTATTGGTCTTGATTTCCATACCTTCAGCTACAGGGTATACACAAGCGGTTACAAGTCCGCGAGCACCGGTTGCTTCGACTACGCAGATACGGCAAGCGCCGATCTCGTTGATTTTCTTCATATAGCAGAGAGTCGGGATCTCAACGCCTGCTGCACGAGCCGCCTCGAGAATAGTAGAACCCTTGGGTACGCTTACTGCGATACCGTTAACTTTACAATTAATCATTTCCATAGCAGCGTACTCCTTTCTCACTTCTTGGAAATTGCTTTGATCTTCTTGCAGGAATCAAGACAAGCACCGCACTTAACGCACTTTTCGGTGTTGATCTCGAAGGAAGCAAGCTTGTGACCGGGAGCAATGTAATCAGTTCTGGAAATTGCATCAGCAGGACAATTCTTAGCGCAGAGTCCGCAACCGATACACTTTTCCTTATCAATAACAAAGTTAAGAAGACTCTTACAAACGCCTGCAGGACACTTCTTATCTACAACGTGAGCAACGTACTCATCGCGGAAGAAACGGAGAGTAGAAAGAACAGGGTTAGGAGCAGTTTGTCCGAGACCGCAGAGAGAGTTTGCCTTTATGTAGTTACAAAGCTCTTCCATACGATCGATATCCTCAAGAGTTCCCTTTCCTTCCGTGATCTTGTCAAGGATCTCAAGAAGTCTCTTGATACCAACGCGGCAAGGTGTACACTTACCGCATGACTCGTCAACGGTGAACTCGAGGAAGAATTTAGCCATATCAACCATACAGGTATCCTCGTCCATTACGATAAGTCCGCCTGAGCCGATCATACAGCCAACTGCAGTGAGGTTATCGTAGTCGACTGGAGTGTCGATAAGCGAAGCGGGAATACATCCACCGGAAGGTCCGCCTGCCTGAGCTGCCTTGAAGGATTTGCCATTCGGGATGCCGCCGCCGATCTCTTCAACGATCTCACGAAGGGTCGTACCCATCGGAATTTCAACAAGACCGGTATGCTTGATCTTACCGCCGAGAGCGAATACCTTAGTACCCTTTGCAGTAGGAGTACCCATAGAAGCAAACCATTCAGCACCCTTGAGGATGATCTGAGGAACGTTTGCGAAGGTCTCGACGTTGTTTTCAACGGTGGGCTTGCCGAACAGACCCTTTACTGCCGGGAAAGGAGGACGGGGACGGGGCTCGCCTCTGTTACCCTCGATAGAGGTCATAAGAGCAGTTTCCTCACCGCAGACGAATGCGCCTGCACCGAGACGGATTTCCATATCAAAGTCGAAACCGGTTCCGAAAACGTTCTTTCCAAGAAGTCCGTTTGCTCTTGCATCTTCGATTGCCTTCTGGAGACGGGTAACTGCGATAGGATACTCCGCTCTTACGTATACGTAACCCTGAGTTGCGCCAACTGCGTAACCTGCGATAGCCATTGCCTCGATAAGGCAGTGGGGGTCACCCTCAAGAACGGAACGGTCCATGAATGCGCCGGGGTCGCCCTCATCGGCGTTACATACGACGTACTTCTGATCTGCCTTGTTAGGTGCGCAAAGCGCCCACTTACGGCCGGTCGGGAATCCGCCGCCTCCACGTCCGCGAAGTCCGGAATCAGATACGATCTGGATAACCTGATCGGGAGTAAGCTCGGTAAGACACTTAGCAAGTGCCTGATAGCCGTCGCGTGCAACGTATTCGTTTACGTCCTCGGGATCGATAACGCCGCAGTTACGGAGAGCAACGCGGATTTGCTTGCGGTAGAAGTCGGTCTCGTTGAGGGACTTGATCTTTCCGCCCTCACCTACTGTCTCGTCATAAAGGAGACGCGTAACCACGTTACCGTTTACAAAATGCTCCTTAACAATCTCCGGAATATCATCTACGTTAACCATAGAATAGAAGCTACCCTCGGGGTAAACTATCATAATCGGGCCGAGTGCGCAAAGGCCGAAGCATCCGGTAGTAACTACCTTGACATCATTCTCTATACCGTTTGCCGCGATTTCGCGCTTAAGCGCTTCAACGATCTTAAGACTGTTGGACGAGGTACAACCGGTACCGCCACAGACAAGAACGTTTCTCTTGTAATCGCACTTTACGGATGCAAGTTTTTCAGTATCGCGAAGTGCAATAGTCTGAAGAACCTGCTCGCGAAGAGCGTTAAGTTCTGCAACTGTTTTAATCATCAGTGCTTTTTCCTCCTAAATTAGTTGTATGCCGCAGAAGCTGTATCAGTCTTGCCGGTTAGGACCGATGAATATGCGGTTATTTAATTCTATTACTGATACTTTGCAAGGATGGTGTCAACGTCCTTGGCTTCAAGACGGCCGTAGACTTCTTCGTTGACGGTAAGAACCGGTGCAAGTCCGCACGCGCCGATGCAACGGCAAGCAGTGAGACTGAATTTTCCGTCGGCAGTACACTCTTCAGCGCCAATACCAAGCTTTTCAGAAAGCTTATCAAAGATGATGCCTGCTCCCTTTACGTAGCAAGCCGTACCAAGGCATACCGAGATGTTATACTCACCCTTGGGGGTAAGCGAGAACTGCGCGTAGAAGGTCGATACGCCGAATACCTTTTCAATCGGAATATCCATTCCTTCGGCGATCATCTTCTGCACTTCATAAGGCAGGTATCCATATATACCCTGCGCTTCCTGCATTACTGCCATTAGCAGACTCTTATCGTGCTTGTTAGCATTAATAACAGCTTCAAGCTTCTTCGCCTGCTCGGGCGTTCCGTTAAACGGATGATTACTGATTTTCTTTTGCACGTTAACTGAACCTCCATCGTTTTTTAATGTGCTTCCGGCATGATTTTTCAATAATGTAATATGAAAATATCCATACTAATTCAGCATATCTTCATATCTACATAAGTATAACATACTCAAAAAAAATAATCAATAGGTTTTCACTAAAAAAACCGTTTTTTCGATAAAATTTTAGCGATTAAATTTTACCAAAATTCTATGTTGACTTATTGATAAAAATTTGATAAAATATGTTATATTTTGTTTTGAGGTAAAACATGCTTATTATTAAGCCGATTGAAGATAAAGACGAACAAAAAGAAATTACTGCCCTTTGCGGAATTGAATTCAAGCCAGACTTATTTGCATACAAAGCGCATAATGACGGCGTACTTCTTGCATGTGCGCAATTTGATATAAGACAAAACGGTGCAATAATCGATGCCATGCGTCAGGTTGTCGGAACAAGTGACGATTTTGAGGGAATGTTCATTCTCGGCCGTGCCGTGCTAAACTTTCTCGACCTTTGCGGAGTTGTTACTGCATATTATCCCACACCGGAAAACGATGCCGAAGCACGTTTAGCAAAAGCTATTGGGTTTAAAGAAACAGATGGCATCCTCACTGCGACACTTACCGGCATGTTCGATGCAAAATGCGATGGACACTGTGAATAGTTGTATGATCCTCCCATGGGAAATTAATAAGACCCTTTCCCTTTTGAACGAACAAGGCTACAGCGCTTACGTAGTCGGAGGAGCAGTCAGAGATCATCTGATGGGCAGGATAATCAACGATTATGACATTTGTACTGATGCGCTTCCAAACGAAGTGCAAAATGTATTTTCAAATTTCAGGGTCATTGAAACCGGCTTAAAGCACGGGACGGTTACTGTTTTGATCGGTACGTCATCTATTGAGATTACAACCTTTCGCACAGATGGAAGCTACTCCGACGGCAGGCACCCGGATAGCGTAGATTTCACAAAAGACGTTATCAAGGATCTAAGCCGCCGTGACTTTACTGTTAATGCCATTGCTTATTCACCTGCTCATGGTTTCATAGATCCTTTCGGCGGAATTAAAGACATTCAATCTGCCACGATCCGTTGTGTAGGTGATCCGCTAAAACGGTTTTCGGAAGATGCTCTGCGTATTCTCAGAGCATTACGTTTCTCTTCAACGCTTGGTTTTGAAATAGACAAAGAAACATCTGACGCGATATCGGAGCTGAAGAATAATTTATCGCTTGTTTCAAAAGAGCGTATACGCGATGAAATGAAAAAGCTGATATGCGGCATTGAAATGAGCCGAGTAATGCATATCTACCGTGACGTTATTGCGCTCATAATCCCCGATATATCGCAGACATTTAGCTATGACCAAAATAATCCGCATCATGATTTTGATCTATACACGCATACAATAAAAACAGTATCCAATCTTCCTGCTGATCCAATATTACGTTTTTCCGGACTTCTTCACGATATAGCAAAGCCGTTAACGGAGTCCAAGGACAAAAACGGGATCAGTCATTTTTACGGGCATGCACACATAGGTGCTCAAAAGGCTGAAGACATACTTAAGGATCTTCGCTTTTCGAATGTCGAAATAAGGAGAATTGTGACGCTTATTCGGCACCACGACGGCGTTATTGAAGAAACAGAGGCAGCGGTTCGAAAAAAGCTCAGTAAGATTGGAATAGAAATGTATTTCGATCTCCTGGATCTCCAAAGAGCCGATAATGCTTCTCAAAAACTTGATTCTTCCCTGCGCGCCGATCATAATGATACTCTTCGCAGTATTGCTAACCGTATACTCTCAAAGGATCACTGTCTGTCGCTGTCGGATCTCGCTGTTGATGGCAACGATATTATCGAGCTGGGTTATAAAGGCAAGGAAATAGGAAAAGCCCTTTCGTGTCTGTTAAACGCAGTTCTTAACGGCGAAACAAAAAACACAAAAGAGCATTTATTCCGGTATTTAATTGATAATTTTAAACATTAAAGTCAAGACAGAGTCGCTGAACGGTATAAGGACGCACAAATGTATTTGCAACACGCACATGCTCGGGATGAGCTGCATATCCTTTAAGCGCATCAACGCTCTCAAGGGTGCTGTCAAGCATCATATCGGCATTTGAGCTTTCGATTCCATCGATCCTGATCTCCATACTGACGAGGCCCGAAACCTTCCCGACAAGTCCTTCAAGCTCGCGCTTGGCATTAATTTTGACCTGATTCCTTTCATCTTCGGATAGCTTTTCATCCAGCTTCCATAAAATTACGTGTTTAATCATTAATATCACCGCCTTTTTTTCATTATACCAAATATAATCAATTTTGTCACTAGGTTTAAAATAATTTTTCGAGGCATAAAAATGAGCAAAATCAAGAACTTATTCATCAAGTTAAAGGAACAACTTAAAGAGCCAACGGCGAGGAAGAAATTCATTCTCAATTCGCTAAAATTTCTTCCTGCTGTTATTCTTGCAATTTCATACATTGTATTGATTTGCACAGAGAGCTATGATCCAAGAACCGTGCTTGTAATGACCGCATTTGTCTTTCTTTTGTTCGCGGTTCCTACGGTCAATTTGTTGAATCTTGAATGGCTGAAGAAGCTCCTGAAATTCGGATTCTTCTTCATTGCTCCGCCGTTTATATTCATGGTTGTAGAGGCATTTACCCGTGAATTGTTCTGGGCACTCCCGGCGACAATGAAGATTACGCTCCTTAATGTAATTTTCTACTATATACTTGAATTCTTTGTTCTTGCAGTTACTACAAGAACAGACGTAGCAGTTATTGTCACTGCTGTCATACCGTCAATTCTCGGTATTGCAAACAATTTCTCTCTTCAGACGCGGGATCTTCCGATATATCCATGGGACGTTTTTTCCGCAGGAACAGCGCTCTCGGTTGTTGATAATTATCATCTTACAATTTCTCCGACATTTAAGTTTTGCGTCTTCTCAGTAATAGCCGTGATCGTATTTGCGATTCAGCTAAATATGCGCATGAAATTCAAAAAGCGTTGGATCGGAATATTCCCCGTAATCATATCCATTATGATGTTTTTTGGATACGCTTCCCACATCAACAACGTATTCAGCGATGAGGATAGCGCAGCTAAGCAAGGATTTTATCCGTGGCTATTCCACGCAAGGCAAGTGTATTATTTGAACGGCACTCCTGTCACGTTCTTCTATACACTTAAATTCCTTGATTTTTCACCTCCGAATGGATATGACGCCGATAACATAGAAGAGCTTTACAAAGAGTATCGCGGCTCAGCTAAAGAGGATTACGAGAATAAGGCAAACAATAAAAAGCCAAACATCATTATTATAATGAACGAAGCGTTTTCTGACCTCTCAATTCTCGGCAACATTCCGGTAAACAAGGACTACATGCCTTATATACATTCACTCATCGAAAGTAATTCAATCATTCACGGAAACAGTATAGTCTCTGTTAAAGGCGGAAACACGGCAAATTCCGAATTTGAGTTTTTAACCGGCGCATCCATGGCATTCTTCCCTGCCGAAACAATCCCCTATCAGCTTTATATAGACGGAAGAACCGAAACTATGGTTGCACAATTAAATAAACTCGGATACAGAACCATCGGTATGCACAACTACTACAAAAAAGGTTGGGAACGTAACGAGGTATATCAGTTCTTCGGATTCGACGAAAGATACTTTTTCGAGGATATGTCTCCGATAGATGACTCTGAAATGATTAGATCGTATATGAGCGACAGCTCAATGTTTAAGCGAATAATCGACCTTTATGAAAACAATTCCGACGAAGAGCCGTTCTTCCTTTTCGGTGTTACAATGCAGAATCACGGTAGTTATCTTGATGAATTCAATTTGTCGTTCGTTCCCGAAATAAAGACTGAATACGAAAAATTCTATTACGGAAATGATTGGCTCAATAACTATCTTTCCTTGATTTACGAGACAGATAAAGCGTACGAAGAGCTTATTAATTATTTTTCAACAGTTGATGAGGAGACGATCATCGTAATGTTCGGCGATCATCAGCCTGTCGACGCACTCGCTAACCCCATATACAAAAACAACGGGATAATCAACAACGAAAGCCTTGAAATTAAAAAAGACAGATACATAACTCCGTATCTAATCTGGTCAAACTTCGAGCTTAACCCTAACGTTGAGGCTCCCGATGAGGTTTCTCTCAATTACCTTGGCGGCATCGTTCTTGCTTTGGCGGGAATTCCACTTACTCCCTTCCAAATGTGGCAAAAGGATCTTATTAAAGAATACCCCACCATCAATGCGTTCTCCTATACAGATGCATCGGGAAACCTATATTCGGCTGCAGGAATCAACAAAATCCCCTTATTCAACACTTTATCGCAAATTCAGTATAATCTGATATTCGATCATAAAAACACTGTCAAAAGCTTCTTCCTGCCGGTACAGCCATGATACATCCAATCAAGCATTTTGTGACGATAACTAAGCACCGTCATAAGGTTATTTCTAATTGCTTCAAAGCAGGAATCGGTTTTCAGGGACTTTTTCATGACCTTTCTAAATACTCACCATCAGAGTTTTGGGCAGGTGCAAAGTATTACAAAGGAACAAAAAGCCCTAATGAGGGAGAGCGCGAGCAGCTTGGATTTTCTCCTGCGTGGCTTCATCACAAGGGCAGAAACAAGCATCATTTTGAATATTGGAACGACTACAATCCAATATCGCGCAGGGTGATGCCCGTTGAAATGCCAAAAAAATATCTTGTTGAAATGTTCTGCGATCGAGTTGCTGCATCTAAGATTTATCAAGGCAAGAACTACACAGACAAATTCCCGCTTGAATATTTCATACGCGGAAAAGATAACAGATTTATTCACGAGAATACGTCACACAAGCTTGAAGAACTACTAACTATGCTCGCTGAAAACGGCGAAAAGGAAACCTTCAAATACATAAGAAAATGGGTAAGAGAGAAATAACTCTTACCCATTCTTTTTATTTTGCTTTATAATATGCCTTTGCAGCATCAATAGACGTTATGCGGCCGTCACCATCAAGATCGCAAACGACACTGTCAAGCGAATCTTTCGATGTCATCATGCCATTAGAAAGCTTCATTATAAACGCCGCGTCATCTTTTGACACAATTCCGTCTCTATCAGCATCACCAAGAACAATGACTGTCAAGGTCTTATAAACGCCGATCGAGTCAACGATCGAAATCACGCAACCGGAATATACGAGGTTGCTCTTACCGTTCATAAGAACACCATCTTGATCTCTGACCTCGATATTATCCTTCATAATCAGGAGATCGAGCAGTTCGTCTGCACTCAACGAATCGGTATTAATAATGAAATAACCGCCCTCTACTCTCGCATCAAGGTCATTTGAGGGATAAATATCATCAGTACCGGAGAAAGGCAGAATTCTTATCTCAATAGGAGTAGATGCGTTCACATTAAGAGTTTCAGAATAGCGAATATTAATTATATCGCCTTCGCTAAAAGTATTAGATATTCCATTCTCTATTGGAATATATTCCGAACCGTTAAGAGAATACTCAACGCCATTTGACAAAACGGAAAGTTTTCCAAAACGCTCACGAAGTGTCGGCTGAATAACAGTATACTCGAGCTTGTTCGTGTTGTTCTTACGTTTAATTACGAACTGCTTTGCTTCAGATTCGGCAGCATCGTATGCATCGGTTTCGGCAGCAAACGCCTTTACATAATAAGTACCAGCATTTTGCGGAGCTGCGATTTCATTTTCGCAACCAATATCCGAATAGTACTTGAAAATTACATCAGCGTCTCCGTCATACAGAGTGCAGGAAGCACTTGCAGTAGAACCGTTATATACAAAATCGCTTATATTAACCTCTATTTGTGCCGGGTTACGGATAACTTTATAATCAGCTTCGGAGGTCACAAAGGTCGATACAGAATTAAGACACATCGTGTTCGTATTCGTAACAACAGCATATACTTTATAATTTCCGGGCTTAACAAAACGCGGAGTGCATGTGAATCCGTTTGCAAAAGGAACCGGATCCTCCCCGTTAAAGGAATAATACCAAACAGCGGTAATCGTTCCTTCATCATTTACGGATGCTGACAGACCTATCTCCTTGCCAAAAGTACCAACGTATAGAGTTTCTCCTGAAGCTTCAAATATAACCTTAGGAACATCCGCATCCTTCGCTGCGCGAACAATTTTTAATATATGAGTAGCTTTATTGCCGTTTTCAGCGGTTACTAAAACATATACGATAACATCATCGCCCGTGAAAACGTAGGACTTAGGGTCTGAAATTTCCTCGGTAAGGTCAGCGTCCGAAAAGTATTTAACAGTAGCCTTGTCATGCACAACACACGAAATGTCAATACTTGAGGCAGAATACGGAAGCTTTGCATACGCTTCATATCCGTTTATCGCAGCATTAATTGAATCATACGAGTATATAGTGTTATTAGAGCTTACGGTCTCAAATCTTATGCTCTCCGTAGCTTCAGAAGCTACATATATACCGTCGTATGTTGCCGCCGCAAGCTTTGCATAGTATACCTTACCGTTTTGAAGCGAGCTTAATTCCATGAAATCTTCGGCAGTCTCTACAGTATGGCTGCTACTGAAATCGGGTGTCTCAGATACTGTCAATATGTAATAGTCTGCATTGTTAACAGATTTCCATTCGAAAGCTACCTTTTCGTTCGAGGAACTCTTGATACAAAAGTTTTCAGGCGTTGATAACTGGGTCGGATCGCCGATAAGAAATCTATCGAATGTTTCCTCGGTCTTATTACCGACCTTATCGTATACTACGAGCTTGGCGTAATAAACTCCTTTGCCAAGTGTAACGGTATGTGCAGATACTACGTCTTCACTGACTGAACCGGAGAAATCGGAATTAACGGAATACACGAGTGTATATTTTTCAATTCCGCTAAGATCGTCATGTGCATCGTCAAATGTAAAAGTCACGTTTTCTCCGTCAACCGTGACATTGAGAGTAGTATCGTCAATAGAAGGCGGGACGTTATCAATATTAGTAATAATCGTATCAACGTCATATGTGACTACATTTCCGGACGGATCCTTAACGACTATAGTCTTCGCGGGTATCGTTTGATTTTCCGAAATAATAAGAGAGTTTGCTCTTCTGTAGCTTTGCCCGCCGTCAAACGAATAAAATACCGTACCACTATTATCGGAAGCGTTAACGGAAAGAATTACGTTATCCGAGACATATTCCTTGTTAGAAAGTGTTACCTCGGTTATAATCGGAGAGACCTTGTCCTCCCAAAGGGCATACAGAACTGTGGACTCGTTATTCGTGTATGTGTCGCCGGGCTGATAGTCAGGAGTAGTCGCTGTAGGATCTGAAGCCCAGCCAACGAACGTGTAACCGTTTCTTGTCGGTTTTGATTCGGGTATGGTTGCGTCCTGATTGAACGCCTTGTTGAGAACCGAATAATCTGCAGTGCCGCCCAGCATATTGAAGGTGACCTTGTAAAGATATCCACTCTGGTATACGGCATAATTCAGAGCAACCCAACCACTGCCGATGTTAGCCCAGTTTCTTTTATCTGAAGAATTATAAACGACTTCCCTGACGGTAATAATCGCGTTATTCTTTAGACTGTCAGTTGCCTTGCCGTAATTCGTTCCCGGACCTTTTCTAACGGTCAGGCTTGATGAAACCTGCACCTTCCATTTTTCGGTACCGGTGTACGAGGGGATAGTTACAGCTAAGACCGATTCGTCCTCGTTCATATATGGATCGTACGCTCTGGCTGTAACGGTATAATCACCGACACCGCTAAGAGACGATATCGGAATTTCCGCAGTAAAGACGTTGCCGTCAAACACAGCGTCAAAGCTTTCTTCAAATCCGCTTTTATTACTGAAAATAAAGGATAAACGCTGAATCGCTTTGTTATCGGTTGCAACGACAGACAGCTTAATGTCAGTGTCAGTAATAGAGAGGATTTTTATTTGTTCAACGAGCGGTGGTATGTCATCAGAAGCCGACTTGTCAATAGTAAACTCCGACTTGAAAACCGAATAAGTTTTCGATATAGAATCGGCTCCCGGGAATGATGCTCTTTCCGTTACGAATATTTCATACGTGTATTCTCCGTCATTAAGCCCGATAATTGAAAAGCCGTCAGAAAACGCGTTGTTTATTTCATATTCGGGTAAGTTTACATTGGTTTCGAAGGAAGCGACAACTCCGTCATCGTTTCTAATTTCCGCTTTAACACTCTTAATGACGTTACAAACGGAAATTTTACCGGCAAAATAAATATCAAAGTAAGTTCCGTAAGTCCCGTTGGGGGAGGATTTATCCTCATATTGGGCGCCAAAAGTATAAGATGAAAAGCCTACGTCGCTCTCAGGAATCCATTTATCAAGCGAATTTTCCGAAACGAGATACCAAAGCTTACCGTAAGCGTCATAATAATAGGCATAAACCGTTATTTCTTTACCAAATGCAACGGTGTCGTTTTGCTCTGATGAAGTTATAGGCTGGCTGTAAATGCGCGCGCCGTTCGTTCTGACGCTCTTGACAGTAGCGCCCAGCGTCATTTCTCCGTAATCGCCAAAATAGCCGCCTGCAAAGACGTGCTCCGTGCCGCTCAAGGAGGTATAATAGGTCGCGAGGTGCGTGCCATAACGCTCGCTGTATTTAATCACACCGTTTCTAAAACGAAAATACGGAACGTAAAGCGGATTATGTATGTATTTATCAAAGATGTGTATATCTGTACTCGTCGAGTTCTGGTCATAAGGATAAGCCTGAATGTGAAGATGAACGCCCGTTGAGTTTCCGGTATTTCCCATCTTTCCGATTACGTCACCGGCGCTGATCTTTCCGTATTTACAGGTAACCTTTTGAAGATGCGCATATATGATGCAAACATCTCCGCTCTTAACAATTACATAGTTACCCCAACCTGAACCGCGATTTGTAGTTTCATTGTAAGAATTCTGGATATAAAGAACCTCTCCGCTTGTTGCGGAAACTACGTCAAGACGCGTAGCGTCAGTGTAGCCGTTGTTACCAATATCGACAGCTTGTCCTTTACCGTGCGGGTTACCGCTGTAATAATAATCAAGACCGGTAATAACGTAGCTTCCCGGTACAGGCCAAAGCCAAGGGAGACCGTACTCCTCGTCACTTGATACTGAATTTATATAAAAAGGCAACGAGCAGACAAGCATACTGAACACAAGCATATATGACAATAATCTGCTAAACGAATCTTTAATGATTTCGCGTCGTGACATACTGACCTCGCATATAATTATAGATATATATATTTTATTATATTCTGACGAAAAAAGTCAAGAGTAAACATGTAAATATACACGCCGAAAAGTTAAATCGTCACCTTTAACAAAACAGCAAGCAAATTTATGTTGAAAACAGCAAAAGCTCGGTTACCCGAGCTTTTATAGGTCTATTTCAGTTTTTCCCTCTTTTGTTATAATCACCCTTGACCTGAAGCCGCATTCTCTTGCATAATCACGCGCAGTATCGAACTCAAAGCAGAGATTCTTTGCGTCATGACTATCAGAATTGAGAATAACCCGACCGCCATTTTCTTTGATATATTTCAAAACATCACGTGACGGATAAGGGACGCTTCTATGTCCGCGAGACATCGCGCCTGTATTGATCTCAAACGGAACGTTATGGATAAGCAACGCGTCGAGTGCCTCGGTGCACGCTTTAATATAGCGTGGCGATTTTACGTCGAACTCAATACCCTCTTCGGAGAACTTGTTAATAAGATCAAAGTGACCGATTATATCTGCTTTGACGTTGTCAAATAGCTTTCCGAGTGTAGAAAAATATGCCTCGCAATAGCACATTTCATCGCCGCCATAGAGGTTATCGATTATCCCTCTCGTAATTGCGGGGGTGTGGTCTACGTCATAAAGCTTATCACCGTCTGTCACATAATGAACCGAGCCGATAACGTAATCGAAATCTGCCTCATCATCGCTGCTGTAATAGTCCTTTTCAAGACCGCAAAAAACGGTAATTTTGTCATCGTATTCCTTTTTAAGGGAATTCACTTCGCTAATATAGTTTTTTGTTCCCTCTCTTGTCATACAATATGAGGAATTTTCGATGTGGGAGTGACCCGAAAATCCGATAATATCAATACCGAGACCGATAGCCGATTCAACGTTCTCACGAAGCGTGCTTTTTCCGTCGCAATAGGTTGAATGAACGTGGTAATCGCAAAGCATCAGTTTGTCATCTTCTCCTGCTTAACTTTTTTGTCGATAACGTGGCGCGACGCAAGCTCGTTATGAATATCGTCAAGAGAAATTCCCATTTCGATCATGAGAACCATAACGTGGTAAGTAAGGTCTGCTATTTCGTATATAGTTTCCTTTTTATCGTCTGCCTTGCCTGCGATTATTACCTCGGTACATTCCTCTCCGACCTTTTTAAGGATCTTATCAATTCCCTTTTCGAACAGATACGTAGTATAAGAGCCCTCTTTCTTTTCGGTCTTTCTGCCCTTGATAAGCTCCATCAGCGAGTTAAGCGAGAACGCTTCAGGTGCGTCATCAATAAGCGAATCGTTAAAGCACGAATCTGTTCCGAGGTGACATGCGGGACCGTCCTTACGAACGGTAACGACGAGCGCATCCTTGTCACAATCCGCCTTTATATCGACAATATGCTGATAGTTGCCGCTTGTTTCTCCCTTTAGCCAAAGCTCCTGACGACTGCGGCTGAAGAAGCATGTAAGCTTCTTTTCAAGCGAAATTTCAAGACTTTCCTTGTTCATATAAGCGAGAGTCAAAACCTTACCGGTTCCCTCGTCAACTACAATTGCAGGGATCAATCCCTTTTCGTCAAATTTAAGTTCTTCTACCTTAACCACGGTTATATCCTCACATTAATATCATTATTTTTAAGCAGTTCTTTAAGGTCGGAGATCTTTACCTCACCGAAGTGGAAGATCGACGCCGCAAGACCTGCGTCAATATCGGGTATTTCCTTAAAGAGCGTAACGAAGTCCTGCGCAGATCCCGCACCGCCCGATGCAATAACGGGAACGGTCGCAAAATCACACACGGCTTTAAGCATTTCAATGTCGAATCCGCGCTTGACACCGTCCGTATCTATCGAGTTTACGACAATCTCACCTGCGCCGTTGTCGATACAGTTCTTTATCCAGGACATTGCCTCCATGCCGGTGTCTTCTCTGCCGCCTTTAGCGAAAACACGGAACTCGTTACCGACACGCTTTATATCACAAGACAGAACAACGCACTGACTTCCGTATCTCTTCGCGCCCTCATATACAATATTCGGATTCTTGATCGCACCCGAATTAACGCTTACCTTATCTGCACCGCAGGAAAGCACTCTTTCAAAATCGGAAAGCGTGTTTATTCCGCCGCCGACTGTGAACGGAATAAACACGTTTTTCGCCGTTTCCTTAAGTATATCGGTAAACAGCGCGCGTCCGTCCGACGAAGCGGTTATGTCGTAAAACACAAGCTCGTCAGCGCCTGCTTGACTGTAATATTCGGCGAGAGTAACAGGCGAGGATACGTCGTTCAGCCCCTCGAAGTTAACTCCCTTTACCACGCGCCCATTCTTTACGTCAAGGCACGGAATAATTCTTTTTGTTATCATTTTGATACCCTTATCGCTTCGCTTAAGTCAATGGCGCCCATATAATACGCCTTACCGATTATCGCGCCGAACATTCCTATTTCATTTAGCGCTGTAATATCCTCGAGCGTTGAAACACCGCCTGACGCGATTATATTCATCTTGTAGTTTTCGGTCAGGTACTTATAGAGGTCTCTGTTCGTGCCCTTCATCGCGCCGTCACGGCTTATATCGGTGCAGATAACGCGCGAAATACCGTGAACAATAAGTGATTCGAACATCTCGTCTGCCGTAATTTGCGACTTTTCGGTCCAGCCCTTTATCGCAACGAATCCGTCCTTGATGTCGACGCCGACTGCAATTTTGTCCTTATATCTGAATGCCATTTCGGAAAGAAATTCTTCATTTGTGACGGCAATCGTTCCGAGAATAACCTTATCAACGCCAAGATCGACGTATTTATTTACAGTATCTTCACTGCGTATTCCGCCGCCGATCTCAACCTTAAGAGAGGTGTTATCAATAATGCTCTTAACGGTATCGTAAGCGTGGACAAGTCCGTCCTTTGCGCCCTCGAGGTCAACGATATGTATATACTCCGCGCCCGACGCTTCAAAATCCTTCGCGATTTCAAGCGGATTATCAGAATATACGGTCATTTCGTCGTATCTTCCTTTATAAAGGCGAACGACTTTACCGTCATATAGGTCTATTGCAGGAAAAATTTTCATCAGTCAAGAAATCCTTTTAGTATTTTAAGTCCAACGTCACCGCTTTTTTCGGGGTGGAACTGACAACCGTAGACGTTATCACGTGCGACTGCCGCAGTTATCTCTGCACCATATTCGGTCGTAGCGATAAGCGAATTAGAGCAGTCAACTGCGTGATAGGAATGGACGAAATAAACGTGGTCGCCATTATTTATATACTTAAAAAGCTTATTCTGCTTCTTAATATTGAGCGCGTTCCAGCCGATCTGCGGAAGCTTAAGACCGTCAGCGATCTCGTCGCGCATCGTCTTAACGTGACCCTTAAGAAGTCCGAGTCCCTCGTTATGACCGAATTCCGTACCGTATTCAAAGAGAAGCTGCATTCCGAGACAGATTCCGAGAAGCGGCTTTCCGTCGGAAACGACCTCACGGACGATCATATCAAGTCCCGTATTCCTTATCTTTTCTGCCGCCTCGCCGTAAGCTCCGACGCCTGGGAGAATAACTCTATCAGCGCTTTTTATGACCGACGGGTCACCCGTTACAACGGTATCCGCGCCGATCTTCAAAAAAGACTGGTGAAGCGAGAAAAGATTACCAACGCCGTAATCTATTATTGCTATCATAAGGTGCCTTTCGTCGAGGGGATCTCGTCCTTGCGCGTCTCATCTACCTTAACTGCGCATTTGAGCGAGCGAGCAAATGATTTGAACGCCGCTTCTGCGATGTGATGGGAGTTATCTCCTGTCATCTTCTTTACGTGAAGCGTCATACTTGCGTTTCTGACAAGTGCGGCAAAGAATTCCTTTACAAGCTCGGTGTCAAAAGTGCCGATCTTCTCGGTCGGGAAGTCACAGTCAAACACGAGCGTGCTTCTGCCCGAAATATCAAGCGCGGTAAGGACAAGCGATTCGTCCATAGGAAGAATGAAATATCCGTAACGGGTGATACCGCGGCAGTCGCCGAGGGCTTCCGAAATTGCCTTTCCGAGACAGATTCCAATGTCCTCAACGGTGTGATGATCGTCAACCTGCGTGTCACCCTTGCACTTAACGGTCATATCAAAGCCGCCGTGCGAAGCAAAAAGCGTCAGCATGTGATCAAGGAATCCGCAGCCTGTATCAATATCACTCTTTCCCTTGCCGTCAAGCTCGATTTTAAGATATATGTCGGTTTCCTTTGTCGTTCTTTTAATTTCGTAATTTCTCATTTTAGTTTCCTGCCATTATTTCTTTTATAGCGGTTATAAATGCGTCCATTTCACTTTCAGAGCCGATAGTAATTCTGATATAATCGGAAATGCGGTCTTTGTTAAAGTGTCTGATAAGGATTCCTTTTTTCTTGAGAGACGAATACAGCTCTGCGCCGCTCATATTCGGCGCTTTTGCGAATATAAAATTCGCTTTGCTCGGAATTACGTCAAATCCGAGAGCAATAAGCTCGTTTGTTGTCTTTTCTCTCGTCTTCGCAATTCGCTGACAGTTATTCATGAAATAGTCGTCAGAATCTATAGCTGCCGCGCCTACCTTTAAGGTAAGACGGTTTACGTTATAGGGATTCGTCGAAAACTTGATTCTGTTGAGATCATCAATAATTTCCTTTGATGCGATTGCAAATCCGAGACGCGCACCTGCAAGTGCACGCGATTTCGAGAAGGTTCTCACGATAAGCAGGTTGTCGTACTTGTTAATTAGCGGCAAACAGCTTTCAGCGCCAAAATCGACGTACGCCTCGTCAACTACAACTACATTATTAGGATTGCTTATAAGTATCTTTTCGATATCAGATACAGAAAGCGTAAGACCCGTTGGAGCGTTAGGATTTGCTATAACGACCGTCGAGTTAATGCCGCAATAGTTATCGACGTTAATTGAAAAATCGCGCTCAAGAGGAATTATGCTTGCGTCAGAGTGATACAGATCGGCAAAGACCTTGTAAAAGCCGTACGTTATATCCGCAAACGCAACCTTTTTACCGTCGGAGCAGTACGCCATAAATGCGAAGTTCAGTATATCGTCAGAACCGTTAGACAGATAAATATTGTCATACCCGACACCGTATCGGTCAGCAAGCTTCTGACGCAGTATGCGGCACTCGGGATCGGAATAAAGACGAAGGTCTGCAATATCGCTGTCACTCACCGAAGCGATGACCTCAGGCGAGGGCGGATACGGCGACTCATTCGTATTCAGCTTTATATATTTTCTGTCCTGCGGCTGTTCACCGGGAACGTACGCTTCAAGTGAAGCATATTTTTTATCCAAAAAACGGCTCATTGTTTTTCTCACTTAAAATTTTTCAAATCTTGCTCTTGCGCTTCTTGCGTGTGCCGATAGTCCTTCCTTTTCAGCAAATGCCGCAACCTTTTTATATACGGCGTTAAGAGCATCCTTCGTGTAGTAAATGTACTGCGATTTTTTTACGAAATCATCAACCGACAGAGGGCTCGAGAAACGTGCCGTGCCGCTTGTCGGAAGCGTGTGGTTAGGTCCTGCGAAATAGTCTCCGAGTGCCTCGGGGCAGTATCTGCCGAGGAAGACAGAACCTGCGTTCTTGACCTTACCAAGATAGGAAAACGGCTCGTCGACCGAAAGCTCGAGATGCTCGGGCGCTATCTCGTCGGCGATCTCTATCGCAACGTCAATGCTTGAAGTTACGATAATAAGTCCGTTATTATCTATTGACGTTCTTGCAATTTCCTCACGAGGAAGAAGTGCGACCTGTCTTTCAAGCTCGTTTGAAACATCGTTTGCAAGCCTTTCGCTGTCGGTAACAAGGACGGCAGATGCGTTCTTATCGTGCTCTGCCTGCGAAAGAAGATCGGCTGCAATAATTCTCGCGTCACTCTTTCCGTCAGCTACTATAAGTATTTCTGAAGGTCCCGCGATCATATCAATGTCGACTCGTCCGTATACCTGACGCTTCGCTTCGGCAACGTACATATTGCCGGGGCCTGCGATCTTATCGACTCGCGGAACAGTCTCCGTTCCGTAAGCAAGAGCCGCAACCGCCTGAGCACCGCCAACCTTGAATATCTTATCAACGCCCGCTATATGAGCTGCTGCCAAAATTGCAGGGTTGACCTTGCCCTCTTTATCGGGCGGTGTAACGATTACAATTTCATTACAACCTGCGACCTTTGCGGGAATTGCGTCCATAAGGACGGTAGAGGGATATGCTGCCGTTCCACCGGGAACATAGAGACCGACCTTTTCAAGAGGGATTACTCTCTGTCCGACAACGGAACCGTTATCATTTGTCTGAATAAAGCCCTCTTTTACCTGTCTCTTATGGAAGACTCGGATATTCTCCGCCGCTTCTTTAAGTATCTCAACAAATTCCGGCTCGACAAGCTCAAAGGCGTTTTCGATCTCTTCTTTAGTTACAACAAGAGACGAAAGCTTACATTTATCAAACTTTTCACAGTATTCAAAAAGCGCGTCGTCTCCGCGTGTGGACACATCTGCAATAATTCCCGATACTATGTCAGTGACGTTAGCAGGAGCACTCGACGAAAAAGCATCTTCACGCTTTAGGGTATCTTGTTTAAGTATCTTTATCATTTCTTACTCCTTAGATGCTATGACCTTTGCTACTGCATCCTTAAGTGCTGTAATTTCTGCGTTCTTGAATCTGAACGAGGTCTGGTTTGAGATTAGTCGCGCACTGATCCGCATGATCTCCGTAATTACC
The DNA here is from genome assembly GCA_045591885.1 of Eubacteriales bacterium. Classification (GTDB taxonomy): domain Bacteria; phylum Bacillota; class Clostridia; order Oscillospirales; family CAG-272; genus Colimorpha_A. The sequence goes on along the minus strand of JAZNTT010000057.1, from coordinate 19,256 downwards.
TCAAGATCGTTTTCTTTGAGCGTCGTACCCGTCTCAACTATATCCACGATAACGTCGGAAAGACCGAGGATCGGTGCTATCTCGATCGAGCCGTTAAGCTCGATTATGTCAATATCACGCGACTGTGACGCGTAATATTTCGATGCGATGTTCTTGAATTTAGTAGCGGCGCGAAGGGTTCTGTTAGGATCATCCTTGAAGGTCTTGGGGGCGGCGACAGCCATTCTGCATTTGCCCATATTTAGATCGAGAAGCTCGTATACGTCGGGCGAGTATTCTTCAATAATATCCTTGCCTGCTACTCCTATATCGGCAGCGCCTCTTTCAACGTAAATAGCAACGTCTGAGGGCTTTACCCAGAAGTAGCGTACACCCATCTTTTCGTTTTCAAATATGAGCTTTCTGCTATTTGAAAGAACCGACGGACATTCGTATCCTGCTTCTTCAAAAATCTTGTATACCTTTTCACCGAGTCTTCCTTTTGGAAGAGCTATATTAAGCATTATTTGCCTCCGTTACGCCGTCGGGCGTGATGTAAAATACCTTTTTAAAATCGCTTGCTCTGCTTATATCAGACGTAATTTCAACAGTATTACCGCATGAACGCAGCTTATCAGCAGCTAACATTACGTCACTTGGCGATACGTAGTCGGAATATACAAGCAATACGTTATCATCTCCAAAATTAACTCTTGTCAGATCCTGAAGTAGATCAAGAACCACAGCGAAACCAAGCGCACCGCAATTCCGTCCCATTTTTTTAACAAGATCGTCATATCGTCCGCCAAAAAGAATTCCTTCGGGAACGCAGTCGATATATCCTCTGAAAATAAGGGATCGGTAATAGTTCATATCGTTTACAATCGAAAGATCAATTCCGATATTGTCTTTATATCCGAGAGAGCTAAGCGCTGAAACGATCTCGTTAAGCTCGTTAAGTCCGTCACAGGAGGCAAGATATGATATTCCGCTTAGTGCCTCTAAAACATCGGATGCACTTCCGTTAAGCGAAACGGCATGAGAAAGAGCTTCATACCGTTCGAGATCAAGTGAATTAATGGCAGCTATCTCAACAATACCGCCTGCATTCTTTCTCTTAATGCAGGTAAACAGCTCGTCCTTTATCTTATTTGGAAGATCGTCTCCTATAAGCGCAGAAAGAACACCTATATGTGATATATCAAGGCGATATGAGCACTCGGTTGCCGCCAGGCTTTTGAGTGCAAGAAGAAGAACCTCAACGGTCTCAACCGTGCCTATGTTTCCGATACATTCGATGCCGCTCTGAAGCATTTCCTTGAAGCTTCCGCCGTTTGCATTACGTCTGTAGACGTTTTCCCTGTAGTGAACCTTTTGAGTTCCGGCACTTCCCTTGGAATTCTTTACAATAGAGAGAGTGACGTCGGGCTTCAACGCCATAAGCTTACCGTTAACATCTGTAAAAGTAAGGACTCCGCTACCACCAAGAAAATCAATGTTGGATGAATATAGCTCGTATTCCTCGAACTTGCTCATTTTATACGGACGGTATCCGTAGCTTTCATACATTGAGCGAAGCGAAAGAGCCATTCTCTCGTCAGCTCTGAAACTTTTAAGATCAAGAGTAAAATCCATAGCTTATTTTCCGTTCTTAGTTAAAACTTTGACATAACCGCTATCATCGTCAGCGATGCAACGTCCAACACGGCTTATCGTTGCTGAGCTTGCACCGGTTTTTTCGGTAATGTCTAAATACTTATCATCGTTAATCAGCATTTTTGCAACAGTCAGACGCTGTGACATATCGTTGATTTCCTTGCGTGTACAAAGATCGTCGAAGAAATTTCTGCACTCGTCAATATCTTTAAGGGACAGTATTGCTTCAAAAAGAGTATCTGTCTCATCATTTCTGATTCTTTTCATTTCTGCTCCTAAAAACAAGATAGCAACATTTTATCATAGTAAAGTGATAAAGTCAATACTATTCGGAAAAAAATTAGTGGGAAAATTGACTTTCAAAAAGCTCTGCGTAGAAGCCGCCTTTTTCGATAAGCTCAGAGTGACTTCCCTGCTCGATAATGTTACCGTCCTTCATAACCAAAATGAGGTCAACTTCCTTAATCGTAGAGAGGCGGTGTGCAACGACAAACGAGGTTCTGCCGTCCATAAGATCCTTCATTGCTCTCTGGACACGAAGCTCTGTTCTCGTGTCGATAGACGATGTTGCCTCGTCAAGAACGAGTATCGGAGGATTTGAAATCATTGCGCGTGCAATACAAAGAAGCTGCTTCTGACCACCAGAAAGCTCTCCGCCGTTTTCTTCAATTACGGTGTCATAGCCGTTTTCCATTCTCGAAATAAAGCCGTGACAGTGAACTCGCTTCGCGGCGTTTATCATTTCCTCATCAGTCGCGTCGGGGCGTCCAAGCTTGAGATTTTCACGAACAGTACCGGTCTTAAGCCAGGACTCCTGAAGGACCATTCCGTAGTTTTCGCGTAAGGATTTGCGAGTGATTTCTCTGATATCGTGTCCGTCTATCTTAATAGCACCGCCATTCACGTCGTAAAAGCGGAGGAGAAGATTTATAAACGTTGTTTTACCGCAACCCGTCGGTCCGACGATAGCTATCTTCATACCGTTTTTTACGTCAACGCTGGAATCTGTAATTAACGGCTTTTCTGGATCATAGGAGAATGCTACGCTTTGCGCCTCAATATTTCCCTTTACGTTATCAAGTACTACCGCGTTTGGAGCATCGGGAATCTCCTCATCCGCTATCATAAATTCGAAGAATCTGTCAGCGCACGCAAGCGCGTTCTGAAGCTCTGCATAGACGCCGGATATTTCATTGAATGGCTTCGTATATTGATTTACATACTGTAAAAAGGTCGAAAGCTCGCCAACGGTAATTAAGATCGCGCTGAATCCGAAAATACCTGCGGCAAACAGCGAGCCGACACATGCAACGGCAGCGTAAACCACAGAGTTTACAAAGCGCGTTGTCGGATTGACGAGTGACGAGAAGAAGGTAGCGTTGAGTGAGCTCTTTTCAAGACGGCGGTTGATTTCCGTAAATCTATCTGACACGCCTTCTTCACGGTTAAACGCCTTTACGGTCTTGATATTCTCAACGGTCTCGTTAATATAATCAGTCTGCTCACCGCGCGTTTTTGCCTGCTGAGCAAAGAACTTCTGCGTGCGCTTCGTAATAAACGACGCAATGAAGAGCGATAGCGGCGTTAAAAGGAAGACTACGACCGCAATTATCGGGTTGAGAACGAGCATGAATACAAGCGTCGCGATAATTGTCATAACGCCCGTAAAGAGCTGCGTAAAGCCCATAAGCATACCGTCAGAGAATTGTTCAACGTCTGCAACTATACGGCTAACAGTATCGCCGACGGGGTGCTTATCAATGTACGATATGGGAAGACGCTGAATCTTCGCAAAAGCGTCGTTACGCATATCGCGGATAACGTTAAAGGTTATTCTGTTGTTGATCACGCTCATCAGCCACTGCGCGATTCCGCCGACGGCTGCTACGATAACGGTAATACCGAGAAGCTTCGCGACCCTATCGGCAAAAAGCGCGCCCTCGATCATCAGGTCAATAGCGTTACCTATGATGATAGGAATTGTAAGCGAAGATGCAACGTATACCGTTGCCAGAATAAGCGTAAGAGCTATAAGCAGCTTATAATTCTTTACATAGGTAAGCGAACGCTTAAGTGATGAAGCTGAAATTTTCTTTTTCATATCTATCACCTCACGCATTCTTCGTCTGCGATTCGCAGATCTCACGGTAAAGGTCATTATTTTCATAAAGCTCGTCGTGCTTGCCTATACCGACTATCTCACCCTCATCAAGAACGAGAATCTTGTCCGCGTCCTTGATGGTAGTAAACCTCTGAGAAACAATAAACACCGCCGGTTTATAGTCAAGTGACGCGATATTTCGTCTTAGCTTAAGATCGGTAAGATAATCAAGCGCCGAAGAGCTATCATCAAGAATCAGTATTTCGGGGTTCTTTACGAGCGCACGCGCAAGGGTCAGTCGTTGCTTCTGACCGCCCGAAAGATTTCTTCCATACTGCTCAACAGGGCTGTCTATTCCCTTTTCAAGCTTATTTACGAACTCGGAAGCAACAGCACAGTCAAGCGCTTCATTGATCTCTTCGTCTGTCGCGCTTTCGTTGCCGAACAGAATGTTGCTCTTAATTGTACCCGAAAAAAGTTCGGATTTCTGCGGAACTATTCCGATAAGTGAAAGAATTTCCGATTCTGACATTCCCTTAACGTCGTTACCTTTAAGAAAAACCGTTCCCTTTGTAGTATCGTAAAAACGACAAAGAAGATTTATAAGCGTTGATTTACCCGAGCCGGTACCGCCGATAATTCCGACGGTCTCGCCCTTTTCAGCGGTAAAATTAACGCCGTTGAGAGCATAATCACCGCCTTCAGAATACTTGAACGTTACGTCTCTGAACTCAACGAGAGAGCTTGATCCTTCATCATTCGAGTCAATCTTAACAATAGACGGCTGAATGTCGAGAATTGATTGAACTCGCTTTCCGCAAGCAACCGCTTTCGTTATTGTAATGATAAGATTTGCAAGCTTAATAAGCTCAACGAGTATCTGTGACATATAGTTATAAAGCGCAATAACAGCCGCCTGCGAAAGAAGTCCAATTTCAACGCGAAGGCCGCCCTTGTAAATGAGAAGTGCAATTGCGGTATTTATGATGACGAAGGTCATCGGATTCGTCAGCGACGAGATTCTTCCGACGAATTTCTGCGCCTTGTTAAGCTCAGCGTTCTTTTCATTAAAGGACGCGATCTCGTCGCCCTCTTTTACAAGTGCGCGAAGCATACGCGCGCCGTTAAGATTCTCTCTCGTTTTTGCAGTTACACCGTCAAGGCGACACTGTACTCTTCTGTAAAGAGGAATAGTTATCAGCAATACTGCAAATACAACGATTGCAAGAACTGGTATTGCCAAAAGGAAGACTGTGGACGCATCGGGGCTGACGGTAAAAGCCATAATTGCAGCGCCGAATACGATAAACGGAGAACGCAGGAAGAGGCGAAGAGCAAGATTCACGCCCGTCTGTACCTGGTTCATATCGCTGGTCAAACGGTTTGTAAGCGTTGACTTACCAATTTTGTCAATATCTCTGTACGAAAGCTTCTGTATATGAGCAAAAAGCTTTTCTCTTACTCTTGCCGTAAATCCAACTGCCGCCTTAGCGGAAAAATACTGTGCCGTTATTGAGAGTGCAAGACCGACAAGTCCCATTCCAACAAGAAGCAGTGCCGACCATACGATATAACTCGTATCACTCTTTTCGATACCGTTATTTATCATATTAAGGACAACGTACGGAATGAATAGCTCAATAAGCGCTTCCATAAGCTTAAGAAGCGGTCCGAGGACACATTCCTTACCATATCCCTTCATGTTCTTCAGTAATTTAAGCATAATTAACTCCTAATTATGATTTTAACCTTATTATTATATCATATAAAGAGTAAAAAAGGAAGTATAAATAAAAAAATAAACCGCAAAATTGCGGTTTATTTTTGGAATTATCAGTACATTCCGCCCATTCCTCCGCCCATAGGTGCGGGAGCGGGAGTTTCTTCCTTGATATCGACAACGACTGCCTCGGTAGTGAGGACGATGGAAGCGATAGAGGAAGCGTTTTGAAGAGCCGAACGTGTAACCTTTGTCGGGTCGACAATACCGGTCTTGACCATATCGACGTACTTCTCGGTTGCAGCGTTGAAGCCGTAGCCGACCTTTTTGCTCTTAAGAATGGTATCAACGATAACGGAGCCCTCGTAGCCGCTGTTTTCAGCGATCTGACGAACAGGTGCTTCAAGCGCCTTAAGAACGATCTTAGCACCGGTCTTTTCATCACCGTCAAGTGTGTTGACGAGCTTGCTTACGTCGGGAATCACGTTAAGAAGTGCAACGCCGCCGCCTGCTACGATACCCTCTTCAACTGCTGCCTTGGTAGCGTTGAGAGCGTCCTCGATACGGAGCTTTTTCTCCTTCATTTCGGGCTCGGTTGCGGCACCGACCTTAATAACTGCTACGCCGCCCGCAAGCTTTGCAAGACGCTCGTGGAGTTTCTCGCGGTCGAATTCAGACGTTGTGGTCTCAATGCCGTTCTTGATCTGAGCAACTCTGCTCCTGATCTCATCGGGATCGCCCTTACCGCCAACGATAATGGTGTTTTCCTTATTGATCTTGACCTGACGTGCACGGCCAAGCTGACCGATAGAGGTCTCCTTAAGGTCAAGTCCAAGCTCCTCGGAGATAACTTCACCGCCTGTAAGAACAGCGATGTCGCGGAGCATATCTTTTCTTCTTTCGCCAAAGCCGGGTGCCTTAACGCCTACGCAGACGAAGGTTCCCTTAAGCTTATTAAGGATAATGGTAGTAAGCGCCTCACCCTCGATATCCTCAGCAACGATAACGAGCTTCTTGCCGCACTGAAGGATCTGCTCAAGGAGAGGAAGAATATCCTGAATATTGGAGATCTTCTTGTCTGTGATAAGAATGAGAGCGTCGTCGATAACCGCTTCCATTTTCTCGGTATCGGTTACCATATAGGGAGAAATATATCCGCGGTCAAACTGCATACCCTCAACTACTTCACAGTAGGTCTCTGCAGACTTCGACTCCTCAACAGTAATAACACCGTCGGAGGATACCTTTTCCATAGCGTCAGCAATGAGAGTACCGATAACAGCATCATCTGCAGAAACAGTGCCGACTCTTGCGATGTCCTCGGTTCCCGCAACGGGCTTCGAGATAGCTGCAAGCTTCTTTACCGCAACGTCAACTGCCTTCTGAATACCGCGGCGGAGAACCATCGGGTTAGCTCCTGCAGTTACGTTCTTCATGCCCTCATGAATGAGTGCCTGCGCAAGAATGGTAGCGGTAGTAGTACCGTCACCTGCCGCGTCGTTCGTCTTAATAGAAACTTCTTTAATGAGCTGTGCGCCGGTGTTTTCCATCGGATCAGGAAGTTCAATTTCCTTTGCGATAGTTACACCGTCATTAATGATCATGGGAGCGCCGAACTTCTTTTCAAGAACTACGTTTCTGCCCTTCGGTCCGAGAGTGATCTTTACAGTATCAGCGAGCTTATCGATTCCGCGGAGAAGCGCTGCTCTTGCCTCGGAGCCGTATGAAATATCCTTTGCCATCGTTATATACCTCCTTAGTCCTCAACAACTGCGAGAATATCGCTCTGTTTTACAATAGTATATTCCTGACCGTCACACTTTACCTCGGTTCCGGAATATTTGCTCGTGATAACCTTATCGCCGACCTTAACGGTCATAACGACTTCCTTGCCGTCAACGATTCCGCCGGGGCCAACTGCGATTACCTCACAGATCTGCGGCTTTTCCTTTGCAGCGGCTGCAAGAAGGATTCCGCTTTTAGTTGTTTCCTCTGCTTCGACCGATTTAACAACAACACGGTCAAATAGCGGTTTGATAGTCATAATTATTTCCTCCGAAAAGATATATTTTAGCACTCAAGGGGTGTGAGTGCTAACACACAATGATGATTATAATAGCGGCTATATAAAATTTCAAGTATTTTCCGCTTATGTTTACATTTCTTTTACATTTTATGAAAAGAAACGGTATTTACGTTACTTAACGAAATCAAATTCGAAGTCGTACATACGGACGGTATCGCCGTCTGTCACGCCTGCTTCCTCGAGCTTTTCGATAATTCCGTTCATGCGAAGCATTCTCTGGAAGTAGTTAAGCGAATCTCTATCCTCAAAATTAACTCGTCCGACAAGACGCCAGAGCCATTCGGATTCGCAAACGAAAACCTTGCCGTCCTTGTAAATCTCAAGCTCGTCAAACTCGCCGCTAATAGCTTCCTCTTCAAAATAGTCCGGCTCGAATATCGTAAGCGGCGGAAGGTCATTCAGCATACGGGAAACGTGCTTGATAAGCTCTTTTACGTTCTCGCCCGTCAAAGCGGATATGAAGAAGAGCGTCAGACCTTTTTCCTTACAGTAAGCTTCAAGGTCACTTACGTGCTCGTTATATTCGGAAAGCGAAGAATCGTATTTGTTTCCTACGATGATCTGCGGACGGGTCGCAAGCTCGGGACTGTACTGCTCAAGCTCGCGGTTGATAAGCTCGATGTCCTCACGGGGATCACGCTCGCAGTCGGCATCAACGTCGACAAGATGAAGCATCACGCGGCATCTGTCAATATGACGAAGGAAGCTGTGACCGAGTCCCTTTCCGTCCGAAGCGCCCTCGATGAGTCCCGGAATATCTGCACAGACGAAGCCCTTACCGCCGTCGACCTTTACGACACCGAGATTAGGGGAAAGCGTTGTAAAATCGTAATCGGCAATTTTGGGAGTAGCGGCACTGATTGCGGAAAGAAGCGAGGATTTACCGACGTTAGGCAGACCGATAAGCGCGACGTCCGCGAGCATTTTCAGCTCAAATATGACCTCTTTTTCCTCGCCCTTAAGACCGCTTTTAGCAAAACGCGGGATCTGTCTTGTCGGGGTTGCGAAGTGTCTGTTTCCCCAGCCGCCTTTACCGCCGCGGCAGAGAATGAAATCGTCACGCTCTGACATATCGACAATAATTCTACCGCTTTCTGCATCCCTTACAACAGTTCCGGGCGGAACGGGAAGAATTATATCCTCACCGTTTGCGCCGTGAAGCTTATTCGTCATACCGTTACCGCCGTTTTCGGCGATAAATTTATGACGGTATTTGTATTTAAGAAGCGTGTTATCCCCGTTTTCTATACGGAGAATTATGTTTCCGCCGTGACCGCCGTCACCGCCATCGGGACCGCCGTGGGAAACGTATTTTTCTCTGTGAAAGCTGACTGCGCCGTTTCCGCCGTTTCCGGCTTTCACATATACTTTTACATAATCTGTGATCACAAATATCACCTCATTCGTTTATGAGTTTTAATAGTCCTTCTTCGTCAATGACTGTTACACCAAGAGATTCTGCTTTTGTGAGCTTAGAGCCTGCTTCGGCACCTGCAACAACGTATGTCGTTTTCTTGGAAACAGAAGAAGACGTTTTGCCGCCGTTTTCCTCGATAAGTGCTGATGCGTCTGAACGAGACATCGTCGGAAGCGTTCCGGTAAGCACGAATGTCATTCCTTCGAGCTTGTTTCCTTTTAGAACCTTTTCCTTTACGGTAACGACACCTGCCGCCTTGAGACGGTCAATGAGCACTCTCGTATCGGGATGCGAGAAGAACTCGACTATACTGTTAGCAGTTATCATGCCAATATCGTCAACCTCAGCAAGCTGCTCAGCAGTAAGGTCGAAAAGCATATCAATATCGGGATAGACGTTAATTATATTCTTTGCAGCCTTTTCGCCGACCTGACGAATACCAAACGCCGAAAGGAGTCGGTCTGCACCGCGGGTTTTTGACTCATTAATCGCCGAAATCAGATTTTCGGCAGACTTTTCACCCATTCTTTCGAGCTTCGCAATTTCAGAAGGATCAAGATAATAAATATCAGCGACGTTTTTAATAAGACCGTTGTCAATAAGCAGGGTTACAACCGCCTCACCGAGACCGTCAATGTTCATTGCCGGACGGGAAGCAAAGTAGGATATCGTACGCACTATCTGCGCAGGACAGCTCACGTTGGTACAGCGAACGACGGCTTCGTCGGGGTCGCGTGAGACCGGTTCTCCGCAAGACGGACAGGTCTTCGGCATTTCGTATGCAACCTCCGTGCCATCGCGGTCTTTTTTCTCGACAGAAACGACCTCGGGAATAATGTCGCCAGCCTTTTGAACGTATACGCTATCGCCGATGCGTATATCCTTCTCGGTTATAAAGTCGATGTTATGAAGGGTTGCTCGGCTTACCGTCGTTCCTGCAAGGCGGACGGGAGAAAGAACCGCGTTAGGCGTGAGCGCGCCCGTTCTTCCGACCTGAATAACGATATCGGTAAGCTTTGTAAGCTTTCTTTCGGGCGGATATTTATACGCTACCGCCCATTTAGGCGTGTTTGCGGTTTCGCCAAGCTCGACTCTGCGCGAAAGGAAATTTTCCTTAACGACTGCACCGTCGATATCGTAAGCAAGCTCGTCGCGAAGCTGACCGATATGCTTTATCATGTCGCATACGGCGTCGCTTCCCTTAAGAGTTTTAATAAGCGGAATGACCTTAAAGCCCTGCTCACGTATGAATTCAAGGGATTCATCGTGCTTATCAAAGGTTTTATCACAGTATTGAAGATTGAAAATGAAGATGTCAAGACCGCGCTCAGCCGCGATTTTTGAATCAAGCTGACGGAGCGATCCTGCAGCCGCATTACGAGGATTAGCAAATAGAGCTTCGCCTCTCTCTTCACGCTTTTTGTTGAGCTTCTCAAAATTCGCGCGAGGCAGATACACTTCGCCGCGCACCTCAAGCGTTCCCGTATAAGGAATCATAAGCGGAATACTGCGTATGGTTCTGATATTAGACGTTACGTCCTCGCCTACAACGCCGTTTCCGCGCGTTGCACCGCGAACGAGCATGCCGTTTTCATAGCGCAGAGCAACGGAGAGTCCGTCTATTTTTGCTTCGACCGAAAACTCGTCGTTTTCCTTATCCGCCATAAATTCTCTCAGCTCGTCGAACGAAAAAACGTCAGATAAGCTTCCGAGGGGTACAGTATGCGTCACCTTTTCAAACTTATCAAGCGCAATACCGCCGACACGCTTAGTTGGAGAATTAGGATCGTCAAACTGCGGATACTCTTTTTCAAGATCCTGAAGACGGCGAAAAAGAGCGTCGTATTCATAGTCCGAAATTTCGGGGCTGTCCTCGACGTAGTATTTATAAGAATGATGCTCAAGAGTCTTTCTCAGATTATCTATCTCGGTTTTGATGTTATTCATAACTTACCGCCTGATGATTATTGACAAGCAATTAAAACGCTGATATAATATTATTATAACACAGTTTTTACATTATTTCAAGGGAGTGAAGACATATTATTCTTACAGTTGACCGCATTGAGGGAGATTATGCAGTATGCATAGACGAAAACGAAAACACCTACAGTATACCGCTGTCTTCTCTTCCCGAGGTCGACGAGCGCGACGTTATTGAAGCGAGCTTTTCTTTGCGGTCTGAACTGCGTAAGGATAAAGAAGGCAGAATCAAGAGTCTGTTTGAAAAGCTGAAGGATAAATGACAGCCATCTCGGCTGTTATTTTCTTTTCTGAATTCAGGTCGTGAATATTCTTATTCATCAAAAATAGTATTATTGTTTTAACATATATTTATCATTACGTAAATACATTCAGAGGAATAACAATGAAAAACATTAACAAGGACTTCGGTCCTTGTTTTTTGTATATTTGGACTTGTTTCGGAAATATTATTAAAAACTGTTTTGGAGAATTAACATGCGTAAAGGAATTATTCGCGTTAAGAAATGCCCGAGCATAATCGGTCATGCAAGTGCCGTCGGAAACAAGGAGCACGAGGGTCCTCTTGGGAAGCTATTTGATTTTCACGACGAAAGCGACAGATTCGGTCAAAAGACCTGGGAACTGGCTGAAAGCGAAATGCAGCATATAGCATTAAATATCGCGCTGAAAAAGTCGGGAACTGATCCCCAAAATCTCAACGGACTTTTTGCAGGTGATCTTATAAACCAATGTTCAAGCTCAAACTACGGTTTAAGCGATGCCGGGGTTCCGTTCTTTGGTCTGTACGGCGCTTGCTCAACTTCTGCTGAGGGGCTTATGCTCGCAACCTTATTTCTAAACTCATCGCCAACCCTTAAGACGGCCGCTGTCGTAACCTCGTCTCATAACTGTTCGTCCGAACGTCAGTTCAGATATCCTGTCGAGTACGGCGGTCAAAGGCCGCCAACCGCACAATGGACTGTAACAGGTGCGGGTGCATTCATTTTAGGAGACGGTGATGGTGCATATATAACCGAGGTTCTTCCCGGAATAATACGAGACGAAGGGATAAGCGACTCGGCTAACATGGGCGCGGCAATGGCTCCGGCGGCTATTGACACGTTAAAGCGTTATTTTGATGAATCAGGCATGGTTCCAGGTGATTTTGACGGTATTTTCACGGGGGATCTTGGGTTTGAGGGACATTCTATCGTAACTGAGAAAATGGGCGAATACGGCTATGATATGACTCAAAACTATAGTGACTGCGGACTTATTATTTACGACCGAAAAAGACAGGACGTTCACGCAGGCGGCTCGGGGTGCGGATGCTCCGCATCGGTATTATCCTCATATATTTTACCAAAGCTTGAACGCGGTGAAATGAGAGATATTCTTTACGTTGCAACGGGCGCGCTCATGTCACCGATGGCAATACTACAGGGAAAAACCATTCCGGGTATCGCACATCTTGTCAGAATAACTAAGGAGAAATGTCTATGAATACAGTTGAAGGACGACTTCTAATCGCGTTTCTTGTCGGCGGAGTGTTTTGCGCGATTGCACAAATACTGATCGACAAAACCAAGCTCACACCCGCGCGCATACTTGTTTCGTACGTGGTAATAGGGGTCATTCTTACAGGAATAGGTTTGTACGGACCGCTCGTCAAATTTGCGGGAAACGGAGCGACAACGCCTCTTACGGGTTTCGGATACTGCCTTGCTGAAGGAGTAAAGAAAGCAGTCGACAAGGACGGGCTGATCGGAGCAATCACAGGTGGCATCACGGGGGCAGCAGGCGGAATAACAGCCGCGATATTTATGGGACTTACAGTATCTTTGATATTCAAAAGCAAACCTAAATGAAAGAAGCAGTCGCCGAAGCGACTGCTTTTCTTCCTGTAATTAGTCAAGTTTTACGATGAAGTTGTTGATAAGTGCGGAAATTGCACCTTCCTTATCCTCAAGATTATTGATGCTTTTGAGAGCAATCCAGAGGAATATGAATGCCACGATTGCGGTTACTGCAAATACGAGAAGTTTAACAGTAAGGGGCTTTTGACCTTCAGAAACCTTATCAATAGAAGCTCCGATGATAGCAACGGTTACGCAAAGTGCTGCGAGCATGAAGATCGCGGTAAGCGGAAACCAAATGAGACCAAGAAGCATATTGACAATAGAAACGGCAATCATAGGAATCGAAGCATAAGCGACAACGTTCATAGCTCCGCTGAAGCTAATCTGCTTCTTTGCAACCTTTGTAGTTGCAAGGTAGACCATAACGGATGCTACTGCAAATACTACGACCGCAAGAAGAAGGAACATACCGAAAGAAGTTCCCGTCGGGAATCTCTTAACGATGAGCTTTTCAAATTCCTTGCTCCAGTCATCGCCGTATCCCGCCTTATAGTACGAAAGCATACCCTGGTTTACGTTAACCATCGCGCTTACAGCAAAGAGAAGAATGCCGATAACTGCAAGGATAACGCCGGAGAAGCTGCTGTCCTTAGCAGAGTTTGCAACTACGCCAACAGGATCCTTTTTTGTAAAGAAATTGGTGATCTGGCTGATAAAACGAGAAAGAATGGGGGGAAGCGAAGAATTAGCGGCAGCGGGAGCTGCTGCGGGAGCTGCACCTACCTGATTCCCGCAACCGGAACAGAAGGTAGCATTATCGGAAAGTTCTTTTCCGCATTTGTTACAGAACATAATGTGTCCTCCAAATAAAATAGATTTACTAAAAAGTAACTGTTGGAATTATATCACAGTTCAAAAGAGATGTCAATAATTTTTTAACGATTTGTATACAAAGCAATAACAAAATCACGCTCGTGGTGCGTTGTTTTGCTTTATCTATGCACGATTTGCTTTTTTGATAATACCATATTTTGCCCATTAGCTTTTGAGTGTAGTTATACAACTTTTGATGCAAAAATCAATAATATACTTGTTAAACATTGTAGAATTTTACACTTGAATAGCTTTCCGCATTTTGTTATAATTTTCAAAGATTTTGATAGGAGTTATATTATGATTGTTCACAGACCGCTAAGAAAAAAACTTGACATTCATAAAATTACATATTTCATTAAGCAAAACGTTGTTTTGATCGTCGCTCTCTTTGCGGCGCTCATTTCATCGGTGATTGTTCCTCCCGACTCGAAGTATCTGTCGTATCTCGATTTCAGAACGCTCACATGTTTATTCTGTACTCTTGCTGTTATTTGCGGGCTAAGGAACATTAGATTCTTTACGGTTGTCGCAAGAAAGCTCGTTTCACTTGCCGGAAGCACAAGAAAAACGGTTATATTGCTTCTTATGATTACGTTTATCGGATCAATGCTGATAGCGAACGATATGGCGCTTATTACGTTTCTTCCTCTCGGATACATCGCTCTCGCTGAAACGGGAAACAAAAAGTATCTTTGCTACACCTTTATTATGCAGAATATTGCTGCTAACCTTGGCGGTATGGTAACTCCCTTTGGAAACCCTCAAAACCTTTTCCTTTATAACAAATTCAGTATTCCGACCGCGGAATTCACCCTCATTATGCTCCCGCCGTTTCTTCTTTCGATTACCTTGATCCTTCTTTCGGTATTTATTTTTGTAAAAAACGAAAAGGTTGAGCTAAACTGCGAATGTGAGACTAAGCTCCCGCTCAAAAAAACGGTTGCATACATAGTACTGTTTGCTTTCTCACTCCTTATAGTGTTCAGACTTGTTCCGTTTATCATTGGATTGATCCTTATTCCTGCCGCAATGATAGTTCTCGATAAAAAAGCGCTTAAAGACGTCGATTACGGACTGCTGTTTACCTTTGTTTGCTTCTTTATATTTGCAGGTAATATGGCGAGGATAGATGCGATAAGCAGAGTGCTTTCGGGTCTGATGAACAAAAACGCGCTCATTGTCAGTTCCCTCTCCTGTCAAGTTATAAGTAACGTGCCGTCAGCAATTCTTCTTTCTGAATTCACAACAAATTACCGTGAGCTTTTGCTCGGCGTAAACATCGGCGGTGCAGGAACGCTAATTGCTTCCCTTGCTTCGCTGATCACTTTCAGACAGTATCAATCAGTCGATCCAAGCGGAGTGAAAAAGTATTTTATTATGTTTTCCGCTATCAACTTCACATTCCTTGGGATACTTATGATATTCTGTTCGCTGATATAAAGAATAACCGACGGTCAACCGTCGGTTATTTTGTTCTTATGCTTACCTCACCGCTGCGGAGCGTTTTCTTCTTGCCATCATCCGTAATAACCGTAAGACCGAAACTATCATCTATATCTACAGCTTTTGCGATATACGTCCCAGTTTGAGAGAGTACACTTATTTCTTTTCCTATCACCATTGAAAGCGAACGGTATTTGTTAATTACTTCAGATGAAACAATATTGTAGTCAAATCGCTCAAGAATTTCTTTTGCTAAAAGATCACGGTCTTCTGGCGTATAATGATCCGATACGGCACCCGCTATGCCTTTAATTTCATTGTTAAACCCGTTTGAGGGAGGTACAATGTTTATACCGATGCCAATAACTATACCTTCAATTTCACCGCTATCCGATATGACCCCCTCAGCCAATATCCCGCAGACCTTTTTTTCGTTATAAATCAGATCGTTTACCCATTTTATACCGCACTTAACACGGTATACAGCTTCAATCGCTTCTGCCGCCGAAATTCCTGCAACCGCAGTTATGCGCGTTAAGTCAATATCATCGAGATTTCGAAATAGAAAGCTCATATACAGCCCGCCGTAGTCAGAAAAGAAGGTTCGCCCGAGTCTGCCTCTTCCGCCTGACTGACAGTCGGCAATTACCGTGCAATAATTAGGTGCGCCTCTTTTGCACTCCTCTTTAAGAAGGGTGTTTGTTGACGGAAGCGTATCGAAATGCCTTATTTGAATTTTGTTTCCGTTTATATACAGATCTGTCATCGTTCTACCCCTTTCTTCGCTATAATTCTAACTTATACATCATGATTTGTCAACATTCTTTCGTTTCTTGACATCAAAAGGTATATGTAGTATAATTGATACAATATATATTCGAGGTGTAAGATGAAATTCATAATGAAATATCTTCGTCCTCATTATCCTATGATGTTCATCGGTCTTGTCATTAAGATTATAGGAACGGTCGTTGACCTTTTGATTCCGTATATTCTTGAGCACATTATCGACAACGTTGTTCCTACGGAAAACATCAAGACAGTTGTTCTCTTCGGCGGACTGATGCTGCTTTGTGCACTCATAGGTCTTGTGGGCAACATTATTGCTAATCGTTTGGCATGTGCTGTCGCGCGCGACACAACAAGAGAAATAAGAAGCGATCTCTTCAGAAAAATCTCTTATTTGTCCTCAAGGCAGATAGACGAGATAACTATACCGACTCTTGAAACTCGACTGACATCAGATACTTATAACGTCCATCATACAATCGGCATGGTACAGCGTCTCGGCGTGCGGGCGCCAATTCTTCTCATTGGCGGAATTATAATTACATTTTCAATGGAGCCGATGCTCTGCCTTGTTCTTCTTGCTGTACTTCCCTTTATTACGGCTGCTGTTGTTATAGTGTCAAAAAAAGGTATTCCGCTATTTAAGAAGGTGCAGGAACGCACCGACGATATGGTCGGAACTGTAAGAGAAAGTGCTCAGGGCATACGGGTTATAAAGGCACTTTCCCGTGTAGGTCATCAGAATAAGAAGTTCGACGATAAAAACAAACGTCTTAATGAAGCGGAGCTTAAGTCAGGTTACGTAATTTCTTTGACAACACCGCTTATGAATGCGTTTCTCAATATTGGTATGGCAGCAGTAATACTTGTTGGCGCACTAAGAGTTAACGACGGACATGCTGAGGCGGGCATGATCATAGCATTCATGTCCTACTTTACAATCATACTTAACGCCATGCTTAACATAACGAGAATTTTTACAATGTTCTCAAAGGGTGCGGCATCTGCGGGAAGAATTTCAGAAATATGCGATATCGAGCCTGATATTGATTATTTACCGAAGGGCGAACGGGAAAACACCGACACTTATATTGAGTTTCGCAACGTATCGTTTTCATATAACGGTGCTAAAGAAAACCTCAGCGATATTTCATTCACACTAAAAAAAGGACAGACGCTCGGAATAATCGGTGCAACCGGAAGCGGCAAATCCACTCTTATTCAGCTGCTTCTCCGCTTTTACGATCCGGACAAAGGCACGGTTCTGATTGACGGTCATGATATCAGGTCATTAACATCCGAGGAGCTACGTTCGCGCTTCGGAACGGTTCTTCAAAACGATTTCATTTATGCGGGAACCTTATTTGATAACGTATCGTTCGGGCGAGACATTTCCGAAGATGAAATGACATTAGCCCTTGATAATGCATGCGCATCGGAATTTGTATCAACACTTGGAGACGGAGTGGACCATTGGGTGAACACTAAGGGTACAAATTTCAGCGGCGGACAAAAGCAACGCATTCTCATTACACGCGCTCTTGCGGGCAAACCCGATATACTTATTCTTGACGACTCTTCGAGCGCCCTCGATTATAAAACCGACGCAACGCTTCGCTCGCATTTGCGGGAAAGCTATGCTAATGCAACCAAGGTAATCGTTGCTCAACGCGTAAGCTCTATTTCTCACGCTGACAGAATACTTGTTCTCGATGACGGAAAGGTTGTAGGTGACGGTACTCACGACGAGCTGATTTCATCCTGCGATATATACCGCGAGATCTCACTTTCTCAAATTGGAGGTGAGACACAATGACGCCAAATAATAACACTCAAACCAAGCCAACGATCAAATGGGCGGTTCTCCGCAAGCTTTTCCCTTATCTTTGGTCCCAAAAATGCCTATTTATCGCATCTATGATACTCGTTACGATATCAAGTGCTTTGTCACTTGCGGGACCTATGCTGTCGGGACGAGCAATAAAGGCGGTTGAGGGCGGTCGCGGAAACGTTGATCTTGATACGGTAATATTCTTCTGCTCACTCATGACGGTATTTTATATCGTGTCCTCTTTACTGTCATATTTCAACTCGATAATCATGCTTCGTTTGAGCAAGAGAATATCGTTCAACATGAGAAATCAGGTGTTTTCACATCTACTCACGCTTCCGATAAGCTATTTTGACAAGAATCAAACAGGTGACATTGTTAGCCGTCTGTCGTACGATATTGACACAATCAATACCTCTCTTTCAACAGACCTTCTTCACATAATTACAAGCGCAATAACAATCATCGGCTCCTTTACAATGATGATAGTAATCTCACCGCCGTTAATTCTTGTTTTTGTGATTACACTTCCTATTTCGATATGGTTTATAAAATACCGTTCGCAGAAGGTCAGACCGCTGTTCAGAAAAAGGTCCGCAAAGCTTGGTGAGCTTAACGGATACGCCGAAGAGATGCTTTCCGGTCAAAAAACCATAAAAGCGTACAACCGAGAAGAAGTGATAATCCGCCGATTTAACAATCGCAACGACGAAGCTGTTTCTACATTCTTCGAAGCGGAATTTCAGGGCTGCGTAATCGGTCCCGGCGTAAACTTCATCAGCAATCTGTCAATGTCGCTCGTCAGCATGTTTGGAACCATTCTTTACATTATGGGCGGTATTACCCTTTCCGGCATTTCTGAATTTATCCAGTATTCAAGACGCTTTTCCGGTCCTGTCGGTGAAATCGCCAACATTATTGCTGACCTGCAGTCTGCAACCTCGGCAGCCGAAAGAATATTCAGAGTTCTTGACGAATCACCCGAAAAAACTGACACCTCTGACGCCGTCACGGTTTATGACGTAAAGGGCGGCGTTACGTTCAAAAACATAAAGTTCGGATACGAGGAAAATAAGACGGTTATAAGCGACTTTTCGCTTGATGTCAAGCCCGGAAGTACTGTTGCTATTGTAGGTCCGACAGGAGCAGGTAAAACAACTATTGCTAACCTGCTTATGCGTTTCTACGATCCGCAGTCGGGTGACATTCTTCTCGATGGCAAGAGCATATACGAGATCACACGTGATTCTCTGCGCCGTTCCTTTACAATGGTGCTTCAGGACACATGGCTTTTCGAGGGTACTATAAGAGAAAATATTATGTACGGCAACGACAAGGCAACACAGGAGGAATTTCTGAAGGCTGCCAAGGCTGCTAAGGTTGACAGATTTGTTTCTCTGCTTCCCGACGGATACGATACAATCCTTGAAGAAGACGGCTCAAACCTCAGCGTAGGTCAGAGACAGCTTATCACCATTGCAAGAGCCTTCCTTTCTTCACCTGATATTCTCATTCTTGATGAGGCAACCTCATC